>JAZNJF010000380.1:0-50176 GCA_045577885.1 Thermoguttaceae bacterium | reverse complement strand
TTGGGGCGATACTTGGAGCCCCGATAAAGCGAACTGCAACGGTCGCTCGCCTTACGGCCCGACGGCGCCGCTTTGGGACGACGACGGTTTCACCTTGGAACGCCCGACGCCGGTCGGAAGTTACCCGCCGAACGCTTGGGGAATTTACGACATGCACGGCAATATTTTGGAATGGGTCGCCGATTGGTATCCCGCTTACGAAGACTCCCCGGACTGTCCGGAGTTGTTCGCCGATTGGCGTTACCCCGATTCCACCGAGGAAAGTCTCGCTCAAGAATTCCCGCGCGAAAGATTCAAAATCCTCCGCGGCGGGGCTTGGCACACAGGCGCCTGGGCGGCAAGATCGGCTTATCGAGCTTTTGTATCTTCCGACTTAAAAGACGAGGCCTTTGGTTTTCGCGTCGTTTTGCGCGATGTCGAGTAACGGTCGCGCTTCAAAAAAAGGGCGACGCTCTTTTCGTCGAGCGCCGCCCTTCGTCTTTCGCTTGCGAGACGCCGCAAACGCCTATTTCGCCGACGTTTCCGACGGTTCTTCGTCCGCCGTTTCGCCGTTCGCTTCGGCGAGTTCTTGCGCGACCGCCGCCGCTTTCGCCGCGTCCGCCGCCGCGTCGGCGTTCGTTTTCGTCAGCATTTCCTCGACTTCCGGAACCGCGATGGGATCGTAAAAGACGAGCAAATCGTCCCCGGCCTCGACGACCGTTTCGCCGCGCGGGACGATAAAGCGGTTGTCGCGCCGAATCAGCAACACGAGCGCCCCGCCCGGTAAACTCAACTGCGCCAACGACTTGCCGACGCTCGCCGCGTCCGCCGAAATCGGGAACTCGTACATTCGCTCGCGTCCGCCGTCGGTCTCCTCAAATTCGAGCGGAGCCCGAACGCGGAACGGCTCGTCGCTCGCCAAACGCAACCGCTTCGCCAGCGCCGGGAACGTCTTCCCTTGAATGAAAATCGAAACCAAAACGACGAAAAAGACGAGGTTGAACAGCTCCCGCGCCCCCTCGACGCCGGAAATCGCCGGAAACGTCGCCAACACGATCGGCGCCGCGCCGCGAAATCCGCCCCAGTCGATCGCCAGCCGCTCTTTCAGCGTCCAACGGCTACCGATCAAACACAACTCGACCGCCAACGGACGCGCGACAAAAAGTAACGCCGCCGCGACCGCCAAGCCGGACGGTATCGTCGCGACGAGTTCCGACGGCGTTACGAGCAAGCCTAACATCAAGAAAACGGTCGCTTGCATCAGCCAGGCGATCCCGTCGTTGAAGCGCGCGAGGCCGTGTCGGTACGGAAAACGCCGATTCCCGAGCGCCATTCCGCCGACGTAAGCGGCCATAAACCCGTTCCCGCCGGCGAACTCCGCCAAGCTGTACAGGAGGAAAACGGTCGCGATTCCGAAGACGTAATAAAGGCCCTCGTACTCGAGCCGGAGCCGCTTAAACAACGTCGCCGCGCCCTTTGCGATCAGGAGCCCCGCCGCGACGCCGACGCCCATTTTCAAGAGGAAGTTCGGCAAAATCGTCAGATACCCCAACGCCGACGCGTCGCCGGACGCGATCTTCTCGATCATGAAGAGCGTCAAAAACGCCGCCATCGGGTCGTTGCTCCCGGACTCGAACTCCAACATCGGCCGCAGGTTCCCCTTCAAGCCGAAGCCGCGCGACCGGAAAATCGCGAAGACCGCCGCCGCGTCCGTCGACGAAACGACCGCCCCGCAAAGAAGCGAATATTCGAGCGGAAGTTTTAAGGCCCAATGAATGAAGAAGCCGAGAAGCGCCGCCGTCGCTAACACGCCTAAGCTAGCTAAAAGCGTCCCGCGGAAAAGAACGCGCTTCGCCGACTTCCACTCCGAGTCGTACCCGCCGGAAAACAAGATGAACGCCAACGCCAACGAGCCGATAAAGTTCGACGTTTCAAAGTCGTCGAACTCGACGCCGAGCAAACCGTCCGTCCCGGCGAGCATTCCAACCGCCAAAAAGACGAGAAGCGTCGGCGCGCGCAAAATCGTCGAAATTTTACTCGCCAAAATCCCGACGAAAAGGAAAAAACCGGCGACAAAAAAGACTTGCGTCGTTGCCAAACGTCGACTCCCTCCGTTGCGTTTGTTTACTTCATTTTCGGCTAATTCTTGTTATACGGCGACTTAACGCGCCAAACGCCGTTAATTTTCGAGCGCGGCGAACGCTCGGCGGTACGCGTCGGCGGTCGTTTCGTCGAAGCAAACCATCGTCGCCCGTTCGACGCTCTTCGCTTGCGACGCGAAGTCGCGGAACGTTTCGGCGACGATTCGCGCCGCGTCGTCCAACGGGAAGGCGTAAATCCCGGTCGAAATCGACGAAAAACCGACCGTTTTCAAGCCGCGCTCTTCGGCGATTTTGAGCGAATTCACGTAACAGTTGCGCAAGAGCCGCGCCGCTTCCTCCGGCTTGTACGAGCGGTAAACCGGCCCCGGCGTGTGAATTACGAACGACGCCGGGAGACGATAGCCGCCGGTGATTTTCGCTTCGCCGGTTTCGCATCCGCCGAGCGTTTCGCATTCGAGAAACAACTCCGGGCCCGCCGCGCGGTGAATCGCGCCGTCGACGCCGCCTCCGCCGAGAAGCGTTCGGTTCGCCGCGTTGACGATCGCGTCCGCCTTAAACTTAGTAATATCGCCGATTACGACGTCGAACTTCATCGCGTTTTCCTCCGTTTTCTTTCGTTTTTCCGCTCGCTTTTCTCCGCTTTTTTTACCGTCCGTTCAAAACGCCGAAACGGACGCGCTTCGAACTCTTGCGAACGCGGCGCTTACGTCGTCGTTCAAGCAAGCTCCGCGTACATTTCGACGGTCTTCGCGGTCATTTGCGCCAACGCTTCGTCGAGTCCGCAATCGAACGTCGCGCCCGCCGCCGCTTTGTGTCCGCCGCCGCCGAACGCCGCCGCCAACTGCGAACAGTCGAGCGCGCAACGGCTGCGAAAACTCGACTTAACGCTTCCGTCCGTTTGCTCGATCGCGATCTCCGCGACCTCGACGCCCGCGACTTGCAGCGCCATATTGACAATGTCCTCGCTGTCCGACGGCAACGCTCCGGCGTCGTCGAAATCCTTGCGGCGCAACGACGTAACGATTCCTTTGCCGTCGAGGAAGCGTTCGCAACGGGTCAACGCGGCGCCGACCAGCTTCAGCCGCCCAAACGACTCTTGCTCGTAAAGAATCTTGTAAACGAAATCGACCGCGACGCCCGCGTCGATCAGCTCCGCGACGCGACGGAACGTCGCCGCTTTCGTCGACGCGAATCGGAACCAACCGGAATCGGTCGAAATCGCGACGAAAATCGGAAGCGCGATCTCCAGCGTCAGCGCGACGCCGAGCGTCTTAACCGCTTCAAAAACGAGACTTCCGGTCGACTCGGCGCTCGTGTCGACGAAGCGGCGGTCGCCGATGGGGTCGCTCTTCGCGTGATGGTCGATCACTACCTTGACGCTTCCGGGCGTCTTGAAGAGTTCGCCGGAGTCGCCGAGCTGCGCCCAAGCGCTCGTGTCGAGCGAAACGCGGAGGTCGGCGGACGCGATAAACGCCCGTTCTTCGTCGGTTAGCTCCGAAAATTTGCGGATTTCGTTCGCCGGGTCGAGGAACGCGAGGTTCGGCGGAACCGCGTGTCCGTTGACGAGCAAAACCGTTTTGCCGAGAGACTTTAGAGCGCGCCCAAACGCGACGACGCTTCCGATCGCGTCGCCGTCCGGACGAATGTGCCCGGTCAAAACGACCGTTCGCGCGGCGTCGAACGTTTCCTTAAAAAGAGCCCAATCGATCGGCGACGCGTTTTCGACGGTCATAACTTCCTCGTTTTCTCGGTTTGCGGTTGTTGCGTTGAATCAAATACGACTAGCGCGACGGCGGCGAACGCAAACGCGCCGTCTCTTTTATTTTAGCTTCGCGGGCGAAAAAGTCAACCGGGGGCGTCGCCTTTACCGTCTCGCCTCTTCTTATCGCCGGTCGTTCGCTCAAACGCAAAGCGCCGTTAAACAACGATTAAAACTCGTAAACGTCCATCGCGACGCGAAAACCTAAATTGACGGCGCGCACCCAAGGCGCCGCGGCGCCGCGAGTCGCGGAACGGCAATGTTGAGCGACGTTATTCCAAGACCCGCCGCGCACCGACCGCAAAACGCCGCGATCCGGGCCGCTCGGGTCTATAAGGGGAAAAAACCAAGTCGCGGCGTACGGAGCGTACCAGTCGGAACACCACTCCCAAACGTTGCCGTGCATATCGAATAAACCGAAATCGTTCGCTAAAAAACTCTTCACCGGAGCGACGTAAGGAAATCCGTCTTTGCCGTCGTAATTGCCGTACTTCGCCAACCGCGCGACATTGTCGCCAAACGAATAGGCTTCCGACGTTCCGCAACGGCAAGCCCACTCCCATTCGGCTTCCGTCGGGAGCCGAAAAACCAGCGTTTTGCCCTCGCCGACGTTCTCTCGCCGACAGTTTCGCATTTCTTGGGTTAACCAATCGCAGAAAGCCGTCGCGTCGCACCAATCGACGCAAGTCGCGGGATAATTTGCTTTCTGCAACGACCTTTCGAAATTAGGGAAACCGGGATTCATAAAGTTGTATTGTTTGTCGAACCGAATTTCGTTCGACATAGCGTCGTATCCATACGCTCCTTCGGGAACGCCGCGCCCCGTCGCCCGCAGAAAAACGTCGAAAGCGGCGACCGTTACCGCCGTGTCCATCAGCCAAAAATCGCGCGTTATCTTGACGGTTCGCCCCAACGCCTCGGCGTCCGACATGTTGTAACAATACAGCGGTCGCGCTTTATTCCTCGAGCAATAGGGGCGGGCGTCCGGTCGCGCCTTACATTTCGCGCCGAAACTTCCGGTTTTATTCGGGCAAAACGGATAAGGGTCGTGCCCCCGCTTTTTCCCCAAATCGCATTTCTTCGACTTTTCGCAGATTTTCGATAGTTTTTGGTCGAAGCCGAACCCCATCGAAAACTTGCCCGCCAAAATTCGATAAAAGCAGAAATCGACGCCCTTTACCGTCAAAATCCATCGCTCGTCGCGGGCGTCGTTCCCCATTTTTTGGACGACGCTTAGGCTATCGGCGTTTTTTTCCCAAATTTTTTCCGGCTCCCAAAGCGCGTTCTTCTCGTTTGTCTCGAGGTCGGAGTCGTCGCGCGCTTTGTTGTTCGGCGTCGAATAGACCGTCTCATAGTACGACGAATCGCTCGGTTTATCGCCGAATTGGTCGATCGTTTGCCATTTGGCGCCGGAGCCTTCCCAAGGCGTGCTTCCGCTCCTTACATTTTTCGCCATTTCTTTCTCCTCGCGTCCGCCGCGACGCCGTTTTGCTCGTTCGCCGATAATTTTCGCTATATATAAGAAAGAACGCGGCGCAAAATTTAAAAATTTTTCCGGATTTTTCAAATTTTCCGGCAATTTCGCAACGCTTTCCTCCGGGTCGAAGACGTCGATAAAAAACGTCGGCGGCCTTTGCCAAACCGCCGACGCTCTATCGCTAAAACGCTAACTCGTTAGCGCGTCGCAACTTATTTGAAGTCCATTTTCAGGACGCCGCCGGAGAGGCCGTCTTGAAGTTGAACTTCGACGCGAACGCGAACCGCTTCGACTTCCGCGAAATTGACGACGATTTCCTTGTCGCGCTCGACCGAGTAAGCGTCGGTCGTTTCAACTTCTTTCCAGTCGGCGCCGTCGGCGGTTTGGTACGTCAGCTTCCAAGATTTCGGCGTCGCGCAACCGCCGCGTTCTTTAGTGTCGTCGAACCAGTAAATCGTCGCGCTCTTGATTTTACGGGCTTTCGGGTACTCGATTTGGAACCATTCCTTCGAGCCCTTGCGCGGCCACCAGGTCGCGCGCGGAACGCCTTGGTCGCCCGAGTGTTTCGGGTTTCCGGCGTTCGTTCCGTCGAAGAGGGAGCGTTCGTCGGTGAAGAAGGAACCGGTAAGTTCCGGCGAATTCGCGACTTGCGGGACTTCGTCCGTCAGGAGCGACGCGTCGAGCGGTTTGTACAGGATCGGCAACCCTTCGGCGTCGATCCAGTTCGCTTCTTTGCCGAGTTCGGAATCGGCGGCCGGCGCGTCGGTCAGACCGACTTGGCGAACCCAAACGGCCATTTTACCGGCGGCGCGGTTGTCCCAAACGCAGTACGGAATCGCGACGAGCGTACGGCCTTCGTAATCCTTCGCGAGGATAACGTCGACTTTGCGCGCGGCGCTGTTTTTCGTCGCGGCGTTGGCGTTGTCCCCGGCGATAACACGTTGTTCGATCTTGAATTGCGGGTCTTTCGCAAGGATAATGCGGTCGACGCGGACGCCCGGGTTGTCGACTTGTTCGAAGCAGTAAACGACCGGGCCGCGTTTCAGCGCGACGCGTCCGAGGTCGTCTTTCACTTTCGGGTTCGCGATCGTGCGGACGACCGGCGTTTCGAAAACGAGCGCTTCGACGGCGCCGTCGAACGAGTCGGCGTCGCGAACGAACGAGCGATAACCGTCCGCTTCGGCTTCGGCTCGCGCCCAACCGGGAACGCGAACTTTCAGCGTAAACGGCGTTTTTTCAGCGTTTTCGTCCTTCATGCGAGCGGTCGTTTTGATGAAAACTTTACCGTCGTAGGGGTAACGGGTCGTTTGTGCGATTTCGACGATTTTGTCGGCGAGTTCGACGGTCGCTTTGCCTTCGACGAACATATTGACGACGACGGTATCGTCGGCGCCGTTGTCCTTCGAAGAAGCGGTCGCGTAAACGTAACCCGGAACCGACGGGAGCGCGCGGATGACGTTCGACGGGCAGCAGGCGCAACCGAAGAACGGTTGACGGTGATGGCCGCCGTCCGACGCGAGCGGGTTGACGTAGAAATAGGAGTCGCCGTTCAGGCCGTAACCGGACATAAAGCCGTTGTACATCGCGAGTTCCATCACGTCGGCGTATTTCGCTTCGCCGGTCGCGAGGTTCATGCGGTGCGCCCAGAACATCATCCCGATGGCGGCGCAGGTTTCGCAGTACGCGCTCTTGTTCGGGAGCTTGAAGTTTTCTTCGAAACCTTCGTTCGAGGCCGAGGAGCCGATCCCGCCCGTGATATACATCTTGTGGCGCGTTACGTTGTTAAAGATGCGCTTCATCGCGGCCATCAGTTCCGGGTCGCGATAATAACCGGCGACGTCGGTCGCGCCGCAGTACAGATACATCGCGCGGACGGCGTGCCCGACGATTTCCGATTGTTCGCGAACCGGCGCGTGGTCTTGGCAATATTCGCCGAAGAGACCGTTGCGGCTGTTCTTTTCAATTTGACGACCTTCCGCGACGCCGCGAATATCGACGAAGAACTTCGCTTGGTCGAGGTACTTGCGATCGCCGGTCAGTTGGTACATCTTGACGAGCGCGAGTTCGATTTCTTCGTGTCCCGGGACGTTTTTCAGCTGGCCTTCGTTCGGGCCGTAACGCTTGCAGATCAGGTCGAGAACGCGACGGTTGATTTGCAGGAACTTGTCGTCGCCGGTCGCGCGGTAGTAGGCGACCGCCGCTTCGGCCATGTGCCCGGCGCAGTAGAGTTCGTGCATATGCGCGAGGTTCGTCCACTTTTCGTTCGGCTTCATCAACGTGAAGTACGCCATCAAGTAGCCGTCTTCTTCTTGCGCGGAACCGATCGCGGCGATCCATTCGTCGGCTTTCTTTTGGAGTTCCGGGTCCGGATGCGCGGAAAGGGAGTACGCGAACCCTTCGAGAATCTTGTAAACGTCGGAATCGTCGAAGTAAATACCGCCGAACTTGCCGTGCTCTTTGCCTTGCAACTTGGCGCCGGCGTTGCGGAAGTTGGCGATGCGCGGCGTCTCGGTTTCGCACCACTTAATATTGTGCGGAACGGAAACGACGCGGTTCGCTTCGATGCGCGGCGCCCAGAAATCGTCCGTCAACTTGACTTCCGTAAACGGGACCGCCGTCAACGCTTGTTTCGGCCGTTCGACTTGCGCGCCGTCTTGCGCGAAAGCGTTCGCCGTCGCGACGACGCAGGCGCCGAGGAGCGCGACCGTCGTCAGGATAGAAAATCGTTTCATCAATATCTCCTAAATCGAGGTGAAAATTTATTCGATTTCGCCGTTATATTAATATATAAGGGGAACAAGCCGCGACGCGTCGCCGTTTGCTCGCCGTCCCCCTTTTCTTCTTTCCGCCGCTCATTTGCCGCTCGGGAAGCCGAGGTCTTTGCCGTCGCGGGTAACGACGCCGATTTGCTCGACGCTCCCGTTGCGCCCGTTGTACCAAAGGAGCCAGCGGTCGGCTTTTTCGTCGTAAATAACGAACGGCTTGTAACAGGCGGACGCGTCCCAAGTTCCGGCGTCGGGCCCGATAATCGGGTTGGCCGGGAGACGTTCCCAACCGGTAACGCCGTCCTTCGACCGGGCGATTCCAATACGCGCCAAATGCTCGTTTTCGAACCCGATGTAAAACATCAGATAGCCGCCTTCCCAAGGGAAGACTTGACACGCCGTAACCTTGTGTTGTTCCCAAACGGAGTTTTTATCCGCCGCGAAAATCGGGTTGCCGTCGCGCTTCTTCCACTTGATTCCGTCGACGCTTTCGGCGTACCCGATCGCGTTCGGCTCGTATTGGTCGCCGGCGGAGTACCACATTTGGAAGACCTTTTTCTCGTCGTTCCAAAGGACGTGCGGGCACATCGCGGAGCCCTTTTCCCAAGCCTCTTCCGAAACCAAGACCGGTTCGCTTTGGACGCGCTTCCACTCGATTCCGTCGTCGCTTACGGCGAGCCCGATTCGCGAACGGTCGCGAGTTTGGCCGGTGTACCACATGTAATACTTGCCGTCTTTTTTCAGGACGGACGCTCGGTTGACGCGAATTTGCCAACCGCAATCCGGGTCCGGCGCCAAGACGACGCGCGGCTCCGACCACTTCACGCCGTCGCGGCTCTCCGTATAACCGATCGATTCTTTCGTCCGCCAAGAGAACCACATCTTGTACGTATCGCCTTCTTTGAGAAGCGTTACGTCGAAGCAGACGCCCAAGTCGCCGCCAAGAACCGGGTTCGCCGGATGTTTGACCCAGCCGCCCGCCGTTTCGGCGTAAAGTCGCGACGTTCCGAAACAAACGCAAGCGAGGAACGCGAGCGCTAACGCGAGTCTTTTCATTGCCTTACCTCCTAGCGAAAGAAAGAATTTCGAAAACGACGCTCCGAACGCCGCCGAAGCGCCGTCGTTTTCGTTGATTCGGTCGTTTTTTCCGCTTTCGCTCAAACGCCGCCGCGCGAGTCGAACGGGCCGTAAACCGCCGTAACGGTCATACTTTCGTCTTCGGCGGTCAGGTAGTACACCTTGTACTTTTTGCCGCCGTCGTAAACCTTAACGACGACGGAGCCGGTGCGCTCGACAAGACTTTCGCGCCAAGGTTTCCCTTCCATCATCGGAGCGTTCCCCGGGTGAATCGTCGTCGGGCAAATGAGACGGTCGCCCGGATACGACGCTTCGTCGGTCATCGCCGACGCGGTGTTGTTCTGCAGGTGCCAACGGTCCCAAACGCAAGTAACGTAAACTCGCGGCTTGGTCGCTTTGACGAAACCGGGCGACATCGCGTCGCGGTACGAGTGGTGGTTCGACTTGCAAACGTCGACCGGCCCGGCGGCGCGCCCGACGGCGCCTTCGTAGTCGACCAACTCGCCCTTTTCGTCGAGAAGCGGGCAGCTGACGTCGCCGCCGGTGAAGAAGCGGAACGGCCCGAACGACGTAACGGTCGCCATACTGCAGGTGTTTTCGTTGATCGAACCGGCCGCGTTTTTCGGGTTTTTGGCGTAATAGTCGACCGTCTCGTCCCCTTGCCCGGTCCAAACGACGCCGTTGCGGCAAATGTTGCGGACGTGATAATCGTATTTTTCCGGTTCGTTGACCAACTTGATTTGGTCGAGCGCGCCGACGACGAACGCCTCGCGTTTGAGGCCTTCGTTCTTTTCCTTGTAATCCAAGAACTTGCGCCAGTTGTCGCGGTCGCGCGGCGCTCGGTCGTTCGGTTGATTGTAGTCCGGGTAGCCGCGGTCGAACGCCGCGCCGATCGCGTAATATTCGGCGACTTGCGTAATCCCGCTGATTTGGTAATCGCCGCGCCCCTCCGCGACGCCGACGCCGTGTCGCCAACTGCCGATATGGTCGTCGTGGTAGTGCGACGCGACGACGTAATCGATTTTCTTGATTCCCGGCTTGGCGCGACCGACGTAGCGAGCGATCCACTCGCCCGGGCGGCGCGATTCGTTCGGCAAAATCGCGACCTTTTCTTTATACGACGCCGCGTCGCGGTCGCCCGCGTCGGTCAGAATCGTCGTGCCGTCCGGGCAGATTTGGAAGCAGCTTTCGCCGACGCCGGTGTGAATGAAGTTGAGGTCGAGTTCGCCTTCCTTCCAACCGCGATACGGCTTCCCGACTTCGCCGTCCGGGTCGGAACCGGCGACCTCGAGCAGGTTCGCCAATTGCGCGGCGTCGGCGTCTTGCGCGTTCGCGCCCAAAAGTCCCGCGACGCTAAAAAAAGCCGCCGCCCCGATAAATTCTCTGCGATTCGTTTTCATTTCGACGCTCTCCCTAATTTGACAAAGCCGATAAAACCGTCGGCGCCGCCCGACGTTTGAAACCGACGCGGCGCGCTTTCCCGATATTGTACCAAATCGACGCCGCAAACGCAAGAAACCGCGTTCGAAATTTTCGAAAAAACCGCCGTTTTTCACCGTTTAACGCCGTTCGCGCCGCCGACGCCCAACAAAAAACGCGTCCGACGTTCCGCCGTCGGGCGCGTTTTCGTTTGCGTTCGGTCAAACGCCGAAAATTACTCTTCGCTCGTCAACGCGAAGTCGATCGGGTCTTTTTGCCCTTCGGCGATATCAGCTTCGAGCGTCGACATTCGGTTGTATTTCGCCGGAATGAAGTCAACCGTGTTTTCGGTAATGCCGCGGTCGATTTGCTCTTGCGTCGGGTTCTCAATCGGAACCTTTTTTTGCGCCTCGATCGTAACCGCCATTTTGCCCGGCGAAACGCGCGCTTCGTATTTGCCGTCGACAATCCGAGCGCCGGTCGCGGTGCCGGGGCCGCCTTTCGGCGCGAAGTTAATCGAACCGTCTTTAATCGGTTCGCCGTCGAACGTAACCGTTCCCTTCACCGGCGTGAGTCCGTCTTTTTTCGCGCAACCAACGAACGCGACGCAACAGAACGCCAACGAAACGGCGACCAACGTTTTCCAAGTTTTACCCATTTCCTCTTCCTTCTCGGTTTTTGCTAAATTTACGTCGAACGCCCCCGCGCTTGGTCGGAGGCGTTAGCTAAGAACGTTAGCGACTTCAGTCGATATCGGTTTCGCCGCCGTCGGACGTCGAGAGCGCGCGCCAAGTTTGCAGGTTGATCGTGTCGCTGAAGTAACGGACGGAACCGTCGCACATCGAGGCGTTGACGCCGCCGGAGTGGTGGGATTTCGCCGGGAAGGTCGCGCCGAACCAGTTGCCGGCGCCGTGGCACGGGAAGCGGGGGTTGAAGTCGTCCGGGTTCCAAGCGGCGCGCCCGCGGTCGGTCGAGGCGGTCGTGTTCGGGCCGTTCCAAGTGGTGAAACCGGCGCCGTTCGAGAAGATAACGCAACCGTAGTTGCCTTGGTAACCGCTGGTGTTCGGGTTGACGACCGCTTCCGACATACAAAGCGTGTTCGACGTGCCGTCGGTGATCGCCGCCATTTTGACCGCTTCGTTGTGGGTGAACGGCGCTTTCTTCGATTTGTACGATTCGCGCCCGTCCCAGTTGACGACTTCGTCTTTACGGAAGTTCGAGTTCCCGAGGTTGACGACGTAGCAGGAACGACGGTGGCACCAAGCTTCGGCCGATTGTTCGCCGATCGCTTCCGGTTCGCTCGGGCATTGGTGCGCCGAAATCAGCGCGACGCGGTATTCGTAGTGGCCCGGGTTGTCGTTTTTCGATTGGCTGTTGACGCGCGTCGTGTCGGTATTGTTGTTGGCGCCTTTGCCGGTGCCGGTGAAGGCCAAGCCGCTGTAAAGAGCCGCTTGTTCGATAAACGGAAGCGTGCGGGCGTGCCAAGAGAAACGGTCGCAGTTCCCGTCGGCGCCGTTCGGGTCGAGAACGAGCATCGCCATCGGGAAGCGGTCTTGGTTTTGGTCGGCGTAAGTTTGGCAAGCCAACGCCAATTGTTTCAGGTTGTTCGTGCATTGCATACGACGGGCCGCTTCGCGCGCCGCTTGAACGGCCGGCAGGAGCAGACCGATCAAAATCCCGATAATCGCGATGACGACCAACAATTCGACGAGAGTAAAACCGTTTTTACGTCCCGTTCCCATAATGTTCGCGCTCATTTCTGAACCTCAACTCAAATAGGTAAATAAAATAAGAAAATTGTTCATATCGTTTGCGCGTCGGCGACGCGCTTTTTTGCGACGGCAAGAAAAGGGGAAAACGAAAACCGACCCTAACGCCGATTTCCGTTTCCAACTTTGTCAACCGTTAATATATCGTCAAATTCAAAATAACGCAAGAGCCCCCGGCGCCGAATTTGGCGCGCGACGGAAAAAAACGTCGAAAAAAGCGCCCGCGCGACCGGCGCTCTCCTTCGACGTTTCCTCAACTTCCTATTTTAACGCGACTTAAAGGCAACCAAATCGGTCGACAATAAATCGCGTTTCGTCGTTTTCGCCGTCTTGAACGTCAAAGCGTCCAGCCGTTTTGGTAGTTGGCGGCGATCATCGCGTTCGCTTCCGGGTTGTTCGGAATCGTGTTCGTCGCGGCGTCGTATTCGACCGGCTTGCGGCTGCGGATCGCGAGCGTTCCGAGCAAAACGAACTCGAGAACCGGGGCCGCGTCGACGAAGTTCGACCCGGCTTTTTCGCCCCCTTTGCAAGCGGTCAACCATTCGGCGAAGACGTCGCCGCGTCTCGGGAGCCGCTTCGGAACGTCCGCAAACTTCTTCGCTCGCTCCGGATTCAAGATTTGGTCGTCGAACATAACGCCTTCGTCGCCGACGTAAAGGACGCCTTCGGTCGGGAGCGAATCGCCGTTCCAATCGCGCGGCATAGGCGGACGGATTCCGCCGTCGCTCCAAACGAGCCGAACCGGCGGTCGACCGTCGCGTTCCGGGAAGTCGTAAGTAACGACGCTCGCCAACGGGAACGAAACGTCGTAAAATTTCGAGGTCGACGCGACGACGCGGCTCGGCGTCCCGAGTTTGAGCGCCCGATAAGGAATGTTCGCCCAATGGCAGCCCATATCGCCGAGCGCGCCGGTTCCGAACGCCGTCCAACCGCGGAAGTTGAACGGATGGAAAACCGCTTGACCGCCCCAATTTTCCGGACTCATTTTCGGGATCGGCGACGACTCCGGCCAACGGTCGGCGAACGGAATTTTCGGCGCCGGGCCGAGCCAAGCGTCCCAATCGAAACCGTCCGGAATCGGGCTCGTAAAGTCCGGATAAGACGGCGCGCCCTGCGGCCAAACCGGGCGAAGGCTCCAGCAGTAAACTTCCCTAACTTGCCCGATCGCCCCCGCTTCCAACAACTCGACGACGCGACAGCCGGTTTCGCCGGTCGCCGGACTCGTCGTGATTTGCGTCGCGACGCCCGCTTTTTTCGCCGCTTCGACGACGACGCGTCCCTCTTCGAGCGTTCGCGTCAACGGTTTGACGCAGCAAAGATGCTTCCCGGCTCGAAGCGCGGCGAGCGAAACGATCGCGTGCGTGTGATCCGGCGTTCCGCAGTAAACCGCGTCGATTTTGTCCCCCTCGGCGTCGAGCGCTTCGCGGAAGTCTTTGTATTTTCGCGCTTGCGGGAAGACTTTAAACGTCTTCTCGGCGTGCGCCCAGTCGATATCGCAAAGCGCTTCGACTTGGAAGCCGACCCGCGCCGCGTCTTGCGTTTGCGGGCAGCCGATTCCGCCGACGCCGATCCCGAGAAGCGTCGGTTTGTCGCTCGGGGCCGTTTCGCCGCGTCCGAGAACGGAGCGCGGAACGATCGTCGGCGCGAGCGCGACCGCCCCAAACGTCGCGGCGGCGCCTAAAAAATTTCGTCGCGAAAGTTTCATTTTCTTCCCCTTATATTAATATTGACAAAAACGGAAAAAATAACGAAGAAAAAACTTCAAAGAACCAAACGCCGAACCGCCGCCCGTCCGGACGCGTCGACGAACGATTAAACGAAACTAACTTTCCAATTTTTCGCGCCGCCCGCCGACTCTTCGAACGACGAGCGCGCCTAAACCGAGCCAAACGCAAACGAGCGCGAGCGTTTCCGCGAGGTCGCGCCCGCCGAGAAGCGCCCTTTTCCCGAGCCGCGCGCAGTCGACCGGCAAAACTTCCGCCGCGACGACCTCCGTCGCGCCCCGAGCGCCGCGACTCCGAACCCGCCCCGCCTGGTCGATATGCGCCGAAAACCCGCCGTGCGTCGCGGCGACGACCGGCTTGCGATTCTCGACGGCGCGGAAAACTTGCGTCGCGAGGTGCCCGTCCGTCTGCGAACCGTTGCGGAACCAACCGTCGTTCGAAAGGCAAACCAAAACGTCCGGCTCCGCTCCAACGGCGGTCAGTTCGCGAACTTGCTCCTTGACGTAATGCGGAATCGAGCTTTCGAAGCAAATGTGCGGCGCGAAAAGGAGCGGTTCCGCTTGCGCAATTTGCCCGCTTCCCCTATCTTGCGTCTTTTCGCCGTTCGCGGCGTCTTCCTTGTATTCTTCAATCGTCCCAACCGTCCCAATTTCGACAATTTTCTCAACTTCGTTAATTTCGCCCGGTCGGTTAATCTTGCCAACTCCGCTAATTTCGCCGTTTTCCGCTCCTCGGACGCGTCGAACAACCGGAAAAACGACAGGCCCGGCGCCGCGTTCGAGCGAAAAATCGGCGCAAACCGCCTTCAACGGGAACCAATCGGGGAGCAAGTCGGCGCCGGGGATGTATTCGCCGCAGATAACGAGCCGCCGCTTCCCGTAAAGCCGGAACGCCGCAAGGTTCGGGTCGTTCGGCGCGGTCGAGGCGGGCGTTTCCCAATCGACGTATTCTTCCCAACTCGCCCCGTTGCCCGATTTTGCCGCGTTTGCCGACTCTCCTAATTCGCCTAATCTCTCCAATCTCCCCGTTTTTCCCGCTCCGTTTGCAGGAACCGCCGCGTTAAAGTCGACGTATTCCCCCCCAAGCGCCGCGACGGTCTCCGAATCGAGACGCGGCGCGAAGACGGCGGCGTTAAAAACGGTCGTTTCGTCCCCGGCGTCGACGTCGACGAGAAGCGCGGTCGTTCCCAAAATCGCCGACGCGCCGAGCCGTTCCGTCAAACGGGCCGCGTCGCGCCGCGACCGGGAAAGCGCCCGCGACTTTTCCGCCCGCTCGATTCGCTCGAGTTCCGCCGTCGCGGAAACCGCCGAATTTGCCGAGTCTTCCGCGTTTCCCCCGTTCGCCGCGACCGCCGAATTTGCGGCGTTTTCCCCATTTGCCGAAACCGCCGGGTTTGCGATATTTGCCCCGTTTGCCGAAACCGCTGGGTTTGCGATATTTGCCCCGTTTGCCGAGACCGCCGTCGTTTTCTCGTCCCAAAAGACGTCGAAGCAACTTTCCGGCCAAACGACGACGTCGAAACCGACCGGGTCGCGCCCCGCCTCCGCCGCCAGCGACAGATAAGTTTCCGCAACTTGCGTATTTTGCCAATCCGGAACCGGGAAGCGATACGTCGTCCCGTCCTGCAAAAGCGCGACTCGGCAAGGAACCGCGCCCGACTCGACCGCCGAACGCTCCGCCGCGTCGAAAAATTCGAGTCGCCAAACGCCGAAACCGACGACGGCGCCGAAAATCGCGACCGCCCCGCAAAGCGGAAACGCGACGCGTTTCCATTTCGCGCCGTCAAATTTTCGCCGGTTTACGTCGCCCGCCGATTCGCCGTCGTTCGCCCCAAACGCTCCGTTCGCTTCTTTTACCTTATTCGCCTCGTTTGCTTTGTTCGTCTTATTTGCCTTATTTGCCTTATTTGCGTCGTTTATTTTACTTGCGCAACTTCTTGAAACCGCCGCCGCGACCGCCGCTCCAAGGAGGGTTCCGATCGCGACGATCGCCGCGCCGACGCCGTATTCGCCGAACGATTCGGCAATTTGGATAAATTGGGGAACGTCGTAAACGGAATGCGAGAGCCCCGCGAACGAAAAACCGCCGAGCCCGCGGTTGCGCAACCATTCGACCGCCGTCCAAGCGACCGGCGCCGCCAACCAAAGCGGGAGTCCGAATCGTTTCAAGGCTCGCGCCCCTTGCGCTGTCCGCGCTCCTTGCGCAGTTTCGCCAACTTGCGTCGTTTGCGTTTTCTGCGCGTTTCCCGCCGCTTGCGCTCCTTGCGTCGTTCGCCGAACTTTTAACCTCAACGTCGGCGCCGCTTTCTCAACGGTCGCGTTTGCGTCGTTTCGTTCCGCCGAAACCGCTTGCGCCGTTTGCGTTATTTGCGCCAACTCGCCAACTTTCCCAACTTCGTCAATTCCCTTGTTTCCTCTTTTTTTCCTATTTTCCGCCGTCGCGTCGTTCCGCTCCCCGACTTCCCCGGTCAACGCCCGAGTTATCGCGACAAAAAGCGGAAAATAAATCGCCAAATACGCCGACGCCGCCAACCAACCAAGCGTCGTCGCCGGATGCGGGTAAGAAATCCAAACGACCGTCGCCGCCCAAAAGCAAAACGCCGCCGTCCAATATTGCCGGTATTCGCCGCCGAAAAAGACGCGACCGAAAAATCGCGCAAACCGCCGAATCAACCCCAATCGCCGTTTTTTCTCCGTCTCGCCCTTTTCGCTATTTTTCATTTCTTGCGCAGGTCCCGCGTTTTTACCGCTCCGCTTAACGAAAGCGCAAAAATCGGGGTTGAAAACGGTCGCGGCCCAAACGCTTGGAACGAGAAAAACCGCCCAACCGATCCAAGAAGGCGGCAAAGAAGCCCAATAAAAAAGAAACGACAAAGACGCGGCGACGAACGGCGCTCGACTCCCGACGCAAAATTTCGACGACATTCAAATTTCCTCGAAAGCAAAGATTAACGACGCCGATTTCAAGATTCGACGCTTACTCGCGCCAAGCTCGACGGCCGTTTTCGCCGCTCGAGCTCCGTTCGCGACGCGACGCGAAACGGAGTCGGCGCAAAAACCGGCTCCGCGTCGCGGCAAAATCGGCAAAGTCGACGCTAATTTAACGCGGCGGCGACGTCGGCGGTCGGCTCGTCGACGACGCGAACGCCGAACCGCTCGGCAAAGAGCGCGACCGTCTCCGGTTTCCAAGCGGCGGGCGCGGTCGGGCCGACGAAAACGCGTCGATACCCCAATCCCAACGCCGCCAAAAACGCCGCCGTCGACGTTTCGTCAAAGCAGCTGAAGAAGAACGCGACCGGCGAAACGGCGGGCTCGCGGTCAAGTTCGCCGCCCAATTTTTCGGCGAAACGGAAAACGGCCGCCGCGTCGCAAACGCGTCCCAAGTCGAGCGTTTTCGGCGTTCCGAACGCGGTCGGCGGCGCCGGTTTGCGATTGAAACGGCATTTCGCGTCCCCGAACGCGACGACCGCCGACTCCGCCGGAATCGCGTCGAACAAGTTCGCGAAATAATCGCTCCCGCCGTCCGGCGCGTCCTCGCCGCCGACGACGAACACGCGCTTCGTTCGGTCTTGTCGGAACGCTCGCGCCAACTTGTCGATCATTCCGTCGAGTCCGTCGCCGCCGAACCCGACCGCGATCTTTTCGGTCGCGCCCTTCCCTCGCGACTCGGCGAAACCGGGCGAGTCGACCGCCGCTCGAATCAGCTCCGCGAAGTCGAGTTTGCCGGACGCGTCGCGCTCCAACGCGGCGACGCCGTTCAACCGAGTCGCGCCGGCGGTAAAGATATAGTCGCGGTACGACTCGTCCGGCGTTTCGAGCGGGGTCGACGCGGCGAGAATCGCGCCCGGAAACGCGCCGAATTCCCGACGTTGGTCGAGCCAAGAGCCGCCGTAATGCCCGGCCAAACGCTTGAACTTTTTGAACGCCGGGAACGAGTGCGCCGCGATCGCCTCGCCGCGCGTCCAAACGTTCAAATCGCGAATTTCGGCCCGTTCGAGCAACTCGAGCAGGACGTCAAAATCGTCGCCGCTAAAGAGGACGCATTTCCCGCCCGCCGCCGACGCGCGCACGACCGTCGGAACCGGCGTTCCGTACTCGAGAAAAGTCCCGACTTCGACCAACTCCAACGCCGACGCCGCCAAGCGCCCGGTTTTCTCGACCGCTTCCGCCAACGCGTCGACGTCGGTCGGTTCCGGCGCCAACGTCGCGAGCGTCTCGACGACGCCGTCGACGACCGCGCGCCGCGTCGTTCGCCAACGCTCGACTTCGGCGTCGATCCGCTCCGCTTCGGCGATCAACGCGGCCTTCGCTTCCTTTTCTTTCGCGTCGCGGGCTCGCGTTTCCTTCGCTCGACCGCGAATCCCTTGCGCCTCGAACTCGCGTTTCGCGATCGTTCGAGCGCCCAAATCGGTCGCGCGAGCGGTCAACGCCGCGACGCCCTTCAACCCGTCGACGATCGTCTCCTGCACCCCGAACGGAACCGCGCCGAGCCGTTCCAAACGCGCCGCCGCGTCGTACTCTTCGCCTTGCGCCGCCAACTCTTCGACCGTCGCGTCGTCGGGCGCGGACGCGGCGCTTTCCTGTTCGCGAAACTGTTTTTCCAAATCTTCTTGATATTCGGGCTCTTTTTCATTCCCCAAATATTCGGCCAGCTGGAAGACGAGGTCGGCCTTTAAAATCAGCCGCGTCAACTCGCGGGCGTCCGCGCTCGACTCCCGCGACGTCGCTTCCAACGCTTCGAGCAAAAACTCCTCGACCGGAACGCCTCGGTTCCCCAAAGCGAGCGCCTTCGCCGCCTCGGACGCGATATGTTTGCACCAAGCGAGCAACTGATTCCGAAGACGGAGCGTTTTCGGGTCCTCGGCGGCGCGCGCTTCGGCCGCTCGTTCGTTTCGATTTTCAAACATTTCGTTCACCGTTCTTTCTCGTTCCTAAAAATAAGGGGGAGCCGGGAAGCGGAGCGCCGCCGCTTTACTCGGTCGCGTTCGTCGACCCGACCGAGTAAAACGCAAAGACGGTCGAACGAACGCGCCGCCCGTCGCGACCGCTTCGCCCTACCGTCCTCAAAATCGTTCGACGCGCCGCCGTTTGTCGACGCGCTCCCCAAAAGCTAATTCACATCTTGCCTAAATTGACGTCTCGAATATCTCGTTTCCTTATATTATAAGGCCTCCGACGTCAAAAAGCAACACGTTTTAAAAATTTCTCAAAAATTTCTTCGCAAAAAAGATTTTTTCTCGCTAAAACGCCCTTCCATTCTCCGCTCGACGACGCGCGGTTCTCCTCGCCGACTATCCTTCAGCCCCCTCGTCTCCAAGGTCAAATCGCCGCCGAAATAAGAGCGAAAGGACGTTTTTTACGCAATGAAACCGCGAAACTTAGAAACCGCTAACTTTTGTCTTCGCGACGGTTGCGTTTTTCGCCGACGTTAAACTAGGAACTCTGCGCAAAGCGCGCGGCTTACGTCGGTTCCGCGCTCGCTCAACCGACGGAAATAAAAAAGTAACGCCGCCCCCCGCTTGCCAAAAGTCGAAACTGGAGGTAGAATGAGGGCAAAAAATATAGGACGGGTACGCCCGCCCCGCGCGGCGTCGAATCGCGACGTTTTTGGACGACTTTTGCCTCTCGGCGAAACGACGCGACGCGCTTCCTTGCGACGCCCCATTAGAGGCGCCCCGAACGAATATTTTACTAGGAGACTTAAATGAGCGACGAAAAACGCTTCGTCATGTGCGACGGCAACGAAGCCGCCGCGATGATCGCGCATCTTTGCAACGAAGTAATGGCCATTTACCCGATCACGCCGTCGTCGACGATGGGCGAATTGACCGACGACTGGGCCGCGAAAGGTAAGAAAAATCTCTTCGGCACGATTCCGCAAATCGTCGAAATGCAAAGCGAAGCCGGGGCGGCGGGCGCCGTTCACGGTTCGTTGCAAGCGGGCGCGCTGACCTGCACGTTCACCGCGTCGCAAGGTCTCCTCCTGATGATCCCGAACATGTTCAAGATCGCCGGCGAACAAACGCCGACCGTCTTCCACGTTACGGCTCGTTGCATCGCCTCGCACGCGCTTTCGATCTTCGGCGACCACTCCGACGTGATGTCGACCCGCTCCTGCGGTTGGGCGATGCTCTGCGGCGGCACGGTTCAAGAAACGCACGATATGGCGATGATCTCGTACTCGTCGACGCACCGCAGCCACGTTCCGTTCCTCCACTTCTTCGACGGTTTCCGCACCTCGCACGAAGTCAACAAACTGGAAAAACTGCCGGAATCGACCGTCCGCGAAATGATGGATCTCGACGCCGTCCGCAACTTCCGCGAACGCGCCCTCAATCCGCACAGCCCGGTCATCCGCGGCACGGCGCAAAACCCGGACGTCTTCTTCCAAAGCCGCGAAGCGTGCAACCCGACCTACGACGCCGTCCCGGTTATCGTCCAAGAAGAAATGGACAAATTCGCGAAGCTGACCGGTCGTCAATACCGCATTTTCGACTACTACGGCGACCCGAACGCCGAAAACGTTATCGTTATTATGGCGAGCGGTTCCGGTATCGTCGAAGAATATATCGACTTTATCGGTAAAGATAAGAACGTCGGTATGGTCAACGTCCGCCTCTATCGTCCGTTCGACGAAGCCGCGTTCGTCGCCGCGTTGCCGAAGACGGTTAAGAAAATCGCCGTCCTCGACCGCACGAAGGAACCGGGCGCCGGCGGCGAACCGCTTTACCTCGACGTCGTTTCGGCTCTCGTTCGTTGCTGGGAAGGCGCGCTTCCGTTCGTCGCCGCCGGTCGCTACGGCCTCGCGTCGAAAGACTTCACCCCGGCGATGGTCAAAGCGATCTACGACGAACTCGCGAAAGACGCTCCGAAGAAGAAGTTCACGATCGGCGTCAAAGACGACCTCACGAACCTCAGCATCGACTACGATCCGACCTTCTCGACCGAAGCGGACGACGTTCGTCGTTGCATCTTCTACGGTCTCGGTAGCGACGGCACCGTCGGCGCGAACAAAGAAACGACGAAAATCGTCGGCGAATACACCGAAAACTTCAGCCAAGGCTACTTCGTTTACGACTCGAAGAAAGCCGGCGCCGTTACGGTTTCGCACCTCCGCTTCTCGCCGCGCCCGATCAAGGGTTCGTACCTGATTTACCAAGCGAACTTCGTCGCGTGCCACCAATTCGTCTTCACGCAAAAACTCGATATGCTCTCGACGATCGTCAAGGGCGGGACGTTCCTCTTGAACGCTCCGTACGGCGCCGCGGAAGTTTGGGATCACCTCCCGATCGAACTCCAACAAGAGATCGTCGAGAAGGAACTCGAATTCTACGTCGTCGACGCCGTCAAAGTCGCGAAAGCGGCGGGTATGGGCGGTCGCATCAACACCGTTATGGAAACCTGCTTCTTCAAGCTCGGCGACTTTATGCCGGTCGACGAAGGGATCGGCTACATCAAAGCCAGTATTAAGAAGGTTTACGGCAAGAAGGGCGACGAAATCGTTCAAAAGAACTACGCGGCGGTCGACTCGTCCCTCGCGGCGCTCGAAAAAGTCGATTACCCGAAACAAGTTACGTCGACGTTCCACCGTCGCAACGGCGTCGTCGGCGACGCGCCGGAATTCGTTACGAACGTCCTCGGCGAAATCTTGGCCTCGCGCGGCGAAGAACTCACCGTCAAAGACATGCTCCCGACGGCGGACGGCACCTTCCCGGTCGGCACGACGAAATACGAAAAACGCGGCATCGCCATCGATATTCCGATTTGGGACGCCGAAACCTGTATCCAATGCGGCAACTGCTCGCTCGTCTGCCCGCCCGCCGCGATACGTATGAAGATTTACGACGCCGCCGACGGCGCGCCGGAATCGTTCAAGTCGGTCGACGCGAAAACGAAGGAATTTGAAGGCAAGAAGTTCACGCTCCAAGTCGCGCCGGACGACTGCACCGGTTGCGGCATGTGCGTTTACGTCTGCCCGGCCAAGAACAAGACGGAAGAAGGCAAGAAAGCGATCAACCTCGAAAACAAGATCGCCAACGAAGCCGCCGAACGCGCCAACTGGGATTACTTCCTCACGATTCCGGATTACGACCGCTCCAAAGCGAAGGTCGACACCGTCAAGGGTTCGCAACTCTTGCTCCCGCTCTTCGAGTTCTCGGGCTCCTGCGCGGGTTGCGGCGAAACGCCTTACGTCAAACTGGTTACGCAACTCTTCGGCGACCGTATGCTGATCGCGAACGCGACCGGTTGCTCCTCGATTTACGGCGGCAACCTCCCGACGACGCCGTACACGACGAACGCCGACGGCTGCGGTCCGGCTTGGGCGAACTCCTTGTTCGAAGACAACGCCGAATTCGGGCTCGGCATGCGCGCCGCGGTCGACCAACAAGTCGGCTTCATGAAGGAAATCCTCGTCGCGAAGAAAGACCAACTCGGCGACGCGCTGGTCGAAAATCTCCTCGGCAACAAACAGGAAACCGAAGGCGAAATCGCGCAACAACGCGCTTGGGTCAAAGAACTTAAAGCGAAACTCGCGGAACTTAACTGCGACTGCGAACAAGCGAAGCTCCTCGAAATGTCGGCCGACTACCTCGTCCGCCGCAGCGCGTGGATCATCGGCGGCGACGGTTGGGCGTACGACATCGGTTACGGCGGGCTCGACCACGTCGTCGCGTCGACGAAGGACGTCAACATCCTCGTTCTCGACACCGAAGTTTACTCGAACACCGGCGGTCAAGCGTCGAAATCGACGCCGAAGGGCGCGGTCGCGAAATTCGCCGCGGGCGGTAAAGCGACGGGCAAAAAAGACCTCGGTATGATGGCCGTTTCTTACGGTTCCTGCTTCGTCGGTCAAATTTCGCTCGGCGCGAACCCGGCGCACGCGATCAAAACGCTCGTCGCGGCGGAATCGTACAACGGCCCGTCGCTCGTCATCGCGTACTCGCACTGCATCGCGCAAGGCATCGACATGAAGACCGGTATGGAACTTCAAAAAGAAGCCGTCAAGTGCGGTTACTGGCCGCTTTGGTCTTACGACCCGCGCTTGGAAAAACCGTTCCAACTCGCCAGCAAGGCTCCGGAAGGCGCGCTGAAAGACTTCGAAGCGAAGCAAAACCGCTTCAAGTCCCTCAAACGCATCAATCCGGAAGCCGCCGCGACGTACGAAGCGCAAGCGCAAGACGAAATCTACAAGCGCTACGAGTACTACAAAGCGTTGACCGAAGTCCAAAAGTGATAACGGTTTAAACGTTTTAAATCGTTAACGACGCAAAGCGCGAGTCGAAACGCCGATTCGCGCTCTTCGCGTCGCAAGAAACAAAAAACGACGGAAGAGGCGAACGCTTTTTCCGTCGTTTTTTTATTGTCTAAAATATTTTATCGCTTGCAAGACGCGTTCCGTCGTCGTTTTCCTTTTCGGCGAAGTCGTTCTAAACGCTCAAACAAAAACGCGTTGCAACAGCGCCATATACAAAAGCGTTCCGCCGCCGACGCTTAGGAGCATGTTGCCCTTCCAAGCGTGCAGGATCGCGACGGCGACTCCGGCGATCAGCTCCGGAAGCGCGAACGGGTACCGAAGCGGCGTCGCGTTTCTAAAGCAATAAACGACAAGCATCGCGATAATCGCCGGCGGCAGCGCGACGCCGAGATACGAAACGACTTCCGGCGTCTTCCGCTTCCCGCCGAAAACGAGAAACGGAAAGAAGCGGAGCCCCGCCGTTACCGCCGCGACGACCGCGACGATCGCGACCGAATGCGAAAAATCGATCATCGTTCCCCCTCCTTTTCCGCCGCGTCCGTCGAAGCGAGCGTTTCCTCCGTCGACGCAACCTCTTGCGCCGCCGTCGTTTCCGTTTCTTTCTTCGTTTCAAAAAAGCGTCGTCCGCCGATCAAAACCGCGCAAATCCCGAGCGTCGCCGGAATGAGGAAATTGTCCGCCCGAACGCGAGCAGCGCCAAAACCGAAACCGCGACGCCGACCGTCGCCGGTCGATGACGCCGCGTTCCCTTCCACTGCTCGACGAAAACCGCGACGAAAAGCGCCGTCATCGCGAAATCGACGCCCCGCGAATCGAACTCGACGAGCGTTCCGACGAGCGCGCCGACGACGCAACCGACGATCCAATACGAATGGTCGAAAAGCGTCAGCCAAAAAGCGAAGCGCGGGAAGTCGGTTCCGTCCGGCGACTTGCCGTCGCAGGTGAGCGAGTACGTTTCGTCGGTCATTCCGAAGACGATGTAAGGCTTGTATTTACCGGCGTTTCGGTATTTCTCGATCATCGTAACGCCGTAAAAAATATGCCGCGCGTTGACCATAAAGGTCGCGATCGCCGTCGCGGCCAGCGTCGCCTGATTCGCGAGCAGATCGACGGCGAGATACTGCATCGCTCCGGCGTAAATCGTTACGCTCATCGCCAGCGCCCAAATCGGCCCGTATCCGGCCTGCGCGAGCAAAACGCCGAACCCGAACCCGAGCGCGAGATACCCCGCCATCACCGGCAAAGACTTTACGAACGCCGCTCGAACCGTCTTTTTCATCGCTTTCGCCTTGCCTATCTCCGCCATATCCACTGTTTTAACGTTTTCCGCCTCGCCGCGCCGCCGCGTCCGCCCTAAAAGCGGGAATCGCGACCGTCGAGGTTTACATTCATCATACCGCAATTTTCGATTTTTTGAAGCCCGAAAACCCGAAATTTCCCGAAACGCCGCGCCAAGAAACCGACGTAAAAAAGCGCGCTCCCGCCGTCCGACGCGAACGCGCTTCTAAATCGCCCTTTAACCCAAATCTTTAGTTACTCAAGATTTCTAACCGCCTCCGCCGGCAAAGCGACCAAAACCTCGCGAAACGTCATTCCGACTTCCGTCATCGTGTCGTCGAGAAATTCCTCGAACGAACGCCAACCGTACTCGTGTTCCGTATCGGTCTCTTCCAAACCGTCCTTTGCCTTCTCCCAAACGTAACCGAAATAGGGCCCGGCATACTGAAAAATATAGTCTCGGAACTCGAAAACAAAATGATCCAGCAGACCTTTGCGCTCTTCATATTCCGCCAAAATAAATTCCAACGCATTTTTACCCATTTTCGCCTCCTCAAAATTTCTTCGATAACCGGCCGTCAACGATTCCACTCCGCCGACGTAAGCGCCCGCGAAACGTTGCTTCGCTCGCCGTTCGGATATTCGTGAACGTGGAAATCGTCCTTCGCTAAACCGTGATGATGCGAATGCCCGAAGTCGATATCGATCGCTGGAAAGCGTTTTTCAAAAACGCGCACCTGTTTGACGACGACGCGACTATCGACGCCGGCGTAAGCGCTCGACGTATTGGCGCGTTGCGGCAAACTTTGTTTCTTTGCCGTCGGATCATGCAAAACCTTCACGCCTTCGATTTTTCCGATTTCTTGATATTTCAGCGGTTCGCTAAACCCGCCTTGCGGTAAAAACGCGCCTCTACTCCCCATCGCGGCCCCTTTTCTTCGCTTTTTTTGCCTTGCGACGTTCGTCGGCCCAGCGGTAATGCGTGTTCGCGTATTGGATAACCTGCGCCGAGCCGAAGTCGCACTCCTTCGGTCGCGAGCCGTAAAGAAGAACCGTCGACGGCGCCAAGCGTTCCATCGCCGCGTCGAAACCTTCGAGAAAAACCTTGCGCGACAAGGGGTTGCGCATTACGCCGACCGTCGAAATCGAGACGACCGAACCGACCGGCAAACCGTCGAAGCAGTAGTCGAACGACGCGCGCTCCGCCCATTGCAACGTCGGAACGACCGTCGTGCCCGCCGCTTGCAAAAGCGCTCCAATCTGTCGCGAACGCCAAACGTTGTTTATCTTCGCCGCAAACGGCATATCGAGATAAAGCGAGAAATCGGGCGTCAACACGCAGGCGAAGCGCGCCAACCGCTCGACGTAACGCTCGTAACGGAGCCAGACTTTATCGTCGAAGCGATAATCGTCGAGATAAAAATGAACGCCGCGGTCGTAAATCTCGTTTTTAACGGCCTTTTCGAAGTCGGTCCACTCCGACGGCGGCGTAAAATCCTCGACCGGCGCCAACGCGGGCATATCGTATTTGCCGACCGTCAAACAGGACGAGGCGTCCGTTTTGTAACGCCGCGCCAAAAATTTCGCGGCTTCGCTATTCAATCGTACCATAAACCCTCCAAACAATAGGAGTTCGCCCCCGCAAGAAAATTCTTCAAAATTTCCTCGCGGAGTCTTGATTAACACGCGAAACGGCGGTATACTAACAGCGTTAAACTAGCGCGCGGTCGCCGGCTTCGCGCAACGAAGGCGCGCGGTTCGTTGTTGGCGCAACGTTCCGCGCGTTTTTTTTTGTCCCAAATTTTTGTCGTTACGTCGTTCTTTCACCGCCTCTCTATTTTCCTAAAACCCTTGTAATTTCGCGATTTAAGACGCCAGTTCCTATCATTTTCGAGTATTGTATCAGGGATTTCGGAAAATGTCAAATCGCGATTTTTAACTTTTTTTATTTTTTTTCCTTTCTTCGCGCCGCCGCTCAAAATATTCTTCCGCTCTTGCGAAAACGTTGTTTTTGCGTTAAAATAGGGGACGCAAGCCGAACGTTCGGGCGTTCGACCGCCGCTTTTTCCCGTTCGCTCAACCGCCAAGGAGGTTCACGTGTCCCTTAAATTCATACACGCCGCCGACTTACACCTCGACTCGCCGATGCGCGGGCTCGGAACGACCGATCCGGAGATCGCCGAAACGATTCGCGACGCGTCGCGCCGGGCGTTCGAGCGGCTAATCGACGTCGCGCTCGAAGAAGACGTCGCGTTCGTCGTCGTCGCGGGCGACCTTTTCGACGGCGATTGGGACGACCTCGCGACCGGGCTTTGGACGATTCGTCAACTCCGCCGTCTCGAAATGCGCCGCGTTCCGGTATTTATCTCCTTGGGAAATCACGACTTGCAAAACAAGACGCTTCCGAAGCTGACTTGGCCGAAAAACGTCAAAATTTTCAGCGCGAAAAAACCGGAAACGTTCCTTTACCCGGACGACCTCCCGACGCTCTTCGACGGCGCCAAGAAATCCAAACGTAAAACCGCGACGCCGCCCTCCGTAAGCGCTCAAAACACGTTGTTTGGCGATTTATCGGCGTCCGCGCTCGCTCCTTGCGACGGCGCCCCGGAACGCGTCGCGCTAACCGGACAAAGTTTCCGCGCTCAATTTTGTCCGGAAAACTTAGCGGAAAACTTCCCTTCGGCGGTTCCTAACGCGTTCAATATCGGCGTTTTACACACCGACGCAAGCGGAGACGGCGCCGCGTCGCGTTACGCTCCGACAAGTCTCGCGACGTTAAACGACAAACGGTACGATTATTGGGCGCTCGGACACGTTCACCGCCGCCAAACGCTCCAAACGGAACCGGCTTGGATCGGGTATCCCGGCGTTTTGCAGGGACGGCACATTCGCGAACCGGAGCCGAAGGGCTTTTATCTCGTCGAAGTCGAAAACGGCGCGCTCGCCGCCGCCCCGCGCTTTGTCGCCGTCGACTCGCTACGTTGGTTCGCGCTCGAGCTTGATTTAACGCAAGTCGCGTCGGAAGAGGAGTTGCGCGAACGTTTCCTCGACGCGGCGCGGTCGATTATCGACGAAGCGGAGGAACGGTTCGCGGCGGTTCGCTTGTTTCTCGTCGGGCGAACGGAAATGCACCGAGAGTTGACGCAACGTCGCGCTCGTCAAACGCTCGGCGAAACGTTCCGCGCTTGGGCGCTCGAACTCGGCGACGCGCTTTGGCTTGAAGAAATCGAGTTGCAAACGTCGTCGCCGCGCCCCGCGACGCTCGGCGAAACCGGGATTCTCGGCGATCTCGCGGCCGACTTCGACCGAAAAATCGCCGCACTTTCCGCTCGACTCGCCGCGTCGGAATCTCCGCAAACCGACGAATCGCAAGCGTTAGAAGAAGCGGAGCAACCGTTCGCCGATCTCGAAAAACGCGTCGGCGCTTATTGGCGCGAACTCGGAATCGACCTCGACAACCCGGCGACGCTCCGTCGTTGGCGCGAAGAAGCGCGAGAAATTTTGATCGACGCGTTCAACGACGCCGAGTAACGCCGCTTTCCCGCTCTTGCCGACAAAATAAAAAACGCGACCGAAATTTCCTTCCGGTCGCGCTTTTTAGCGTCGTTTATTCAACGCAACTCGTTATTTTGCCGACGTTTGCCAAATGAACTCAAACGCGAGCGGCGCCGATTCGCGCCAATATTTCCAGTTGTGCGCGCCGTCGCGAACGCGGTATTCGCAGGCGACGCCCGCCGCTTTCGCTTCGTTGTGGAACGCGTGCGCGCCCGGCGTCAGGTAGTCGTCGTCGCCGCAGTCGAGACAGAAACGAATCGACTTTTTCGCGTCGGTCGGCAACTTCGCGACGAGCGTATGCGGGTCGTTCGCGAAGAAATAATCGTCGAGCCGCTCGGCGTTTTCGTCGACGGAAGCCGCTTTGCGATAACGACTTATAAACTCATTAAACGGCGCCGCCGCGACTTCTTCTTGCGTCCGAATCGCCGGACTCATCGCAAAGCAGGCGCTAAACATATCCGGACGCCGCAACGCGTAAAGGAGCGAGCCGTACCCGCCCATCGACAACCCGGCGATCGAACGGTTTTCTTTGCCGGTTTTGCAGCGGTAAAACGTTTCGATCGCGGGAATTAGCTCGTTAAAGAAAAACGTTTCGTACTTGCAAGAGTCGTCGGCGCTGTCGCGGTACCAGCAACTTTGCGCGTCCGGCATGACGATGATCGCCTTTTTCGTCGGATTTTTCGCAAACCATTCGTCCGCAATCTTTTGGATGTTCCCTCGTTTCGGGTCGCTCCAATCTTTTTCGCTCCCGCCCATCCCGTGCAAGAGATACAGAACCGGGTACGAGAACGACGTCGTGCGGTACTCGTTCGGAAGGTAAATTCGGCACTTGACTTCGCGTTTAAGCGCTTCGCTGTAAAGGACTTGCTCGCGCACTTCGCTGCCGGACGTTCCTTCTTTCGGTTGGAGCGACTTCTCGGTTTCGCGCAGTTTCGCGACGGCGTCCGCGTTTTCCGGAAGCGCTTCATTTTGCAGCGCCGGAAGCAAAATATCGTAAAGCGTATTCAGTTGCCCTTGATAGTCGTTTCCGTCGGAAGTCATTGCGACGACGACGTTTTGGTCGGGCATAACGACGCAAAATTGGACGTAGGCGCCGTCGCCGCGATAGATATTTTTGCGGCAACGCCAGAATTGGAAGCAGTATCCTTGCGCCCAGTCGCTATCCGGATTGGAACCGTTCGACACTTTGTAACTCGTTGCCAAATCGACCCAATCGGCGCTCAAAATTTGCTTGTCGTTCCAGCGTCCGCGTTGGAGGTAAAGCTGACCGAATTTCGCGATATCTTCGGTGCGCAAGTATAGGCCGGTTCCGCCTTTAGTGATACCTTCCGGCGACGCTTCCCAGTACGGCGTTTCAATGTGTAACGGCTCGAACAAACGCGGAACGAGGTAATCGCGGGTCGTTTCGCCGACCGTTTTTTGGAGCGCCGCCGACAGCATGTAGGTGCCCGGCGTGTTGTAGCGGAAGTGCGTTCCGGGTTCGCGCGGAACCGGGTGCGCCAAAAACGCCTGCACCCAAGTCGGCTCGCCCGGTTTAATATATTGTTTTTCGAGCCCGTAAGTCGCCCTAACCATATTCGGCAACGCGACTTCCGTTTCGTGTCCGCAACTCATCGACAGGAGATCGGCGAGCGTCATTTTCTTCAAATTTTCGGACGGTTCGGCGGGCAGATCGTCCGGAAAAATATCGACGATCTTTTGGTCGATACTCAACTTGCCCTCTTGAACCGCGAAACCGATCGCCGTCGAAGTGAAACTCTTGCTCAACGAATACATCGCGTGCGGCGCTTCGGCCGAATTCGGCGCGCGCCAACATTCGGCGATCACTTTGCCGTCGCGCAACACCATTAAACTGTCCATTCGATTGAACTTAGCGTCGAGCGTTTGAATCAGCTCGACCAACGCTTGCGACGGAACGCCGACCGATTCCGGGGTCGCTCGCGGCAGGGCGCCGTTTTCGTCGAGGTTTTGCGTCGGATTGCAAGTCGCGACGCCGACCGACGTTGCGTCTTGCGCGCTAACAAACGCCGGGCTTAAAACGAGCGTTCCGAGTAGAAGCGCCGTCGAAAAAAGATTAAAAAAACGTTTCATCGTTAAAACGCAACTCCTTGCGCGGTCGACGGTTACGAATCGCCGAAACGCGCCGTTAAAGGGTCGTTTCGATTAAAAAAATCGCCGCCTTTATTAATAACGACGGCGCTTGAAAAGAAAACGCGGCGCCGCTCGACGCGCTCGTCAAGGAACGCGTCGAGAAACGCCGTCGCTAAATCCCGTCGTTACTTGCTTTCCTTAAAGAAGAACGAACCGGACGGAACTTCGAAAACGCCGAAACCGTCGACGTCGCCGACGAACTTCGCGCCGCGCGGCGCTTCGATCTTGCCGTTTTCCAACGTTTTAGGAACGTAAACCGTCGCCGACGTGTTCGGCGGAACGACGACCGACAGTTCGAAACCGGTCGGTTTCTTTTCCCAACTCGACTTGATTTCGCCGACAATGGAACGGTAAGCGCCCTTGGCGAAGGTCAAATCGGTCGCGTCGGCTTTCGGCGGCCGAACCGTAAACTTCTTGAACGCAACGACTTCCGCGTCGCGTTGAATACCGAGAACGTTCGAAACGTACCAAGCGACCGGATACAAATACGAGCTGTGCAGAAGCGAGTGGCCCGGACGGTCGAGTTCCCAAGCCTCCCAATAGGTCGTCGCGTCGTGCTTGCGCATGAAGCCCCAACTCGGGTACTCCGTTTGCTTTAGCGTCGAGTAAATCAGGTCGTCGCGGTTATTGTAACGCAAATAACGGTAAAGGAGCCCGCCGCCGGTGATGCCCGCGCCGATATGCCCCTTCGAGTCAACGTAAATCGCCTTTTCGAGCCGTTTAACGACGCGTTCGGAGTCGGCGTCGGTCGGCGCGATTTCGGTCAAGAGCGCGAGGCCCAAAATCGCTTGCGCGTCGTCGAAATACGAACCTTCCTTCGGCTTGAAGTACTTGGCGTTAATCGCTTTACGAGCGGCTTCGGCTTTCGCTTCCCACTCGACGGCGCGCTCTTCTTTCCCAATGACGCGAGCGATTTGCGCGGCGGTCTTCAGGTTGAAAACGCGATAGATGTTGTTTAAACACAACGCTTGCGGCGTGTGCGAGTTCGGTCCGTCCGGCGCGCCCGGCCAGAGCCAGTCGCCGAGGAACCGCCATTCGTCGCCGTAACGCTTCAACAAGTCGTTTTCGACGTGCAAGTCGAGGAAAGCCAACCACTTCTCGATCGTCTCGAAGTTTTCTTCGAGGATGCGCGCGTCGCCGTATTGCAGGTAATACGTCCAAGGAAGGGTGATAACGATACCGCCCCAAGACGGGCCGCCGCCGCCCCAATAGGTCGGCGCGGTGCACGGCAAGCAGCCGTCCGCGTAGTCTTTTTGGCAGTCGCGCCAATCCTCTAACCACTTATAATAGAAGGCTTCAAGCGCGTAGTTGTACATGCCGGACTCCGACGTGGCGTGCGCGTCGCCGCCGTAGCCCATCCGTTCGCGTTGCGGGCAGTCGACGACGTAACCGCCGACCGACAGGTTCTCGAACGTCCAGGTTCCGACGTTGTAAATCCAGTTTTGAAGGTCGTTAGACGTTTCAAAGTCGGCCGCGTCGGCGTAACCGGTGCGAACGTGCCAACCTCTAACGTCTTCCAATTTCGGCGCTTCGGTCAAACCGCGGACGGTGATCCAACGCCCGGAGCTGTAATTGAAGCGGTTCTTGAAGACGCCTTCGCCGCTCGGTCCGATAACGTAAACGCTGTTAAGCCCGAAGGTTCGCGCGTCTTGGTTGCGCTCCGAATATTCGAAAGCGATTTCCGTTCCGGGTTTCCCCTTGACTTTGAACTCCGTCCAACCGGCAAAGTTGACGCCCATATCGACGCGCCACACGTTGTCGCCTTTCGCCTCGATCTTGACCGGTTTGATTTCGGCGCCGAGGATGTTGCGTTCGGTTGCTTGCGCGCTAAGTTCAAGTTTCGGCGCGAATTCCGTCGCGTTCTTCCAAGCGGAATCGTCGAAATCGGCCTTGTTCCAATCGGCGTTTTCGAGGTTCGCGTCGTAACGCTCGCCGCCGAAGCGATGGAAGTTCCATTCGCCGATCAACGAGTTCGGGCTCTTCGCCCATTTCCAAGTTTTGTCGGTAATAATCCGAGTCGACGTTCCGTCGCCAAAACGCAAATCCGCTTGCGCGATAACGATAGGCGTTTTCGGTTTATCCGACGTCGCATATTCGGAATAGACCGACCAAGAGTTGCCGAGCCAAAGCGCGACGACGTTTTTCCCCTTGCGCAACAACGGTTTAAGGTCGTAAGCGAGATAACGGGCGCGGTACTTGTGATTCGAGACGTTCGGCGCCAACACCGATTCTTTGTCGACTTGCTCGCCGTTGACGTAAACCTCGTGATAACCGACGCTTGCGACAAACATAACGGCGCGTTCCGGAACCGCGTCGAGCTCGAACGTCTTGCGCAACCAAGGGTCGTTGCGCGTTCCGGTTTTCGGATCGAGCGTCGTCGTTTCGAGAACGCCCTTTTTATCGGCCGGAATTTCGCCCGCGCCGATCCACTTCGCCGACCACTCGGACGCGTCGAGGAGCCCGGTCGTCCAAGTCGCGACCGCCGACGGTTCCGACGCAACCCCGTCTTGATCCTTGACTTGCACCGTCCAATAATACGTCGTATCGGATTTCAACGCGGCGCCGTTAAAGTCGATCGGCGTCGAACGGTCGGACTCGACCCAACCGCTGTCCCAAACCTTCCCGGCGCCGGCCTTCGCGTCCGCTTCGTTCGCGTCGACTTTCAAGCGGTAAGCCGTTTGCGCAAGCCCGATTAAGTCGGCGTCCTTCGTTTCGAGAATCCAACCGAAACGCGGTTTTTCGGCGTCGAGCCCGGTCGGCTCCGTCAAATATTCGCAACGCAAATTCGTCGGAACGAGCGGCGAAACGTCGGCCGCGCGACTCGTCGACGAGAAAAAGGTCGCGCCGACAAGCGCCGTTAAAAACGCGGCGCTCCAAAGCGTCTTCTTCATCGCAATTCCTTTATTTTCCAAACGTTAAAGAATCGCGCCGTCTCATCTTTACGACAAGTCGGCGCAAAAACATCTTTTATTATTCGCCGTTTTGCGACGCGGCGCCGTTCGTTTTTTACTCGCCCGCCGCCGCGCCTTAACCCGTTGCAACGTCGACCGTTAGCGCGCCGACGTCGAAATCGTTACCGGACCGATCAAACCGGAGCGTTTCAGCGGCGATTTCGCGTTGTAACTGTTGACCGGACACCAAGTTTTGCGTTCCGCTTCCGGCAACGCCGCGTCGCCGATCAGGCGGTTGACCCAGCAGTTGACGACTTCGATTTCGACGTCGTTCTTGCCTTCGCGCGCAAAACGAGTAACGTCAAGACGATACGGAGCCGTCCAAACGCCGCCGACGTACTCGCCGTTGACTTTCACCTTCGCCATTTCCGAAACGGCGCCGAGCGACAAGAAGACGCGCTCGCCTTCCGCGACCTTGGGAAGATCGCAAGTCGTTTTATAAACGGCGGTTCCGGAGTAATACTTAATCGCCGCGTCGGTCGATTGCGTCCAGTCGATCAGTTTGTCGAAAACGACCGGATCTTTCGGACCGCGCGCGATTTCGCCGGAGTCGAAGGAGACCGTCCAAGGCCCGGCAAGGGTCGCGATTTCCTTCGCTTCGTCGGCTTTCGCTTCGTCGGAAGTCGTTCCCTTCGCGTCGGTTGCGAAAACGACAAAAACGCTTTCTTGCGGCGCGAAGTTAAGCGTCGCGGTCGTTCGACCGTTTTCCGAACGCCAAGCGTCGACGCTAATCGTTTCGCCGGTCGCCGGGAGCCAAATTTCGGGCGTTTTGCCGTCGACGCGGAAGGTAATTTCGACGTTTTCAAGCGTCTTATCCGATTGATTCGCAAGGAAATAGACGTCCGCGTCTTGCATCGTTCGACGGTTGTAAACGAGCGGCGTCCCGGTCGGAATTTCGCAGTCCGGCGCGCATTTGAGTTCGGCGAAAACTTCGTCGAGCGTCAGGCCCCAAGCGATCGTTCCTTTGCCGAACTTCCGCGATTTCACCGACTTACCGTCGACCTCGCCCCAAAGTTCGTCCGCGAGCTTTTTCACGTCGGCGTCGGCTTGCGGTTGATTTTGCAAGCTCGGCGAGCGCGACGGTTTCGGGCCGAGAACGTAAGCGCCGTCCGCGACGAGGCCCTTAATCTTCGCCAACAATTCCGGACGCATCGTTTCGAGTTTCGGCAACACGAGAACTTTGTAAGTCGTTCCATGCGGCAAGGTTAGCTCGCCGTTTTCGTTGACGCTCGTCGTTTCGCGCAACACTTCGGCGTTGATGAAGTCAAACTGACGGCCCGCCGGGAGCGCCGGGTCGACCGCGCCCATCATTTTCGGCGCGTCTTCGCCGATAAAGTAAGCGACGTCCGCGACATTCAAGCCTTGTTGCAGCATGTAGTTGCAACGTTTCAAGTAATCGACGTAAAGATCGAGCTGTTTGAACCAAGTGTTATGGCGGTTGAACTCGTTGCCAAACCAAGCGTTAAAGCCCGGAACGCGCTCGTCCGGTTGCATGACGTAAAGGTGTAACAGCGTGTTGTTGATCCCCTGCGAGAAGAAGAGGTCGGTGCGCTTCTTCATATCGACCGGGCTGCGACCGTAAGGATTGCCGGCGCACGTGTTAGACTCGGCCCAAATCTTCGTTTTGCCGTAAATGTGCCCGCACGACGCCGCGAGACGGTTCTCGACGTCGCCCAGCGTTCCTTCGCTCCAATATTCGCCGGCGATTTCGTTCGATTGACCGCCGTATTGCAGGAACTCGCCCGGGAATCCCCAGTGCCCGTAACATTCGAGCCAGGTTCGTTTTCCCTTCGACATACTCGCGTCGCGCAACCCGCCGACGTAAGAGTAAGCGACCTCGTCCGCGATGAAACGTCGCACGTCCCAAAGGAAGCGGTCGGACGTTTCTTGATCTTTCACAACCGTCCCAAAATAAACGGGTAAGAACGGCGTCGGGTCGTAACCGAACGACTTTTCAAACTTCGCGGCGAAATCGTCGGTGAAGTTTTGCCCGCCGACTTCGTAACTGTCGAGAACGATCGTCGAAAACGACTTGCCGTCTTCCGGGCCGAGCGTTTCGATCAGCTTGCTCATGTACGCGTCGAAGTGTTCTAAGACGCGCTCTTTGCTCATCTTATCGACTTCGTACCCGGTCGCTTCCGGGACGGCCGGCGCGTTCGTCGTTCCGGTCGGCGTTACGCCGTATCGCTCGACGATCCATTCGCCTTCCGGAACGTCCCAAGTCAAGACGCCGTCGGCGCTTAGTTTGTCGGTTAAGTCGACGACTTTCGCCGGGTCGACTGCGAGCGACGCGTCGTCGATTTCCGGCGACGGCGCCCATTGGTATTCCGTCCACATCGGCTGCGGCGTCTCGTGCATCTTCGCGAGCGTTTTGTCGTAAACGGCGGCGACTTTCGGCGCGGCGCTCAATTCGACCGACGCGATTCCGGCGCCGTTGCGGTCGCTCGTTACAACCAGTTGAAATTCGGTCGCTTGCGTCGCTTCGAAAGCGGCGACGACCGGCGCGTACGGCATGAAGCCGACGTTAATTTCCGGGTTGTAACGGCTGATTTTGAACTCGCAAATCTTCTTCGCTTCGCCGTCGATTTTCGCGAAAAGCTCGGCCTTCCCGGCGATCGGGCTTTCTTTGAAGTCGAGACGAACGGCGCGCGCCGTAAACGGTTGCTCCGACTTGATTTCGATCGTCGCCGGTTTATTCGCTTGCAGTTCGAAAAAGCCTTTTTCCGGCTTGCTAACGAGCGTCGCGGAGTAATCTTTCGGCGCCGGGTACGCGAGGACGCGAACGTCTTGATACTCGTCCTTCTTTTTGCTTCTAAACTCCGGTTTCGGAAGCGCTTGCGCAAACTTCGCGGGGCCCTTGACGACCGTTTTACTCGACGTCAGGTAACGCATCGCTTGGGTATGTTTAACCCAAGGGCCGCCCGATTGGCTCCAACCCGGCGAGTTAAAAATCCCCATCTCGACGTCGAGTTCGGACGCGGTCTTAAACGCCGCTCGCACCGTCGCGTACCATTCCGGACTGAACGTTCGCACCGGGCCGCGCGGCACGTTGTCGACGCCGATGTCGCCGATGTACGCTCGGTCGATCCCGACCGATTTCATCGCGGTTACGTCCTTGACGGCGCCCTCGGGCGAGAGGTTGCCGGAGAGCCAGTACCAATACGCCCCGGTTCGGACGGCCCCTTCCGGATTTTGGAAGGTTTTCAGGAGGTCGGCGCGCGCCGGATTCGTCGGAAGTTGGTTCGTTTCCGGCGGCATAACGCGGGAAAACGTCAAATTATTCGCGCGTTCCTGCGCCAACGCGCCGTCCGAAAGATAAGCGACGAGGGCTCCGGTCGCCGTCGCGCCAAGAACGGCCGCGCCGAAAATCGCGTCCCAAAGAATGCGACGTCGTTTTTGTTTCAACATATAAACGTCCTTTCCTAAACGTTTTCCGTCGTTGGCGCCGCAAACTCGCGCGCTCCTGCCGACCGAAAAGCGAGAACATAAACAAAAAGGATAAAACGGATAAGACGCGTCGACTTTAACGTTTTAAGCAACGCAAACCTCAAAATTTAGCGTCGACGGCGCCGTCAAACCGCCATTATACCAGACGCGACGGCGCGGCGTCCAGCGTTTTTTCGCAAAAATCCACAAAAAATTTCTTCGTCGCCTTGCGTTCGTCGCTTTTCAAGACAAAATGTCGACGCGTTTAGGAAATTTTCCGCGTAAAAAAAGTTTCGCGCCCCTAAAGGCAATTGACTCCCGCCCGCGCCCGTCGTATAATATAAGGGGCGATTTCGGGTTCGGAGCCGCGTCCGTCGCCCTTGCCGTTTTATTTTTTTTCGCGTAGGAGCCTAAAATGTCGCGCTTGTTCCCCGCCCGTAACGCCCAACACGCCGCGTCCGCCGACGTCTACTCCTTGGCCGACGCTCCGCCTTCCTCGAAGTCCGACGCCCCTTGGTCCGACGCTCGCCGAGAACGCGCCTCGAAACGCTTAATGTCGCTCGACGCGTTGCGGGGGCTCAACATGCTCTTCATTATCGGCCTTTCGGCGGTGATCGTCGAAATCTGCAACCTTTGCCCCGGCGCGGTTTCCGACGCAATCAAAACGCAAATGACGCACGTCGAGTGGAACGGAATCCGCCACCACGACACGATCTTTCCGCTCTTCCTTTTCCTCGCCGGCGCTTCCTTTCCGTTCTCGTTGGGCAAAGCGCGGGCGAACGGTCTCCCGACTTGGCGAATCGTTTTAAAGGTTGTCTTTCGGGGACTTGCGCTTGTTCTGCTCGGCGTAATTTACAACAACGGCGTCAAATTTGACTTCGCGAACCTGCGATACGGCAGCGTTCTCGGGCACATCGGACTTGGCTGGATGTTCGCCGCGCTCCTCTTTATGTCGTTGCGTCGCCGTTGGTTAATCGCGATCTCCGCCGTCGTTTTGGTCGGATATTGGCTCGCGTTGGTTCTCGTCCCTGCGCCGGACGTCAACCCGCCGGAAGCCTTTTCGCGAGCGGCGTTTACGGAACGTTGTCAGAATCTTTTAACGCCGGAAAAATCGGAGTCGATTCAAAAGAATCTCTCGATGGAAGGCTCGCTCGTCGGTTACGTCGACCGCTCGATTATGCCGGGCAAACTGTACAAAAAAGTTCACGACCCGGAGGGGCTCGCGTCGACGCTTCCGGCGATCGTAACCGCTTTGTTCGGAATGCTTTTTGGTTCCGTCCTGCGCTCCGTCAAAACCGGAGAATACGTTAAAGTATTGACGCTAATCGGTTTCGGCGTCGCCCTAACCGCGCTCGGCGGCCTTTGGAACGAAGTTTTCCCGATCAACAAAAACCTTTGGAACAGTTCGTTCGTCTGCTTCGTCGGCGGTTGCTCCGCGATCGCGCTCGGCCTATTTTATTTGATTATCGACGTTTGGGGCTTGCGCTTTTGGGCGTTCGCCTTTGTCGTCGTCGGCGCGAACCCGTTGGCGATTTACCTTGGTCGCAAATTTTTCGACCTGAATTACACTCGCGACTTTTTCTTCGGCGACGCGATAACTCGTTTTGTTCCCGACGCTTACCAAACGCTCGCGACGTCGTTCGCCGGTCTTTTGGTCGGTTGGCTAATACTCCTTTGGCTTTACCGCCGCCGAATTTACATCAAAATTTAACGCGCTTACCCCAATAACGACAACGTTTAGCCAAAAGAAAGGCGACAAATTTGATCGACGCTTGGCGCTTGAAAACGCAAACCCTCCCGCTATCTCGCCCCGTTTTGGTCGGGATTATTAACGCGACGCCCGATAGTTTTTCGGACGGCGGCCAATTTTCCGTCGACGCTAACTCCTCGTTCCGCGTCGACTTAAACGCCGTCGTCGACAAAGCGCGAGCCCTTGTCCGCGACGGCGCGACGATGCTCGACGTCGGCGGCGAAAGCACGCGTCCCGGTTCGGAACCGGTCGGCGAAGCGGAGGAAATTCGCCGCGTCGTTCCGGTCGTAAAATCTTTGGTCGAAGCGTTTTCCGTTCCGATTTCGGTCGATACGTACCGCTCGGCCGTCGCCGACGCCGCGCTCGAAGCGGGCGCCGAAATCGTCAACGACGTCGCCTCCGGGCGTTACATCGCTTCGCAAAATCGTTTCGCCGACGAAAACGAAACCGACTTCCCCGAAGAAATGGCGGACGTCGTTCGACGACGCGGCGCCGCCGTCGTATTGACGCATATGCAAGGAACGCCGCGAACAATGCAAGTCGCGCCGCGATACGACTTAGGCGTTTTCAACGAAGTTTTCGACTTTCTGCGTCGGCGCCGCGACCGTTTCGTCGAACTCGGCGTCGACTCCGCTCGAATCGCGCTCGACCCCGGCGTCGGCTTCGGCAAAACGTTCGGACAGAATTGGGAGCTAATCCGCCGCGCCGCCGAGTTTTACGCGCTTTCCCAACCGCTTTATTACGGTTGCTCGCGCAAACGTTTTTTAATCGAAACGCTGCGCCGCGCCGTCGCCGATCGCGAAACCGAAACGGCGTTAACCGACGAATCCAAACGATTTTACGAACCGCTCGAACCGGAAAATATCGCCGAGCGCGACGCCGCGACCGCCGCGACGACGCTTCTTCTCGCCGAACGCGGCGTTCGTATTTTCCGCGTTCACAACGTTTTACGAAGCGCCGTCGCGTTAAAATTCGCCGAATCGCTCGCCGGTTCGTTCGAAAATTCCTCGCTTAACGCCGGAGTTTACCGCCGATGACGTCCGACGCAACGCCTTCAAAAACAGCGGTTTACATAATCGGAACCGACGAAGCGGGATACGGTCCGAACTTGGGCCCGCTCCTTGTCGCGTCTTCCGCTTGGACATTGACGGTCGAATCGCTCGGTTCCGCCGAAACGTTGCGCCGCGCGTTTTCGCCGACGCCGAAATCAACGCTTGCTCCAACCGAAGCGTTTGCTTCGTCGAACGTTAAGAAGCCCTTAAAGAATCGGCGTTCGAAGAAAAAGAACGACGTTGACGCCGCGTCGCTTTTCGACCTTTTCCCCGCCGAGGAAACGTCGGTCGCGCCGTCGGAAACTTCGAACGCCGCCGAGCCGGAAAGCGACGCCGTTTCGCGTCGAGTCGACGCGATCGTTCCCGCTCTAAACGATTCCCTTGCGGAGCTTTGCGCGCGTCGCGGCGTTTTTCCGTTGGCCGACTCGAAAAAATTATACGGCCCGTCGAAATCGTTGGCGGCGCTCGAACGCTCCTTTTGGCTCGCGCTCGGTTCGACGCGGCGGGTCTTGCAAACCGTCGACCGTTCGAAACTTGCGAACGTCGCGACTTGGCGTTCGGCGCTCGCGCTTCTTTGCGAAGAAGCCGTTTCCTTCGACGCGACGCCCCCTTGGGAACGCGACGTCGATTTTTCGCTCCCGCAAGACGCTAAAACCGGTTCGTTCGGCGGGTTAGAAGCGGCGTTTGCGCGGATCGACGCGACGTTCGAAACGACGGGCGTTTCGCTTGTCGACGTTGCCGCGCGTCGCGTTCAACCGTTGGAATTTAACGACTTACTAACGCGTCTTGGTTTAAAAAGCGACCTAATCGCCGACGTTACGACCTCGCTCGTCGTCGAGACGATTTTGCGCGCGCTTCAAACGCAAACGTCGACTTCGCAAGACTTCGACGCCAACGCCGACCTTCCGGTTTTTATCGTCCTTTGCGATAAACTCGGCGGTCGCGACCGTTACGCGCCCCTCCTCGCCGCCCGTTTTCCCGACGCCGACGTCAAAACGCTCGTCGAATCTCGCGCCGCAAGCGTTTATCGGTTTTGCGCGCGACACGGCGTCGTTCGCGACGGTTCGACGGTCGAGTTCCCAACGGAAATCGCCGTCGAAATTCGATTTACGGCCAAGGGCGAAGCGAACGTTCCGACCGCGCTCGCGTCGATTTGCGCCAAGTATTTCCGCGAATTGTCGATGATTCCGTTCAACGACTTTTGGCGACGCGCCGTCGACGACGCAATCCTCCGTTCAACCGCCGGTTATCCGCTCGACGCAAAGCGTTTTCGCGCCGAAGTCGACGAAGCGCGACGCCGTTTAAACATTCCCGACGCCGTTTTTTGGCGCGAACGCTGACCCTTTTTCTCGCGTTTTTTAACGCTTATGAAACAACGATTTATTCAACTTTTTCGCCGACCGAAAAACATCGCCGCGCTCCTTGTCGCGTTACTTGGCGCCGCGTTCTTTTTCCATTGGCAAAACGATTCGATTCAAGTCGAGCGTTTCGAATGCGTTAGCGCGAAAATTCCTGCGGACTTCGACGGTTTTGTCGTCGTTTGCGTCGCCGACTTGCACGAGAAGGAATTCGGACCGAACAACGAACGTCTTTTCGCCGAAATACGCGCCGCAAACCCGGACGTTATCGCGATTTCCGGCGATTTGCTCGTCGACCCGCCGTTGAACGTTGAATTTGCGCGACAATTTATCGCCGACGCCGCGAAAATCGCCCCCGTTTATTACGTTTCCGGCAATCACGAAGCGATCGCGCCGACGCAAACCGAGTATTTTCCGTTCATTAGAGCGATTGAAGAAGCGGGAGCCGCCGTTCTCGACGGCGAAAAAGTCGAGTTGAAACGCGGCGCTTCGTCGCTCGTTATCGCGGGCGTCGCGGATCCGTTGCTCGAACTTAAAGTCGACCGACGCTTGACTTCCGAACAGATCGTCGCCGAAAAATTGCGGCGCGCCCCTCCGGACGAACGATTTTACCTCCTAATTTCGCACCGTCCGGAACTCGCCGAACTTTACGCGAAACACGGCGTCGACCTCGCGTTGACCGGACACGCGCACGGCGGGCAAATTCGCCTCCCGTTCGTCGGCGGTTTGGCCGCGCCAAACCAAGGAATTTTCCCGCGTTACGACGCCGGCGCTTACCGAATCGGCGCCGCGACGACGATCGTTTCGCGCGGTTTGGGCCCGAGCGTCTTTCCGACGCGTTTGTTCAACCGCCCGCACCTTGTCGTTTGCGAGTTAAAAACGCTCGAACCGACGCAAACCGTCGCTCAATAACACGTTTCAACAATCGACCGTTTTCGCGGAGCGTTTCGACGCGCCACACGTCGCCGCCTCCGCGTCGCACGTTTATTTTAAACGCCTAAGAGTTTGAAAATGCCTTACTTCGGAGTTCACGAATCGATTTCCGGCGGGGTCGAAAACGCCGTTTTCGCGGCGGCGGCCCACGGGTTCGCTTGCGTTCAAATTTTTTCCAAGAACAGTAATCGCTGGGTCGCGAAACCGCTCGAGCCGAAAGCGGCGCAAAAATTCCGGGACGCGATGACGCAAACCGGCCTAATCGCTCCGCTTATCCACGATTCCTACTTGATTAACTTAGCGTCGCCGGAAGCGGAACAGCTCGAAAAATCGCGCGCCGCTTTTACGGACGAACTCGTTCGAGCGGACGTTCTCGGCGTCCCGAACGTCGTTATGCATCCCGGCGCGGCGAAAGAAGATACGAGAGAAAACGGACTACGCCGCGTCGCCGAATCGCTCGACGGCATTTTCGCCTCCCTTCCGGAAACGAACCGCGTTCGCGTTCTCCTCGAAACGACCGCCGGTCAAGGCACCTACCTCGGTTCGCGTTTTGAAGAACTTGCGCAAATCATTGAATATTCGTCGTTTAAAGACAGGCTTGGCGTTTGTTTCGACACATGTCATACCTTCGCCGCCGGTTACGACTTCGGAACGCCGGAAAAATACGACGCCGTCTTCGCCGATTTCGACCGAATTATCGGCCTCGACCGACTTTGCGCGTTTCACCTAAACGACTCCGTTAAAGGACTTGGAAGCAAAGTCGACCGACACGCGCACATCGGTCGCGGCGAACTTGGGCTCGAGCCGTTCCGTTTTATCGTCAACGACCCGCGTTTCGTCGACCTGCCGATGTACCTCGAAACGCCCAAAGGCGAAACCGACGAAGGCGATTGGGACGTCGTCAACCTGAAAACGCTCCGCGACTTAATCCAATAACGCAAATTTTCCGCGATTTTATCGCTCGTTTCATCGACGCAACACGCGTCAAATCAAGCCTTTATCACGAAAGGAATTTCCGATGAAAAAGAACCTGCTGACGGCGGCGCTGGCCTTTGTTTTCGCGGCGGCGACCGCGATTTCCTGCTCCGCGTTCGACGAATACAACGTGTGGCCCGGCGTCGCGCCCGGCGAAAAAGCGGACGCGAAAAAGCCGACTTACGAATATTGGAAGCCGGAAAAGAAAACGACCGACGCTTGCCTCGTTGTTTGCCCGGGCGGCGCCTACAACGGACTCGCTTACGGACACGAAGGGGACAAAATCGCGAAATTCTTTACGAGCAAAGGGATTACGGTCGTCGTTCTGAAATACCGCGTCCCCCGCCGCGAAGGCCTTCCGAAGCACATGGCCGCTTGGCAAGACGCGCAACGTATGATCCGCGTCGTCCGCAGTCGCGCCGACGAGTGGAAGATTAACCCTGAAAAGATCGGCGTCCTCGGTTTTTCCGCGGGCGGGCACCTCACCCTGATGACCTCGACGACGAGCCAAACGGCGTCTTACGAAGCGGTCGACGACGTCGATAAACTCCCGTGCCACGTCAACTTCGCGGTTCCGGTCTACCCGGCTTACGTCCTCGAAGACGGCGCCGACGGCCCGAACGCCGGCAAGGGGAACAATTCGACGATGGTCGGCGACTTCGCGTTCGACGACAAGACGCCGCCGATGTGCTTAATTCACGGCGACAACGACGTTTACTCGCCGATGGGGTCGGTCGCGGTCTATTCGAAATTGCGCAAGATGAACATTCCGGCGGAAATGCACATTTACGCCGGAATCGCGCACGGTTTCGGCGGCAACCCGACCGACAATCACGTCGGCGACTGGATGAACCGCGTCGCCGCTTGGATGAAAGCGCTCGGCTTCTAACGTTTGTCGCATAAAACGCCGCGCCGTTACGTTTGGCGCTTAACAATTTGTCGACGTTACGTTTACGCGGCGTTTTTCGTTTTTAAATTTTCCCCGTTTTTCTTCCTTTCGACAAGAAAACCAATGAAAAATTTCCTTTCAACGGCGGCGTTCGTCGTCGCGGCGACGTTTTGCAGCGCCTCCGTTTGGGCGTTCGACGAATTCAACGTTTGGCCGGACGTCGCGCCCGGCGCCGCAAGCTCCGACGTCAAACCGACTTACGAATACTGGAAGCCGGAGAAAAAAACGTCGAACGTTTGCCTCGTCGTTTGCCCGGGCGGCGCCTACAATCGCCTCGCGTACGAACACGAAGGCAAGAAAATCGCGCAATTCTTTACCGACAAAGGCGTTACGGTCGTCGTATTGAAGTACCGCGTTCCCCGTCCGAAGAACGCGCCGAAACACTTGGCCGCTTGGCAAGACGCGCAACGGACGCTACGCGTTGTACGCAGCCGCGCCGCCGAATGGAAAATCGACCCTAACCAAATTGGCGTCCTCGGTTTCTCGGCGGGCGGACACTTGACGCTAATGACCGCTACGTCGAGTCAAACGCCGTCTTACGAACCGGTCGACGACGTCGATAAACTCCCGTGCCACGCCAACTTCGCGATACCGGTCTATCCGGCTTACGTTATCCAAGGCGGCGAAAACGGTTCGAACCCCGGTATTCGCAACAAGACGGATATGGTCGCCGATTTCGCGTTCGACGACAAGACGCCGCCGATGTGTTTCATTCACGGCGACGCGGACGTCTGCTCGTCGACCGGCTCGATCGCCGTTTATGCAAAATTACGTAAGATGGGAATTCCAGCGGAGTTGCATATTTACGCGAAAGCGCCGCACGGCTTCGGCGGCAATCCGACCGACGAACACCTCGGCGATTGGCTCAACCGCGTCGCCGCTTGGATGAAGTCGCTTGGATATTAACGTTCGCGCCTTTTGACGCCGCGTCGTTTTTAGAGCTAACCAACGGGATTTTAAACCGTTAAGACAATATCGTTTTAAGATAAAATAAGGTTAATTCGATGAAAAAGCGCATTTTGTCGGTCGCGCCCCTTCTCGTCGCGGCGATCGCTTTCTGTAATTTCGCTTGGGCGCAGGAAACGTTCCCGCTTTGGCCGGACGTCGCGCCGGGAGCGTCAAGTTCCGACGTCAAGCCGACTTACGAATACTGGAAGCCGGAAAACAAAACGAGCGACTCTTGCGTTATCGTTTTCCCCGGCGGCGCTTACGAGTATTTGACGCTCGGTCGCGACGCCAAGCAACTAACGCGCTTTTTCAACGAACGCGGCGTTACGGTCGTCGTCCTGAATTATCGGGTTCCGCGCCCGAAAAACGGCCCGAAACACCTGCCCGCTTGGCAGGACGCCCAGCGCGCAATCCGCGTCGTTCGCAGCCGCGCCGCCGAATGGGGCCTCGATTCTGAGAAAATTGGCGCGCTCGGACTCTCGGCGGGCGGTCACTTGACCCTGATGGCGGCGACGTCGAGTCAAACGGCGTCTTACGAAGCGGTCGACGACGTCGATAAACTCCCCTGCCATCTCAACTTCGCGATTCCGGTCTATCCGGCTTACGTTCTCGAAGACGGCGCAAACGGTCCGAACGCCCAACGCGGAATCGACTCGCCGATCGTCGCCGATTTCGCGTTCGACGACAAAACGCCGCCCATGATTTTGCTACACGGCGACGCGGACGCTTACTCGCCGAACGGTTCGGTCGCCGTTTATACTAAACTCCGTAACATGGGCGTTTCGGCGGAGTTGCATATTTACGCGAACGTTCCGCACGGGTTCGTCGGAAATCCGCCGAGCGGCAAACCGGTCGACGACTGGCTTAATCGCGTCGACGCTTGGAGAAAAAAATTAGGTTTTTAACCGTTGCGTTCCAATGGGTTGCGCGCGCCGAACAACTTTTTTTGAAAAATTTTCCAAAAAGCTAAAGAAAAATTGGCGTCCTATGCGTCTCTATAGATCGTAAGAGGGTTGGCAACGTTAACCGCCCAATCGACGTTCGTCGAACGTCAAAATCGCTTAAATTCAACGGCTAAAGTCCGTCGATTAACCAATAAGGAGACGTTTATGTCCGCGTTATTTTTTTCTTCGCGACGGAGCGCCGCGCTAAGTTTCGCCGCTCTTTTCGGCGCGTTTTTCTTCATCGCGTCGTCGCAACCCGTTTTTTCGCAAGGGTTCCTTACGGACGTTAAGGTTCCGCCAAGCGTTTCGTCGTCTTCGATTCCGTCCCCACCGCGTCCGACGCCCGAAAATTTGATTCGCCTCGAATCGCTTTCGGTCGACGCGGAAATCGAAAACTCGGTCGCGCAAGTCGTCGTTTCGCAAACGTTTAACAACACCGGCTCGACGACGCTCGAAGCGTCGTTCGTTTTCCCGATTCCTTACGACGGCGCCGTCGACTCGCTAACGTTTCTCGTTGAAGGCAAAGAGTTTGCGGGCGAACTCCTCGACGCCGGCGAAGCGCGCAAACGTTACGAAGCGATCGTTCGAGAAAACCGCGACCCCGCCCTCCTCGAATGGGTCGGAACCGGCCTTTACCAAACAAGCGTTTTCCCGATTCCGCCGGGTCAAGCGCGCACGGTCGAGTTGCGTTATACGCAACTCCTTCGCCAACAAGACGGTTTGACCGAATTTTTCTTCCCGACCAAATGCGCTCGACAAAGCGCGGCGCCGGGTAAAACGAGCTTCGCCGCTCGTATTGTTGGAACGACGGAAATTAAAAACGTTTATTCGCCGACGTTCGACCTTCAAATCGAACGCGTCGCAAACAACGTCGTTAAAACGACTTGCGTCCTTGAAAACGAAGCGCCGTCGCACGACTTCCGTTTGTTCTTCGACCAAAACGCCGACGAACTCTCCGCCAAAATTCTAAGTTATCGTCCTAACCCCAACGAAGACGGGTACTTCCTGCTCCTTGCGTCGCCGAAAATTGTTTCCCAACAAACGGAGCGTCCGACCAAAACGGTCGTTTTTACGCTCGACGTTTCCGGCAGTATGTCCGGCGCCAAAATCGAGCAAGCGCGCGAATCGTTAAAGTTCGTTCTTTCGCGACTTAACGACGGCGATAAATTCAACGTCGTCCTCTTCGGAACCGACGTTCGCTCGTTTTCCGAAAAATTGCGAACCGTCGACGCCGCGTCGCGTTCCGAAGCTCTCGCCTTCGTCGACGGCGTTCGTTCGCGCGGTTCGACCAACATTGAAGACGCGTTAAACGTTTCCTTCGCTCAACTTGCGCAAGACGACTCCGCCAATCCGAAGTATCTCTTTTTCTTCAGCGACGGCGAACCGACGACCGGCGAAACGAACGAAATGAAGCTGGCCCAACTCGCTCGCGAGAAAAACGACGGCGCGCGCTTCTTCTCGTTCGGGCTCGGTTACGACGTAAACTCTCGTCTTCTCGACCGTTTCGTTCGCGACGGTCGCGGCCAAGGCGAGTACGTTAAACCGAACGAAGATATCGAAGAACGCGTCGCGGCGCTCTACAACCGCGTCGAAGCGCCGATTTTCACCGACGTCGAGTTCGCGTTCCAATTGAAGGAAAACGCGGAAGCGCAATACTTTACGAACCAAATCTACCCGACCGGAAAAATGGACCTTTACGCCGGGGAACAGCTGGTCGTCGTCGGACGTTACGCGAAGTCGGGGCCCGTCGCAATCAAAGCGAACGGCAAAATCGACGGCGGCGACGTCGCGTTTTCGTTTGAAGGCTCCTTTGCAACCACAAGCGTCGACTCGACTTACGCATTCGTCGAACGTCTTTGGGCGACCCGGCGCGTCGGCGAAATTGTCGACCGCCTCGATCTCGACGGTCCTAACGACGAACTGATGAACGAGCTCCTCGAACTCTCGAAAAAACACGGGATTATGACGCCGTACACCGCGTTTTTGGCCGACGACTCCGTCGCGCTCGACGCGACCGCCGAAAACGCCCGTCGCGCCGCCGGAAACTTCCGACGTCTCGCATCGCAAACGTCGAATATGTCGGGGTTTGCGCAACGTTCGATGAAGCAATCGTTCCGCGGCGCCGCCAACCTCGCGGCCGAATCGGCGGTCGCCGACGAAATGGCGATGGCGGCGGCTCCGGCTCCGTCGTCGTCGGCGGCGAAGCGTCTCGCGACGGGCGGCGCCGCGTTCGGTCGCAATTCCGCGCTTCGAAGAGCGGAAAGCTCGGCTCGGACGTTTGCCGCCACCGCTCCCGCGCTTCGTTCGACCGGAGCTTTCGAAGATTCGGAAACCGCCGAAGCGACAACCGCCAAACGACGCGACGCCGTCCGAACTATCGCCGGCAAAACGTTTTACTTCAAAGAAGGGCGTTGGGTCGACGCGACGCTCGACAAAGAGTCGCAAACCGGTCGCGAACCGATCGTCGTCGAGCAATTTAGCGACGCCTACTTCGAACTCGTTGGAAAACTCGGGCGCGAATTTGCGCAATACCTCGCGTTCGAGGAACCGTCGACGTTCCTTTTCGACGGAGAAATTTACCAAATCGAACCGCCGAAAAACTCCTTGTAAAAGACTTTACGCTTCAAGGAACGCGACGACGACTCGTTAACGACGTCGCGTCGCGTCCGAAATGAAATTTTAACGTCGCGTCCGTCGCTCGAGCGAAACCGAATCGTCGCGTTTCGTTCGAGCGGCGCCGCGTTTTTAGGTTTCGGCGTTTCCTCGCCGCAAACCGTTCCTTAACTCGAAAGATTAAAAAATGCAACTTAAAGGTTTAACGACGCAAGAGGTCGAAAAAAGTCGTCTCGCGCGCGGTTCGAACGCGTTGACGCAAATCCCGCCTGAACCGCTTTGGCTGAAAATCCTTTTGGGCTTTAAAGACCCGATGATTCTGATTTTGTTGGTCGCGTTGGCGGTTCAGCTCGTCCTTTTAGCGATCGGCGAAACCGAATGGTACGAACCGCTGGGCGTTCTTCTCGCGATTCTGATCGCAAACCTTGCGTCGGCCCTTAGCGAAAACCGTCAACAGGGCAAAGCCTCCGCGCTCAAAGCCGAAGAGGAAGCGAAAGAAACGACGAAAGTCGTTCGCGACGGGCAACTTACGGAGATTCACGTCAACGAAATCGTTGTCGGCGACGTCGTGTACCTGCAAGCGGGCGACAAAATCCCGGCCGACGGCGGCGTCGTCGAAGGTTCGATCAAGGTCGACCAATCCCCGCTCAACGGCGAAACGGTCGAAGCGACGAAACGACCGCTCGAACCGGGCGAAACTTTCGATCCTAAAGACACGCACAACGAGCATTACGGCTATCGCGGCTCCGTCGTTTGCGGCGGCGAAGGCCATATGGAAATTAAGGTCGTCGGCGACGCGACCGTTTTCGGGCAAATCGCGGCGGAATTGCAAGAAAAGCACGACCGTAAAACGCCGCTGCAAGTGAAGTTATCTCATCTCGCCGGACAAATTTCGAAGTTCGGTTACGTCGGCGCGAGCGCGATCGTCGTCGGTATTTTGGCGCGGACGTTAGTTAGCGGCGACGCCCCGACGGACGCGATGGGCTGGTTGCATTTATTGATGAACGCAATTACGGTCGCCGTTACGATTATCGTTTGCGCGGTGCCGGAAGGTTTGCCGATGCTGACCTCGCTCCTGCAGTCGATCCAAAGCCTTAAAATGATACGCGACAACGTCTTAGTGCGCAAAATTCGCGGTCTGGAAACGGCGGGGAGTTTGAGTCTTTTATACAGCGACAAGACCGGCACGATCACCGAAGGGCGTCTTTCCGTCGAGGAATTGGCGCTCGGCGACGCGACGACGTTCGGTTCGCTAAAAGACGCGCCGACTTGGTTTACGCCGGAATTTATCGTCGGCGTCGGCGTCAACAACAGCGCGACGGTCGGAGCGGAAAACGCGATTCTCGGCGGGAACAGTTCCGACCGCGCTTTGCTGACGTTCCTCGCCGAATCGGGCGTCGCCGACGCGATCGACAAATCTCAAACGTTGCAATTTAACGCGTTCGATTCGGAAAAGAAGAAATCGAGCGTCGTCGTCAAGCGCGAAAACGGCCCGGTCGTTTACGTCAAGGGCGCGGCCGAGCGCGTCGTCGAACAATGCGACCGTTACCTCGACGCAAACGGCCAAGCGCAAGCGTTTACGGACAAAAGCGCGATCGAAAAATATTCGCTCGACCAAGCGGCCCGCTCGATGCGCCTCCTCGCGGTCGCCAAAACGGACGGCGAAAACGACGAAGCGCCGCTAACGCTAATCGGCGTCATCGGGATTCGCGACGCCGTTCGCAAAGAAGCGGCGGAAGCGATCGCCGTCGCGCAAAACGCCGGAATTCAAGTTGTTATGATCACCGGCGACCGCAAGGAAACCGCCGTCGCTATCGCGAAAGAGTCCGGTTTGCTACGTTCCGACGACGAAGTCGCGTTGACCTCCGCCGAACTCGCCGAAAAATCGGACGACGAAGTGAAGGCGCTCCTGCCGAAATTACGCGTTGTCGCCCGCGCGCTTCCGAGCGATAAAAGTCGCTTAGTTA
>JAZNJF010000379.1:0-3584 GCA_045577885.1 Thermoguttaceae bacterium | reverse complement strand
CGATGCGCAAATCGGTCCCGCCGAGCGTTCGGAACGTCCCAAACCAAGAATCGCCCTTCGCCTTCGCCTCGACGAACGGCGACGACGTTTCAATCCGCAACGGTCGCTCCGCGTCTTGTTCGAGATAAACGAGAAGCCGCGCCGAACCGTCCGCCGCGAAAGCGCGCCAAACGACCGCCGACGGCGCCGAAACGACGTCGCCGCCTTGCGAAATTCGGCAATCTCCGCAAAGCACGTAAACTTCGCCGAGCTCGTCGTCTTCCCCCTTCCAACCAAATTCGGCGGAAATCGCGACCGGCTCGCTCGAAACGCCCGTTTTCGGCGCGAGAATTTTCGAATCGCCGACGGTTCGCTCTTCAAGTCGCGCCGCCAACGCCTCGTCTTCCGGCGAATGCCCGAGCAGTTCGGCCCGCTCTTGCGCCAACGCTTCCTCTTCCGCGACGGCGCCGAGTCCCGCGTCGAGCAAACCGTTCGACGGCGAAAGCGGTTCGGACTCTTCGCCGTTCGGCAAAGCGCCGACGCTTTCCGAATAATCGGCGAAATCGGCAAAGTCGGCAAAACCGACGCTCGACGCGTTCCCGCTTCCGTCGTCGCTCAACCCCAAAACGCTCCCGGAAACCGGCGTCGACGCGAGAAAATCCGACCCCGGCGCGACGCTCGGAACGCCGAAAATCGCCGCCGCGAGAACGCTTAACAAGAACGAACGAGCGCGAACGCTCCCCCGACGCCGCCGCTTCCAAGAAGGGCGACGCGCCGAAGGAACGTCGATTCGCAATCTTTTCTTAACGCCCGAAAATTCGTTCAAAATTCTTAATCCAACGAAAGCGCGCCTAACGCCGCTCGCTTTGCTCGTCCGTTCGAGCGTTTCGCGCCGCCGACGACAAAACAAGCTGAAAAAACAACGGGCGAAGTATACGAAGAACCGCGAAACGAATCAAGACCAAAAGAGAAAAACCGCCGAAAAAGCCCGCGAAAAGTCCCGAAATTCGCGTCGTCGCCAAGAATAATCCGTCGACTTTTCAACGCCGACGCCAAAAATCAAAAAACGGGTTTAAAAGGAAGCGTCAAAAATCAAAAAACGGCCCCTAAAACGGCTTCTTTAAAGAAAACGGCGCGCCGTCGGCCGTCAAAAACGTTCCCAATAAAAAAAGCGACGACGTTTTTCAACGCCGCCGCCTTTTAAACGTTAATTTTCGAAAATTCGTTCGCTTCTCGCCGCGGTCATGAAGGCCGAATCGGGCGCGAACCGCAACGTCTTCGCCGCGTCGGGGTCGCCGCAAAGGTAAGCGCGCCAAAAAAGGGTCGACGCGGAGCGAATCGTCGCCTGATACCGCGCGTCGCTCGTTTGCTTCGTCGGGAGGCGATGCCCGCCGTACACCATATGGTCGCCGCCTTGCAAGGTGAAGTGGAAACGGTCGACGCCGCGCGTCGCGTCGAACGGAGTGCGACGCTGTTCCGCTTTCACGTCGCCGACGACGCCGTCGTCGTTCGTTCCGGCGAAGGTCGCCAAGGGCGCGTCGATCAGCGAATAAACGACGTTTCCGCGTCGGCTGTCGCAATAGACGGGGGGCGAAAGCGCCAAAACCGCCGCGACGCGAGGGTCTTTCAACGACGGACCGTTGTCCGGCGGAAGCTGTCCGGCGACGAGGAGCGCGGCGAGAGCGCCCAAATCGTTCCCGGCGACGCCGACGCGATTCAGATCGAGATCGCGTCCGAGCGGTCCGTCGGCGTTTTGCGTCGTCGCGAGAAAATCGAGCGCGGAACGAATCGCCGTCGCTCGGTCGCGCGCCGTCCAAGAATGCCGATACGCCTCTTTCAGCTCGCCCATCGGTCGCAACTTGCCGCGCCAAACGGATTCGTCGCTCTCCGGATGCCGCAAACAAAGCGTTACGACGCCGCGCGCCGCCCAAGCTTCGCCCAAATACGCGAACCGTTCCGCCGAGCCGCCGAGCCCGTGCGAGTAAACGACGACCGAAAATTTCGAATTCGCGACCGGAGGGGCCGCCGGGTAAAAGACGAGCGCCGAAATTCGCGCTCCGCGCCCGTCGCGCCAAGCGACTTCCCGGCGCGCGACCGGATAAACGACGCTCGAAACCGCCGTCGTCGGGGTCGACGGCGCGAACTCTTTTTCGTTTTTCGCCGGAGTTCCCAACGGTTCGTCGATCGAGGTTCCGAGCGGCGCCAATTCCGCCTCGACGTTCGTCGGCGCGTTCGCGACGTAAATCGGGGCCGGAACGTTCGGCGTTCCCGCCTTCGCCCAATCGCCGCCGACGCAGCCGACGCTCAAACAAACAAGCGCCGCTCGCGACGCGGTTCGTCGAAAAATCGCGTTGAAATTATCGTTCGGTTTCATCGTTCGTCGCGTTATTCAAATTTCCGACCGACGCGTCGCGCGGTCCGTTTAAAAGTAAAAAACGCCCCTAAATCGCGTCGTCGACGCGTTATTTACCGGAAATATCGAACCGGTCGAGGCGCGAACTTTAAAAAAAACGCCGCTCTTTCGCCGTCTTGCCGCCAAGAGAGCGAAGCGCGCGACAAATAAACAAAAACGCGACGCAAAAACATTTTACGTCGTTCGATTCCTTCCGCCGTTTTGCCAACGGGGAGGCGGGATCAGCGGACGAGGCGGGATTCGAACCCGCGGACGGGGAAACCGTCGCCGGTTTTCAAGACCGGTCCCTTAAACCGCTCGGGCACTCGTCCGGTTGTATTGGTTTTAACGATAAAGCAGGAAAAACGCCCCCAAAACCGCTCGGACGCTCGTCCGGTTGTATTGGTTTTAACGATTAAATGGAGGAAACGCCCCAAAAACCGCTCAAGCGCTCGTCCGGTTGCGTTGGTTTTAACGATAAAATGGAGGAAACGCCCCCAAAACCGCTCGGGCGCTCGTCCGATTGCGTTGGTTTTAACGGTTGTTAGCCAAGACGACGCCTTAAACCGCTCGGGCTTAACGCCGACGCTTATCCCCGCCAACTCAACGTTTAACGAGCGGGGAAACCGTTAATATCGGCAAAATTCGTTCGACCAAAACTTATTGTACTCGATTTTTTCCCGTCGTCAAGCGGGGGGCGCGCCGTCTTTCCGTTTGACAAACGATTCGCGACGTCGTACAATGAGGGCGTTCCCCGCCGCCGTCGAAACGCCGTTTCGACGGAAATCCGGTCATTTTTCGTTTTGCCGTTTTGCCGCTTTACCGTTTTTTCCTATTTTCCCTATTTTTCCGTCCGTTCTTCGGGCGTTCGCGTCGTTTCGCTTTAATTTAGGAGGTTTTTATGCGTTCGCGTCTTTTACGTCGACTTTTCCGACGCTCCTTTTCTTCCCTTACGTCGTTTCAAAGGACGGCGCCGCTTTTAGCGATTTTAACGGTTCCATCGGTTTTAACGGCGTTTTCGTCGTTCGCGCCCTCCGTTTCGGCGCAACCGTCGGCTCCGGTCGCGACGCCGGTTGCGCCCGCGCCGACAAAGTTGCTCGTCGATTTGCTCGAAAAAACCGACGTCGTTTGGCGCGACGGCTACCCGACGCAACTGACGTTGGCCGACGTTCCGAAAGCGGTCGAGCGGCTGCAAGTCGCGGAGATTCGCTCG
>JAZNJF010000378.1:0-17733 GCA_045577885.1 Thermoguttaceae bacterium | reverse complement strand
GGCGACTTCGGCGACTTCGGCGACTTCGGCGACTTCGTCGGTTTCGTCGGTTTCGTTGGTTTCGTTGGTTTCGTTGGTTTCGGCGGAGAGGAAGTCGTCCGTTTTTTCCGGTTTGTTTTGCGCGTTTTGCCCAGTTTGACTCAAGGAGAGCGTCGAGAGGGGAAACATATCGACGTCTTCCGCGTTTTGCGAAACGGCGGACGTTCCGTTTTCCGGCTCGACGGCGTTGAAATCGACCGGGGCGCCGTCGTAAAACGGATAGGCGACTCGAACGTCGTTAGAATCGACCAGCGTTTCGTCGCCAAAAAACGAATCCGAATCGTCGGCGGTCGGCGCGTCGGCGGTCAAAAAATTTTTGATCTCTTTAAGGATCGAAAGATCCAAACGCGGTTGCGAGGCGCTCGACGGCGCGGAGGCGACCGAATCAAAAATCGTCCAACCGCCGTCGTCGGACGAATCGTCGACTTGCATATATTGCGACAACGGGCGCCGTTCGACTTCGTTTGAAGCCGAAGACGGGTCGACGGGCGCGGGGGTTGAGCGACGGGAGGCGATTGACATCGAATAAAGCGCGGAATAAGGAAAACGACAAGCAAAAAGATAAGGAAAAACGATTAAAGCGATTGTATCGAAACCGCGTAAAGAACATATCGGCTTTTTAAGAGAAAAACTCAATTTTTTTTCTGTCTTTGCCGCAACTTTGCCCGTCTCTTGCAGGCGAATCAAACGAATGAAGATAGACGAGAGTTAAATTTTCCTATTTTACTTTAATATTGGCAAACAGGGTAGAATAAAAAGAATTAAACGTTGGAAAATCGGCGCGCCAAATGGATTAAAATGTAAAAATGTTTTGTCGTTTGAAAACCGTTGGTCGCGCTGGTTTTAAACTTTTTTGATTTGACGGTTTTAAAAAGAAAGAAGATTGAGTTAATGATGAAAGAATCGGAAATTTATATTTGCGAGATTTGCGGGAAAATCGTTGAAGTTTTACACGACGGTTCCGGCGAACTTGTTTGTTGCGGTCAAGCGATGACGCTGGAAAAGGCGAAAGTCGACGACTCGGAAAACGCCGAAAAACACGTGCCGAGCGCAAAACGGAACGGAAAACGCGTCGAGGTTCAGATCGGCTCCGTCGAACATCCGTCGGAGCGCGAACACTATATCGAATGGATCGAAACGACGCAAGGGAACCGAACGAAGCGCGTCGTGTTGCAACCGGGCGAGCGACCGATCGCCGAATTTTGCGTCGAAGAAGGGCCCGCGCTCGTCCGAACGTACTGCAATCTGCACGGGCTTTGGAAAAAGGAAGTGTAAAATAGCAAAAATGGGGAGAATAAGTAAACGCCTGAACGAAAATTGGCGAAATTAAAGGAGTTCGGAGCGTTTGGGCGGTCGAGAGTCGCGCGTCTTAACACAAAGGCGCGCGACTTTGAAAAACGACGTTTATTTACAAGAAAAGAAAATCTTGCCCAATTTGTCTGTCTTGTCTGTTTTGACGGCGTCGCGCTAACCGCTTTAAACTTCGCGTCGCATTATCCGGTGAAGCCTTGGAGCTCTCGAACGCTTTTTAGGATTTTTCGTTGCGTCGCGGTTCGTTAACCCGTTTCTGCTTTTGTCGACTTGCCGAGTCGCCGGTTTTTGTTAAAATAGGGGGGATATTGCAAAGAAAACGGCGTTGTTTGCGTCGCAACAGCGATAACCGACGCAATAAAAAGGGAGAAATGAGAAGAATGGGCGACTTAAATAACGAAAAATGGGAAAACGTCGAGGGAAAAATAGGAAAAGAGCGGGGAATAGGCGGTTTGGAGGCGGTAACGTCGGAGGCTTGGCGCCCGACCGCTCCGCTTGAAAATTTACGTCGCCGCGCTATTCTTTATCGAACGATTCGACGTTTTTTCGATAATTTTGGGTTTATTGAAACGACGACGCCTTTTTTGTCGCGCGATACGGTGGTCGACCGCTTTGTCGAGCCGATTCCCGTGCGGATTTCCCTTTGTTGGAGCGAAAAAGACGATTGGTCCGAGCGACGATTTCGCGACTCCGAGACGGCGCGGCGAGAATCGACGACGTTCTATCTTCAAACGTCGCCGGAGTTTGCGATGAAGCGTTTGATTGCGGCCGGGATGGACGCGATTTATCAACTCGCGCCCGCTTGCCGTCGCGGCGATCGCGGCGCTTGGCACAACGTCGAGTTTACGATGCTCGAATGGTATCGGCGCGGCGACGATTATCGAGCGGGGCGTCGAATTCTCGCCGATTTGACGCTCGCCGCCGCGAACGAATTTTTCGCCGAAACCGGACTCGAGCCGAAAACTTGGGCGCAAAACGCGGTCGTTGAGCGGACGTTTGCCGACGTCTTTGAGGAAAAAACGGGAATAAATCCGCATTGGGCGACTTGCGTTGAATTGCGCGATTTTGCCGATCGGGCGAAGATTGCGTATCCGGACTCTTACGTTGTCGGAGGAAGTGAGCAAGAAGGGGTGAATGGGCAAAATAGCGATATTGAAGAAGATTGGAGAGAAAGGGGGAATGAAGAGCTGGAAGAGGTTGAAGGGATTGGGGGAATCGGCGCGACAAAAGACGACTGGCTCGACTTAATTTTCGCCGAAGTCGTTCAGCCGGATCTGGGCGTCGGCGCGGCTGTTGTCGTGTACGATTATCCGGCGTCGCAATCGCAATTGGCGAAAACGCGACGAGAATTTGACGACGAACGAAAAGAAGCGTTTGACGTTACCGAGCGTTTTGAGCTTTTTGTTGAAGGAATCGAGTTGGCAAACGGTTATCACGAACTGATCGACGCGTCCGTTTTGCGAGCGAGAATCGAAACGACGAGCGAAGAGCGTCGCCGCGACGGTTCGAGCGAATTGCCGCGCGAATCCCGCCTGTTGCAGGCGATGGAGGCGGGGTTGCCGGCGTGTTCCGGATGCGCGCTCGGCGTCGACCGGTTTTTCGCGGTTTTAATCGGGGCAAAATCGCTCGACGAAACGCTCGCGTTCCCGATAGAAATCGCCTAAGCGCCGCGTTTTCTGCGTCTTGTTTATTTTGCGCGCGTTCTTTAACTTGCATAAAAAGTTTGTTTTGACGTCGTTTGCGAGGGTTGCGAAGGGCGTCAAAACAAAATAAAGGCGATTTTGTCATTAATACTATAGAGGCGCTTTATTGGGCTCTTGGCATTAATGCGACTTCGTCGCTTCTTTTGATTCCGAGCGTTCGGCGCGCGGCGATAAATTTTCGCGACGAGGCCGACGTCGCGAAAGTCGGCGGCGTTTTTTACCGAATCGCTCTTGACGCGCGAACTTTTTTTTATTATCGTCCGCAATAATTGCCGTTAATATCGTTAAAAACGGCGCTTCGCGAGCGGAAAAACGAAACGCTTGCGAAGATTTAGATCGATTAGAGCGTTTGACGAAAATAAGAAAGGCGCGGCGTTAGCCGAGTTTGCGTAAAATGGGAAAACGGAGAGCGATCGCGGGGATTTTGACGGCGTGCGGCGCCGGAATTCTCATGTCGTGCGCTTCGTTGCAACCGTCGCCGACCGACGCTCCGCCTCCGCCGACCCCGGCGAGCGACGCGTCGAAATCGGCGTTGCGTCGGGCCGAGTTGGCGCCGGACGCCGTTTCGTTCGACGCGCTCCTGGTTCACGTCCCCTACCAAGATCGCGCTTTGGTCGAGGCGTTTTGGAACGACGTCGACGAACAGGAAATCGACCCGGAAACGCGGCGTTACCTCAACGAACAAGGGTTCCGCGCGGGACTTATCGGCGCGTCGATTCCCGATTCGCTTTCCCGACTTCTAACGCTCAAAGGGCGCGAACTCCGCTCGACGCTCGAAGAAGAGGTCGATCATTCGAAAAAATCGGCCGGAGCGCCCGTCGCGTATTCGAAACCGATCAACTTGCGCGCCGGGATGAAGAGCGTTATCGAGGCGCGCGGCGACGTCATTCCGGCGATTCCAATTTTGGAAAAACAAAACGGCGCTCTCGTCGGAAAGAGTTATAACGACGCGCAAACTCTTTTTAGCGTCGCGATCGATCCCGCGCCGGACGGTTCCGTTCGTTTCGACGTAACGCCGTTTTTGCGGTACGGCGCGCCGCGACTCGCGACTCGATATCAACACGGGCAGCTGGTGCGAACGCAGGAACAGCCGACGAAAACGTTCGACGCGCTCAAATGTTCTCTCGCGTTGCGACCGGGACAGTTTTTGGCGATCGGCGCCAGCGACGCGAAGACGAGCGCGCTCGGTCGCTGGTTCTTCACCGACGGCGGCGACGATTACGACCAAAAAATCCTCGTTTTGCGCCTCTTGGTAACGCAACACGACGGCGAATTCGACCGCTTTCCCGACTTCCGCGAGATCGTAAGGCGCGAAAACGAGAAAAACGGCGTCGCGAGCGACGAATTTGAGACGAACGTCGACCTTTACGTCGGCGTCGAAGGATTCGAAAGGCCGACGTTGACGCCGGAGGGCGCGCTCGAATTCAGGCCGGAATTTGACCCCAACGCGGCAAACTTTGCCGATTATAACGTCGAAGGCGCGGGCGAAGCGGCGGGTTTAGAGACCGACGAGGAAAAAAACGACGCGGACGCGCTCGACGACGGCGAGTTAGGTAAAATGGGAGAAGCGGGAGGAACGGACGAGTCGCGCGCTTTTGAAGAAACGCGGGAAATGGAGAGATTGGGGGATCTGCGCGAAGGCGGAACGCGTCGTCGTTAAAGTTCGTAAAGAACGGCAAGCGCGGCGAAACGGCGGCGTTTCGGACGTTAACGGCGCAACGTAAAACGGAACCGAGCGCGCTTTTAACGACAAAGACGATAATTTTGGGGAAAATATAAGAAAAGTTGCCCAAAATGAGACGTTTAGGGGCGTCGAGCGCTTGCCGAGCGAGGAAATTAGCGCTAAAATATATAAGGAATAGCCGCAAAAAGAAACGCGCGTTAAATGTGTTTTTGCACAGGTTTCAAGGCGGCGTAAACGGCGCGCTCGACGCGGCGCGTTAAACTAACTCTATATAAGCCGTAAGAAAGGTTTTTTGTAACGAGATTATGTCGCTGAGGAGGATGGACAACAACGGCCCGAGAGGTAACAACGGCGCGAACGCCGGGCAACGCGTGAACGAAATGATTCGCATTCCGCAAGTGCGCGTCATTTCGGACGAAGGCGAACAATTGGGCGTGATGAGCTCCGCGGAAGCGTTGGCGAAGGCTCGCGCGGCCGGGCTCGACTTAGTCGAGGTCGCGCCGGCGGCGAAACCGCCCGTTTGCCGCATTATGGATTACGGCAAGTACAAATATCAACAAAAGAAACGCGTCGCGAAGCAACAAACGAATAAAACGCAAGTGAAAGAGTTGCGTTTGCGTCCGAAAACCGGCGATCACGACGTTCAAGTCAAGGTCAACAAAGCGCGCGAATTCCTCGCCAAGAAGGACAAAGTTACGTTGTCGATTCTTTTCCGCGGTCGCGAAATGGCGCATGTCAGCGAAGGCGAAAAGTTGTTGGCGTCGGTGATGGCGATGCTCGAAGACGTCGCGAAAGTGGAATCCGCGCCGAAGCAAATGGGCAAACGTATTTGGTGCACTTTGGCGCCGAAATAATCGCCGAAGATTTTGCCGAAATTTAGACGTCGCCGGAAACGCGCGTCGTCGATTTTAGATCGACGGTTCGCGTTGGGCGGCGTTTTGCAACTTTTGATTGGACGCCTGGGAACGAACGAGGGAACGCGCCGAGTCGACGTTTGCGAACGGCGGCGCGTAAAGCAAACGCTTCAAGGAACGAAGCGAGCTTCAGGGAACGAAGCGAAACGGACGCGCCGGCCTTATCGGAGCGCGTCTCGAGCGCAAAGGAGTCGATCGATGGCGCGAAGCGTCGCGTTTGGACGTTGGAGTAAGCGGGCGGCAATTTTAGCGTTGGCGTTTGTTGCGGCGACGGTTGCGATCGTCGCGTCGGGAGCGAATCTTGCCGCCGACGAAACGAAGAGCGCCGCGTCGCAAAGCGAAAGCGAAGCGAGCGCCGGAAGCGTTTTTCACTTCGACGCTTCGACGCGTTGGCCCGAATGGGATTCGACGTCGGAAGCGTCGTTGCGTTTTCGCGTCGATTCCGTCGTAAAATTTTCGCGCAACGAAGACGAAGAGCGTTCGTTTCGAACGTCGTCCGTTTTTTTCGACGATTTCGCGTTCGATTTTATCGGCGACAACGGCGAAATTATCATTTATTCTTTTAGCGAGAAAAAGTTTGTCTTGATCGACCCGATTCGGCGCTTGCGGACGGAAGTCGCCGCCGAAGAAATCGATCGTTTTCTGGAAAACGTCAAGCCTCTTTTGGAAAAGCGGGACGACGCGTTTTGCTCTTTTATGCTCGAGCCGACGTTCGAGGTTTCGCGAAAAGAAGACGAGCTCTTGTTTCAAAGCAAATGGATCGATTACCGCGCGACGACGCGAGCTTTCGACGATCCTAAAGTGGCGCTCGCTTATTTTGATTTTGCGAACGCTCTTTGTAAATTGAATGTTTTTATGAATCCCGGTTCGGTAACGCCGTTGGCTCGTTTGACGATTAATCGGCGTTTCCAAGAGGAAGCGCGTTTTCCGGAAAAATTGGTTGTCGACGTGTATCCGAAGGGAAAAATGTTCTTTAATCGTTCGTTTCAAGCGAGCAACGAATATAAGTTGGCGCGACGGCTTTCCGAGAAAGATCGCAACCGCGTGATGCGAGCGATTCATTTTGCCGCGCAGTTTCAAGAAGTGAATTTTCGGACGTATTATCAAAAGTCGAACGAACGCTAACCGAGCGGACGCGGAAAAACGGGAAAGCGAGCGGAACGTTCGCGACGTTTATCGGAACGTTTCGTTGTCTTTTGGGGGCGCGTCAGGGCGTTTCGCCGACATTTCTTGTCGCGCCGGGTTGATTCGTCAATTTTTTTGTCGCGTCGGGGCGTTTCGTCGACTTTTTCTTGTCGCGCCGAGTTGATTCGTTGTCTTTTGGGTCGCATTGGAGCATTTCGTCAATTTTTTCTTGTCGCGTTGGGGCGTTTCGCCGACTTTTTCTTGTCGCGCCGGGGCGTTTCGTCGTCTTTTCTTGTCGCGTCGGGGACGTTGGAGGCTTTGCGGCGCGGGGCGTCGACGCTGGACGACAAGCCGGATTCATTAGGGATAAACGTCAAGGCGGAAACTGCGTCGCGAATCTTCGGCGGCGGTCGCTAAGGCGGCGCGCGGAAACGTAAAGCGCCGCGAGGAAGAAAACAAGAAAGAAAAAACGTCCGCCGGAGTAAAAACTACCGGCGGACGCTCCTCGTTTCGGCGAGTCAACCCGTTATATCGTCGCCGAAACTTGGTCGGGCGTCGACGCTTGCGGCGCGTCGACGTTAGTTGTCGTTAAAGAAAGGGGAAAGCGATTATTCGGCTTTCGGCGCTTCCGGTTGGTCGCCTTGCGGACGATCGCCGCGACGACGTTGACCGCGGTCGCCTTGCGGACGTTCGCCGTCTCGACGCGGGCCGCGTTGCCAATCGCCTTGCGGACGTTCGCCGTCTCGTCGGGTGCCGCGATTCCAATCGCCTTGCGGACGTTCTCCGTCTCGACGGGGGCCGCGATTCCAGTCGCCTTGCGGACGTTCTCCGTCTCGACGGGGACCGCGATTCCAATCGGGTTTCGGCCAAGCGCCCCAAGGTTGCGGCGCGCCCCATTGCGGAGCGAACGGCGCCGGAGTTTGCGTCAAACGAGCGAAGAACAGCGGGCCGAACTTCTTTTGCGCCGCTTCGAGCGCGTTTTTGCGTTCGTCTTGGTCGATGAAGCCGTCGTTGTTTTGGTCCGCCGCTTTGAGCGCTTCGGTCAATTTCGCGACGTCGATTTTGCCGCCGTCGGCAAGGAACGCCGGTTTTTCAAACTTCGGCGCGAGTTCTTTCATTTCTTCGGCGGTCAAGAAGCCGTCGCCGTCTTTATCGGCGGCCTTCATCTTGTCTTTGCGCTCTTGCGGCATTTGTTCCGGGAGCTTGGCAAGTTCGATTTTGCCGTCTTTGAACGCTTTGCCAAACGCCGGAGCGCCAAAACGCGGGCCTTGCGGGCCGGGGCCAAAACCAGGTGCGCCGAACGTCGGGCCGGGGCCGAAACCGGGGCCGCCAAACATCGGGCCGGGGCCGAATCCGGGAGCGTTTTCTCGCGGCGGAAAAAGGGCTTTCCATTCGTCGCCTTCGACAAAACCGTTTCCGTCTTTGTCGGCGGCTTTCATTTTGTCTTTATGCTCTTGCGGCGTTTGCTCCGGGAGCTTGGCGATTTCGATTTTACCGTCTTTGAAGGCGTCGCCGAGCATCGGGCCGGGGCCTCCGAAACGCGGAGCGTTTTCTTGCGGCGGAAAAGCGTTTTTCGGTTCTTCGCCTTTGGGACCGCCGTCTTGAGCGATAGCGAAGGTCGCGGTCGAAGCCAACAACGCGGCGAAAAGAATCGTCTTTTTCATTTTGTCGTCTCCTAAAATGTTGCGTTTTAAAGAGGGGCCGCCGTCGAGCGCGTTCGGCTTAGGAACGCGGCGACGGTTCGCGTTTGAAACGCGCTTCGACTTTTGCTCGCCGTTTCGGTCGTCGGCGAAGCGTCGAGAACGAAACCGATTTTCGGCGGCGAGTCGAAACGTTGTTTGCGTCGGTTTCGAACTCGTTCGGCGAATCGGACGGTTTCGCAAGCGCGAAAACTAGGTCAAAGCGAGCGGCCGCTCTTACCTTCGACAAGTCTTAAACACGGGGCGTCGAGAAAGGTTTCGGCGGAAAAAAATTTTTTTTGAAAACTTTTTAAAAGAGCGGAACGGCGGAAAAAAAACGGAGAATAAACGGAGAATAATAAAGAATGAAAGAAAGGAAAAAAGGAAGCGCGAGAGACTAGCGTTGAAAACGGCGTCTCAAACGCTAATAAAAACGACTAGCGTTTGAGACGCGAGAAAAACGCTAGTCTCGCCGGGCCTCCGGAACGGCGGACGGCGAGACGTCGTTAAGTCGTTAAGTCGTTAAACGACGATTGTTAAGGAAAATAAACGGTTAAAGCGAGACGATTTCGCCGCGGTTGCGCGTGATCGCCGCCGCGAACGCTTCCATATCGACCGTTTCCGAAACGAAGCGGCAGGAACCGTCGCAGAAGAGCGCGTTGATTCCGCTCGGGTGCCGACTCCGCGCTTCGTATTGGTAAGCGGAGCATTCGGAACAGCTCCAGTCGAACGTTCCGCCGCCGAAATGGTCGCACTTCGGGCGATAATTGATCGGCGCTTTCGTCTTGCGGAAAATGTTCGTGCCGACGATCCAACTTCCGTTGTCGTAAGTTTTAGGCGTTCCGGTTTCGTAAGACGACGCTTCCGCGACGAGGAGCGTGTTCGACGTTCCGTCGGTAATTTCGGCGAGACGAACCGAGCGCGATTCGAGCAAGACGCCGAGTTCGTCGTGCGCGAGCGTCCAGCCGTCGGTCGTCGCGGCGCCGTATTCGCTGATTTTTTCGGTAACGATTCCGGCGTAATGCGACGGCGCGAGCTGGAGTTGTTCGAGCGCCCAGCCCTTGTCCGGGTTGTAATAGTCGACGGAGCGGACTTCGACGTCGCCGTCCGACGGGCAAAGGAAGAGCGAGAGGCGCGTTTGTCCGGCTTCTTGGTTCTTTTCGGAGTAAACTTTTTCCTTAAAGTCGACCAAATTTTGAACGTTTTGTTGTTCGCAGAAGGGCAAAAGGAGGGCGCCCCAACCGAAATAGTTGCCGGCGTTCGTTCCGTCGGCTTGCGGGTCGGAGAGTTTGCCCGGCGGGAAGGAGCCGATCGTCTCGGCGTAATTGAGCGCGGCGATCCCGAGTTGGCGCATGTTGCTCGAACAGGACATGCGCCGAGCCGCTTCGCGCGCCGCTTGCACCGCCGGAAGGAGGAGCCCGATCAGGATTCCGATAATCGCGATCACGACAAGCAACTCGACCAACGTAAAACCGCCGCAAGACGCGGAAAAGGTCGGTTTTTTAAGGTTGTTTGAAATTTTTGAAAAACGTCGCGGTTTGTTTTTGCGCGACGCGAAACGAGCGGAAGCGAAACGATTCGCTTGCGGAAAAAGGAAACGCATTGGAGAGATCTCCCGTTGTTTTTCCGACTCGAAACGGAGCGTCGGCGCGGCGAAGAACGATTCGTTGGAATGGAACGCAAAACTTCGGCGAGCGCGATTCGACGGCTTATTTAGCGTTTTCTTTTGGCTTTGTCGCTAAATAAAACGACGTCGTTCGAGTCGGGGAAAGAAAAAACGGAGCGACTCTTGAGATTTGGGGGTTCGACCCGACCGACGCGCCGTCCATCGCGGCTAACGTTCGATTTTGAGATTCTCCGAGAAAACCTCAAAGACGCGGGAAGGTCTTCTGACTAACGGAATCCTTTTTTCCGGTCTTCTCAACGCGGAAAACGACCGAAGACGGAGAAACGTTTGATTATTGGAAAAGTGTTGCGAGATTTTGTTCGCATTGCGATTAGACCGTTGGAAACGGCGGCGCTTTCCAATTCAAACGGCGTCCGACTCGTCGAAGCGCGTCAATGACGGCGACGCGAGCGCTTTCGAAAAAAGCGGTGAAAATTTTTCGAAAAAAGCGTTCGCGAAGGGAAAAAAGTTGAAAACGCGGCTCGTCGACCGATCGCCGAGAAGCGCGTTTTCTCCGAACACAGCGGCGAGGACCGTTCCGGATTGGCGCCGGATTCCCTGTTGCGCGAGTCTTGCGACCCGCCGCCCGCGTCCTCAAAAAGCCGACGTTCGCGGTTCCGAACCCGAAAAACGAGACGCGGTCGGCGTCGACGTCGCGGTCAAAATCGAATCGACCGACGGGCGGAGCGGAACGCTCGCAGGAACGCGAGCAAACGTCGTTTTTATTATCGCGCTTTTGCGAATTTTGTCAACGGGGGGCGGGGAAACGGCGGCGCGTCGCGGCGTTTGCGAATCGAGACGCGTCGGTTAAAAAATCGGCGTTTTCGGGACGCGGTTTTCAAGATTTTCGAGTTCCGGGGCGAGTTTGTATTGCTTGATTTTGTTGTACATCGTTTTTTCGCTAACGCCGAGTTTGCGCGCGGCGAGTCGACGACAGCCGTTGCAAGCGACGAGCGTTTCGAGGAAAGCGAGCCGTTCGATTTGAGGCAGCGTCAGTCCGGCGAGGCCGAGCGACGGAGAAGACGGAACGTCGGCGCGACCGGTCGAGCGAAAAGAAACGGGAAGAGGACGCGGCGGCTCGACGGAAGTCGGAAGGGAAACGTCGGCGACCGAAACGCAAGATTCGTCGGCGCTTGCGTCGCGAGAAAGACGGTAAATAGAGCGGGTCGGAGCGACCGAAACGGAAGCGGCGCGTCGAACGGGTGGCGGGGCGAGGTCGGACGTCGCCGCGGGGAAGGCGTCGCGTCGGAACGGAGACTCGGAGGGCGAAACGTATCGGCGAGAAAAACGGTCGAAGGAATTCATCGGAATCGAAGGAAGGCGGGCGGAGCGGGGAAAAGGGGAAACGAAAGGGAAATTGTTGGAACAAAGAATCGGTTAATTTACTCGCCTTGTTTACTTTAGTTTGGAAAATAGGGAAAATTTGTTGAAAAAATGGAGTAAGACGGTTGTGCAAGAAAGTTGGACAAAATAGATTAAGAAAAAAAAAGGAAATGAAAAATTAAGACGCGATAACAAGTTTAGCGACTTTGGTTAGTTTAGAGAAGAAAAATTTCTTGGATAACGGAGGTTTTTTAATAAAAAAAGAGAAACGCGTCGTTTGGCGAAATTTTAGAAAAAAGATAAAAAAAATAGAAAAAGAAAAAAAGGAAAACTAAGAACGATTCAACGATAAACGACGTTGAGAAGAATAGTCGGTTTGCGCGGTTTGGAGCAATAAAAAGAAAAGGGCGAGAGGGGCGGCGATAAATTGCGCTTTTTCAGGACGCGGCGGGCGATTTAACTTGACCGACGCTTCCTTTCGCCTAAAATATAAAGTAAGAGCGAGGCGGGAATAAAGGAAAAACTCGCGTCGCCGTCGAAGCGATTCGACTTGAAAACGGTCGGCGGAGTCGCAAGAGTCGGAAACGGGAAACGGCGTCGAGACGTCGAACGGTTTTCGACGCGATCAAAAGTAGAAACGAAGGAGAAAACGAAATGAGTTTGGGTTTGTTTGCGATCGGAACCGGCGCGCTCGTCGGAATCGTCGTCGCGGCGGTCGCGGCGATCGTCGTTTTTTGGGCGATCGGCGTTTACAACGGTTTGGTAACGGCGCGCAACCGTTATAAGAACGCGTTCGCGCAGATCGACGTTCAGCTGAAGCGGCGATACGACTTGATTCCGAATTTGGTCGAGTCGGTCAAGGGGTACCTGAAACACGAAGCGCAAACGCTCGAGGCGGTGATCGCCGCTCGCGGCGCCGCGATGGGAGCGAACCAAAACGCCGCGGCGCAACCGGGCGATCCCGGCGCGATGCGTCGCTTGGCCGGAGCGGAAGGCGAACTTTCCGGCGCGCTCGGGCGCTTGGCGGTCGTTTGCGAAGCGTATCCGGATTTGAAGGCGAACCAAAACGTCCTCGCGCTCCAAGAAGAGTTGACGTCGACCGAGAATAAAATCGGGTTCGCGCGCCAAAGTTTCAACGACGCGACGACCCTTTACAACACCAAGCGCGAAACGTTCCCGACGAATATTATCGCCGGAATGTTCAACTTCGGCGAAGCGTCGCTCTTCGAGATAACGAACGAAGCCGAAAAGGCCGCGCCGAAAATTTCGTTCTGACGAAGCGGGCGGAAAAAGCGGGAAGTTAGCGGAAACGGAAACGCCGTCGTCGGCGGAACGCGATTTTGTCGTTATTAATTAATATAAGGGCGAAAACGGCGTTGCGGCGCGAACGGCGGCGTTTTTTTAAAGGGCGAAAAGCGCAAACGTCGGCGAGCGGCGCTTGCGTCGACGCGAACCGACGGACGAACGAAACGGGAACGACGATGAACTTTTTTGAACGGCAAGAACAAGCGCGCGGACGAACGAAACTCTTGGTTTTCCTCTTTTGTTGCGCTCTTTTTTTAACCTTTGCGGCGGTTCTCGCGTTGGTCGCTTGGTTCGCGGCGCTCGGAACCGAAACGGCCTCGACCGGCGCGACGACGGGGGAGCTTTTCGTTCGCTATTTGGCGGAACCGTCGCTCGTCGCGGGCGTCGCGGTCGTCGTTTTTTTGCTGATCGGCGGCGGCTCGATCTTTAAGGTCGGCGAGTTGAAGTCGATGGGCGCGGACGGCGTCGCGGAGGCGCTCGGCGGAACGCGGATTACTCGAGCGGCGACCGACGGAGCGGAGCGTCGTCTTTACAACGTCGTCGAGGAGATGGCGATCGCGTCCGGCGTCCCGGTTCCGAGCGTTTACGTTCTGCGGGAGGAAAAGGCGATCAACGCTTGCGCGATCGGCGGCGACCCGGAAGCGTCGGCGGTCGCGGTAACGGACGGCGCGCTTCGAACGTTGAGTCGCGACGAGTTGCAGGGCGTCGTCGCGCACGAGTTCGGGCACCTCCTTAACGGCGACGTCAAGATGAACATGCGGCTGATCGGCGTTTTGTTCGGCTTGCAAATGTTGTCGTTGCTCGGGATCGGGATTTTTCGCTCGACCCTTTGGATTTCGTTCGGGAGTTCGTCGGACGACCGCAAGGGCGCGGGCGGAGCGGTTTTGGCGATTTGGATGTTCGCGTTCGGGTTGGTCGTTATCGGCTCGGTCGGCGTTTTTTTCAGCAACGTTATCCGGGCGGCGATTTCGCGACAGCGAGAGTTTTTGGCGGACGCGTCGGCGGCGCAGTTTACGCGGAATCCGGCGGGCTTGGCCGGAGCGCTCAAGAAAATCGGCGGCTTGACCGGAGGTTCGCGGGTGAACGCGGCGCGATCGGCGGAGATGGCGCACCTCTTCTTCGGCTCCGTCTTTTCCGGCGGCTTTATGGAGTCGCTTTTCCGAACGCACCCGGATTTGACCGAGCGGATTCGCCGACTCGAACCGACGTTCGACGGGCGTTTTCCGAAGGTCGCCGTCGATTCGGGCGTCGGAGGGCGTTTGAGCGTTCCGCTTTACGACGGGACGCCGGCGAGCGTTCGCGCGGGAGCGAACGGGGGCGCGGGAACGAACGGCGCGTCGTCGGCGGAGCGTTTTGCGACGGGGGCGGCGGTCGCGGCGGCGCTGATCGATTCGATCGCGACGCAAGCGGCGGAAAAACTCGACGTCGCCGAAAGTTTGCTCGCTCAAACGCCGTCGGAAGTCGAGCCGCTTTTGGCGGAGTTCGACGGCGCGCGGGCGGTTCTTTACGCGCTCTTAACCGACGCGAACGAAGCGGTTCGAAAGCGCCAACTCGAAGCGATTCGCAAGGCGGAAGGGACGGCGCTCGACGCGAAAATCGCCGCCGCGTTGAGCGCGCTTTCCGGAGCGTCGTTCGCGGCGCGTTCGACGGTCGCTCGGCTGACGCTTCCGGCGTTGAAGACGGCGAATATCGCTCAATATCGGAAGTTGCGCGAAACGATTTTGGCGCTCTGCGCGGCGGACGGAACGCTCGACTTGTTCGAATACGCGCTTCAAGCGTCGGTCGTTCGCGAGTTGGACGTTTATTACCGGCTGTCGCGGGGAACGAAAATCCGTTTTTCGCGTTTCGACGACGTCGTCGAGCCGTTCCGAACGGTTCTTTCGTTCTTGGCGAGCGAAGGCGCTTCCGGCGACCAAGCGGCGGCGCGCAAGGCGTTCGACGAGGGCGCGTCGTATTTCTATTTGGCGCTTGAGCCGACGCCGCCCGAAGCGCGAACGCTCGGAGCGTTCAGTCGCGCGCTCAACGATTTGTCGCAAGCGACGCCGGTTTTGAAGCAAAAATTGTTGACGGCGTTTTACCGTTGCGTCGCGGCGGACGGGGTCGTCGTCGAGCGCGAGGGCGAGCTGCTCGAAGCGATTACGTCGGCGCTCGGCGTTCCGTCGCCGGTTTGGGGGCGTTGGGCGCGTTGACGCTCGACGTCGAAACGAACGCGGATACAAAGACGAACGCCGTCGGGAAAAGATTCTCGGCGGCGTTTTTTTGGGGCTTCGCTCGACCTTTTCCGGCCCGTTGAGCGAAGCGTCGCGCGACCCGAGCTGGATGGAATGCGAGGATTGTAGCGATTAGGATAATGCGTCGACGGTTTTTTGTTATCGCTTTTCAGGGGCCGACGCTTGAAATATTTTCGTCGACGGGGATAATAAAAATAGACGGGGCGACGATTTAAACGTGAAGTCGTCGAACAAAATCGCCGAACGCCGTCGCGCCGCGTCGTTTGTCGGCGTTTATCGAACGCTTGAATTGCGTCGGTCGTATCTTTTATGCGGTTCTTTTTGTTTTTTTTGAGCGGCGGAGGACGTCTTATGAAAACGTCGAGTTTTTCTCGAGCGTTACGAAACGCGCGGAGACGAGCGCTCTTGTTTTTCCTTTTCTTGACGAGTTACGCGCTGACGCTGGCGGTGTTCTGGTGCTTGACGTTGTTGCTCCGCGAGGCGGTTTTCGGAAACTGCGGCGAGAATTGGAAAGAACTTTTTTTGGATTGGAACAACCGGAAGGAGTTGCATATTTTCGCGCTAGTCTTGGGCTCTTTGTGGTTCGGGTATACGACGTGTTTTAAGTTCTTCGAATTAAAATGGTTGGGCGCTTGCGGACTTGCGGAAGAGCTGGGCGGTCGACCGATTTCCAAAGAAAACCCGATCGATAGGCGGTTTTTCGAAATCGTCGAGGAAATAGCCTGCGAATTCGACGTTCCGGTTCCGCGCGTTTACGTTTTGCGCGACGAAAAGGGGATCAACGCTTGCGTCGTCGGCGGCGGGGATTTGAATACGTCGGCGATCGTCGCGACCGAAGGCGCGCTTCGGGCGCTCAGCCGCGACGAGTTGCGAGGGGTCGTCGCGCACGAGTTCGGGCATTTGCTCAACGGCGACGTCAAGCTGAATATGGGGCTTATTTGGACGCTCGCCAGTTTGCGGACTCCGACGTGCGTCGGTTTAGAATACTTTCAACAGACGGGGAACTGCGAGCGCGGCGGAAATAATTGCGAGGACTTCGGCTTGTGGCTTTTTACGCTCTTTTTCTTCGTGGTCGGACTCCCCGGTTTCTTGGGAACGAAGCTTGTTCGCGCCGTAATTTTAAGGTCGCAAGAGAGGTTGGCGGACAGATTTGCGGCGAAGCATACGAGGGATCCGCTCGCGTTGGCCGGCGCGTTAAAGAAAATGGGGGGCGCGATGCGAGGAACCGTCGTAACGGCGCCGCGGGCGGTGGAAACCGCGCATCTTTTTTTCGGTTCTATTTGGGCCGACGGCAGCGGGCGTATGTTCCGAACTTATCCGGCTTTGAACGCTCGAATTTTGGCGCTCGACCCGGATTTTGACGGCAAGTTTCCGACGAACGTCGAGGAAGAGACGGAGGCGAGAGAATTGGGCAAGCGGGCGGCGGAACCGACGCCGTTTGGGCTCGACCTCAATCGGTTGGCCGAGAAGTTAGGCGCGTTGATCGACGAGCGAAAGCCGCTGGATTTGACCGGCGTGGAAGCGGCGTTCGGCGAAATTCCGGAGGATATTAAGCGATATTTGACCGATTTCGACGGCGCGCGAACCGTGATTTTTGCGATTTTGCTCGACCGAAAAGACAGGAAAACGCGCCGGAGTCAGTTGGAAATGATTCGACGTTCGGAAGCGAACGTCGCGAACGACGACGCGGCGACCCTATTGACGGAGCGCGTCGAAGAAGCGGCGCGGGCGTTGGCCGCCGCGAAATTTACGACGCGAGCGGCGCTCGTTCGTTTAACGGTTCCGGCGTTGAAGTCGGGAACGCGCAAGGAATACGAGCGCTTCCGTTCGACGACGGAGGCGCTCTGCAACGCGGACGGGCAAATCGATTTATTGGAGTTCGCGTTGCAACATTCGACGATTTGCGAGTTGGACGTTTGGTTTAAGTTGCAACCGATTCCGACGGCGCGATTCGGCGGTTTTGGCAACGTTAATTTGTCGACGCCGACGGCGCTGTCGTACTTGGCGTTTTGCGGCGCGAACGGGGACGAAGAGGAGGCGCGGCGAGCGTTCGCCGTTGGCGCCGGCGTTTTGGCGAGGTTGGACGCTACCGCGCAAGGGCTCGAATACCAACCTTTTGAAGGTATTACGTTGGAGGATTTTAAGAAAGCGATCGACAGGATGTCGCACGTGAAGTCGCGTTTGAAGAAAAATCTCTTGGCGGCTTTTTTCGCTTGCGTTACGGCGGACGGGCGAATTACCGAAGAGGAGGCGGAGCTGTTCGACGCGATTTCGTTGGCGCTTGGCGCTCCGGAGCCCATTTGGCAAAGCGTCGTCGACTGGGCGCAAATGCAGGCGAAGGCAAGTTAGCCGCGACAAACCGTCGGCGTTGCGAAAAAATCCGCTTTTTGGGCGATTTTTGAGTTTTTGGGCGGATTTCGCTTGAAATTTGCGCGTCGACGGGGAAAATAACGAGAAGACGCGGCGTCGAGCGGTCGGCGCCGCGTCGTTTTTTGTCGGGTAAATTTTTTAGGGTCGTTTTTGACCGGCGGGAGGAACGAAATGGACAGAAGAACTTTTTTGGCGTTGGGGCTTGCCGCTCCGTTGGCGTTGAAGTCGGGGCTGGTTTCGCCGAAATGGGCGTTTTCGGCCGAGGATAACGCGATCGAAGTTTCGTTCGCCGCCGACCCGAGCGCGCCGAAGGTAACGATGTGGCAAACGCCGCGCCAAACCGGGTCGCAGATGATGGGGTATATTTTCCGAACAAGTCGGAG
>JAZNJF010000377.1:0-27187 GCA_045577885.1 Thermoguttaceae bacterium | reverse complement strand
TGGCACATCGAGTGCAGCGCGATGAGTTGCTCGATTCTCGGCGAAACGTTCGACGTGCACGGCGGCGGGCTCGACCTGCAGTTCCCGCACCACGAGAACGAAATCGCGCAAAGCGAAGCCCGCAACGGCAAGCCGATGGCTAAGTACTGGATGCACAACGGCTTGATGCAAGCGTCGAACGAAGTCGGCAAAGTCGGCGGTCGCAAAACGCGCGAAGCGGACGGGGCCGAAAACGGCGAAACCGGCGCGAAAGAAGGCGATCTCGCGTCGCAAGAAGCCGGGAAAATCAGCAAGTCGAAAGGCGCGTCGGCGTTCCGCGACCTGTTGGCGAAGTTTCAACCGGAGAACATCCGCTTCTTCTTGCTGTCGAGCCATTACCGCCGCCCGATCGACTACAGCGAAGACCGTTTGCGCGAAGTCGGCAAGGGGCTTGAAAGTTTCTATCGCTATTTCAAGCGTTTTGAAGCGGTTAGCGGCGAGTCGTTTTACTCGCTCGACGCGCCGAAGACCCGCGCCGAAGGGGACGCGTTCGAGAAATCGGAAGCGCTTTCCGGCGAGTTCGGCGACCAAATCCGCGCGCTTCGGGCCAAATTCCTCGACGCGATGGACGACGACTTCAACACCGGCGGCGGCGTCGGCGTCTTTTTCGACTACCTGCGAACGCTGAACAAGTTCGTCGAGAGCGAAAAACTCGAAACGAGCGCCCCGAACGACGCCGCGACGCAACCGGCTCGCGCGACGTTAAAAGCCGCGACGCAAGTCTTTAAGGAACTGGCCGCGACGCTCGGTCTCTTCCGCGCTCCGGTCGAAGAGGAAACGGCGCAAGACGATTCGCTCGTCGAACCGCTGATGACGCTCTTGATCGACCTGCGCCGCGCCGCGAAGAAAAACAAGGATTTCGCGACCGCCGACGAGATTCGCAACCGCTTAAAGGAACTCGGCGTTTCGCTCGAAGACCGTCCGGGCGGCGTCTGCGTTTGGACGCGCGAACGCTCTTGAACTTGAAACGGAAGTCGCGTCGTTTCGCCGTTTAAATCGGTCGAGACGACGCGGCGTCGTCAGTCGAAACGGCGGCTTTTCGGGAGGAAATCGGCTTTGAGTTGGCAAGGAATTTTCGGTTGCGACGAGATTGCGCTCCAATTCGCGCGAGCGAACCGACGCAAGCGGCTCGGCGGAAGTTTTCTTTTCGTCGGCCCGAACGGCGTCGGGAAGCGAACGTTCGCGTTCGCGTTGGCGAAGACGCTTCTTTGCCGCCGTCATTTCCCGAAACGAGGGGACGCCGCGCTCCTCGACGGTTGGACGGACGCGTCGCAAACCGCCGATTCGCAAGAGTTCGACCGCGACGCCGAACTTCTCCGTTTCCAACCTTGCGGCGAATGCGAAAGCTGCCGTCAATTTGAGTTGCGACGCGACGTCGACGAAGCGTTAATCCCGACGCACCCGGACTTTCATTACGTTTGCAAGCCGCCGGAGCGTTCGTTGTTGCCGCTGGAACTTTTGGTCGGCGACAAAGACAACCGAATGCGCGCCGGGCTCTGTTTCGAGCTGAACCAAACGGCGTATATGGGCGGCCGCAAGATCGCGGTGATCGACGACGCCGACTTTTTCAACCAAGAGGGGGCGAACGCGCTTCTGAAAACGTTGGAGGAGCCGCCGGCGAACTCGCTGATCATCTTGATCGGAACGAGCGCGACGAAACAGCTTCCGACGATTCGGTCGCGCTGTCAAACCTTTAGATTTCAATCGCTTGCGACCGACGCGATCGCGCAAATTTTGCTCGACCGAGGCCGCGTCGAAACGCCGGAGGAGGCCGACTCGGTCGCGCGGCGTTCGCGAGGTTCGCTCGTCGAAGCGGAAAAAGCGCTCGACCGACCGTTCGCCGGGTTCCAACAGGAGCTGTTGCGCGAGTTGGCGAAAGAGCGTTTACACGCCGTCGACTTCGCGGCGCGTTTGAACGAGTTCGTCGAGGAGGCCGGGAAGGAGGCGCCGCCGCGCCGCCGACGTTTGCAGGCGACCCTGGCGACCGCGCTCGAATTTTATCGCGGGCTCGTCGCCGCGCTCGACGCGACGTCGCGAGGCGCACTGCCGGTTCGCGACGCGTCGGTCGTCGGGCCGTATCTCCGCGCCGCGCTTGAACTTGGGCGTTGGAACGTCGAGTCGGCGATTCGCTGCGCCGAACGAACGCTCGACGCGTTGGAGCAAATCGATCGCAACGCGAACCTTCCGTATATCGTCGAGGCTTGGCTCGTCGAACTCGCCGCCGAAACGCGCCGCTTGGGGCGTTAAATCGCGTTCTTGTCGAGGTTGCGTCGACCGCCGCGCCAACGCGACGCCGCGTCGAATCCGACCGCGCCGACGAAAAGTAATCGGCGTATTCTCTTAAACTTGCGACGCCGTATCGGGCGCGTATTGCAAGTTCTTGGTCGACGCGGTTTGCGTCGGCGTTAATCTTTCTTGACGTCGTGCCGCCGTCGCCGAAATTGGGGGCGCGTCTAGCGCGTCTAAAACTTTTTTCGCCGAAACGCTTGATTTTCCGAAACGCCGCGTTTATAATCGAAAGCGGCGTCGAAGCGTTCGGCGGGCGGCGAGTTTCTTTTGTTCCTGTTTAACGCTTGAAATTGCAACGAGTTGCGACGCTAATTTCGGCTCTTAACGGAGGTTTTCGCGATGGAAATAAGTTTGCGCATTCAAAAGAAAAAAGCGGGCGAAAACGCGCTTGTCGTCGTGAACGGCGTCGATTTTCCGTTTTGTTGGATTCCGCCCGGCGAATTTACGATGGGAAGTCCAAGAACCGAACACAAGGTCGTTTTAACCGACGGCTTTTGGTTGTTGGCGACCCAAGTAACGCAAAAGCAGTGGTTTAGCGTAACGGGCGAATCGCCGAGCCATTTCCAAGGCGAAAATCGTCCCGTCGAGTCGGTAAGTTGGTTCGATTGCCAAGAATACGTAAAACGCTTGAACGCCTTGGCGCCGCAAGGAACACGTTTTTGTTTGCCGACCGAAGCCGAGTGGGAGTACGCGTGTCGAGCCGGAACGACCGGCGATTACGGCGGAACCGGCGACGTAGACGAAATGGGGTGGTACAACAAAGATTGGGATTGGGAGAGTATGCATACTCGCGACGTCGCGCAAAAAAAGCCCAACGCTTGGGGGCTGTACGATATGCACGGCAACGTCGACGAATGGTGTGAAGACCGATTCGGCAGGTATCCGAAGGAAACGGTCGTCAATCCGACGGGTTCGCTTAAAGCCCCCAACAGAACGACGCGGGGAGGTTCGTTTATATGCGGCGAAAACAACTTGCGTTCGTTTGCTCGCAGCGGCGCGCGTCCCGATTTTCGAGCCGAAATCGTCGGACTGCGACTTGCGATGAAGTCGTTTTAAGTCGCGATTTTTAACCGTTTGGCGACGCGTCGCGGCGCTTCGCAACAAGCGAAACGGCTCGCGTTATACGACGTCGCCGACGGAGCGAGCGCGCCGAGGAAAGGCGATTCCGGCGAAAAACGCTTTCCGACCGGGAGCGTTTGGCGGTTTTCTTGCCGTTTTTTTCCGCAAAATCGCGTTCGCCGCTTGGAATTTCGGCGCGAATCCTTTATAATTGACGGAAAGTTCCCGACCGTCCCCCGAACGCGGCGTTTTTGGCGTTTGGCGCGGCGGTCGACTCCATTTGAACGAAAGTCGGATTGATGAAACGAAAGAACGGTTTTTTACTCGGCGTCGTCAAGTCGTTAAGCGGCGCGGTTTGCGGCGTCGCGACGTTGGCGCTTCTCGTCGCTTCGAACGCGGCGCTCGGTTGGGATTCGAAAGATTTCGTCGTCGAAAAGGACGGCGTTTACTCGATTTGCTTGAAGAACGCGGCGGGCGACGTCGCGCTTCGCTCCCCGGCGGAGGGGCTTTGGTCCGTCGCGACCGCTTGGGAAAACGGCGCGCCGTCCGGTTGGAAACATATACAAGCGAAGGAGTTGCGAACGTTCGGCGACGCGACGATTCTGACCGGCGAACTCGAACTCGACGGCGGCAAGCTCTCCGTCCGCGACGTTTACTCGTTGGAAAACGGTCTCCTAAAGTGCGTCCGCCGCTTCGATTACGTCGGCGAGAAAGACTGGAACGACGCGACCCTTTCCGTCCGCTTCGAAGCGCTCGGCGAGCGGCTCCCGGCGTTCCTCCCGGGAATCGTCTATTACGGGAACCCGTCCGGCGCGAAAAACACCCCGAACGGCGTCGCGCGGTACTTCGCAAACCCCGGCGAATTCGCGATTTTCGAAGAACACCGCTTCCCGGAACCGTTCGTTTGCCTTGAAAACGCCCCGGCGAAGACCGGCGTCGCGCTTTACACCCGTCCGACCCCGGCGCTTCGCGGCTCCGTGCAAGATCAATGGTGGTCGGCCGGCGTCCGCGCGACGGCGGAAGACGTTTCGGAACTCGTTCTGTACAGCGGGTTTATCGGTTACAACGGTCAAAACTCCGTCGCTAAAGCTCTCCAAGCGCGCCCGATGGAATACCCGAAGGCGACCCTGCGCGTCATCCCGAAAACGACGATCGAAAAGACGTTTTATCTCGACGTTTGGGCGATCGAGCGCGAAGGAACGGCGTTCCAAAAGCCGGTCGAAAAAGCGATCGAATTGTTCCAACCCTTTTACTGCGAAGACCTTCCGACGACCGAGTTCATCTTGAAGAGCAAGTTCGAGTTTGCGAAGTCCCGCTGGTTCGAGGGCGAAGTCGACGGCAAAAAGTTCGCCGGTTTCAATATGTACCCGGACTTTATGAAGCCGCGCATCGTAACCGGTTGGTGCGGGCAAGCCGACTCCTTAGGCTTTGCGTTTCAAGAACTTGAAGATGTTTTGGTCGCGCTTTATCCGGAGGAGGAACGCGACGCGAACCGCGCTTGGATTCGCGACGTCGTGCAACGCTCGCTCGACTTCCTCTCGACGTCGCCGGTAACGGAAGCCGGTTTTTCCGTCGAGTTCGAGCCGTCGAACGCGACGTGGCGTAATGTAAGCGACCCGGTTTCGATGGGCCAATGCATGTACAACTTCGCGAAGGCGATCGAGTCGGCGCGGGAAAACAAGATTTATAATACGTCGCAATGGGAAACGTTCCTGAAAGCGGCCGCGCTCTCCGCCGCGAATCGCGTGTTGAAGGACGACTGGAAACCGCGCTCGACCGCCGAAGGTTTTTACGTCGCGCCGCTGATTTTGTCGTATAAACTCTTTGGCGACGACGTTTACAAACAAGCCGCCGAAAAGGCCGCCGCGACGTTCGCCGACCGCCACCTCTCGATGCGCGAACCGTATTGGGGCGGAACACTCGACGCGAAGTGCGAGGATAAAGAGGGCGCCTGGGCCGCGTTCCAAGGCTTTTTGACGATGTACGACGTGCTGGGCGACGAAAAATATCTCGCTTGGGCCGAACACGCCGCCGACGTATGTATCAGTTATTTAATGGTTTGGGACGTGCCGCTTCCGCCGGGGCGAATGAGCGACTTCCAATTCAAGACGCGCGGCTGGACGGTCGTGTCGGCGCAAAATCAACACATCGACGTGTACGGCGTCCTCTTCGCGCCGGAAATCAAACGACTCGGAAAGATTTTAGGGAAAACGAGTTACGAACGCGTCGCCGAGCCGATGTTCCGTAGTTGCGGGCAGTTGATCGACGTGTTCGGCAGCCAAGGCGAGCAACTCCAACACACGAACTTCGCGCAGCAGGGCGATATGTCGGACGTTCTCAAATTGCGCGGCGGTTACTCCGAAAGTTGGACCGTTTTTTGGATTACGACGCACTTCCTGAACGCCGCGGCGCGTTTCGAACAAGCGAAAACAAACGAATGACGTCGTGTAAATTGTTCGTTGATTGAGAAGCGCAACCGTTGTAAAACGTCTTGTTGCGTTTTTATAAAGAAGGCGGCGTCGACGTTTGGCGTCGCGTCGCCTTCAAGGCTAAAATAACGAAAAAAAGGAAAATAAATGAAACGCTCGCTCGAACGGCGCGAATTTTTGGGCGCGCTTGGCGTTTTGGGCGCGTCGGCCTTGACCGGCGAAACGCTTTTGAACGCCGTCGAAACCGTTGACAATAAAGACGTTCCGAAAAAAGTCGACGCGCTTCCGGAAGGAACGAAACCGACGTTGACGATCGCGCATTGTTGCGATCCGCAACTCGGATTTGGAATCGCGGAAAACTCCGAAGCGGCGTATCGGCAAGATTTGCGTCGGTTGGAAAAGGAAATCGAACTCCTGAACGCGGCGCGGCCCGATCTGGTCGTTTTCGCCGGCGATATGACGCATTTGGTCGAGGACGCGCCGCGCGATTGGCCGCGGCTTTTGAAGCAAATCGAGGTTCCGTTTTTGATCGCGCCCGGGAATCACGACGTGCCCGATCCGATCAAAAAAGCCGCGCTCGACGCTTATTGCGCGATTTTTGGCGACGATAATAAGTCGTTGATTATTAACGGTTGGAAAGTGGTCGCGGCGAATTCTCAATTTTGCCGACCGACCGACGAAACGGCGCTTTACGACGAACATAGCGCTTGGTTCGAAGCGGAACTTCGCGACGCGGCGTCAATGAAAACGCCGGTTATCGTCGCGACGCACGTGCCGCCGTTCGTGAAGTCGCTCGACGAAGCGGACGCGTATTTCAATTTCCCGACCGACAAGCGGCGCGCATATCTCGACTTTTGCGTCGATTGCGGCGTAAAGTTCTATTTAGCCGGACATACGCATACGACGCTCGAACGGGAATATCGCGGCGTTCCGATTCTCAACGGTGAAACGACGTCGCGTAATTTTGATAAACGCCCGTTTGGTTTCCGAATGTTAAAGATTGACGCCGCAATGAATTACGAGTGGAACTTCGTTCCGGTTGAAGTCGACGGTTAACGTCGAGCGGCGTTTAGTCGGCGGAACGTCGAGCGCGGCGCGGTCGTTTGAGGCGGCGAATCTCGTTTTTCGTTTCCTTGTCGACGCGGCGCGACTCGACGATTTTTTGCAGCGACTTGTTGAACGTAAAGTCGTCGAAGTCGTTTTGCGCTAAGAATTTAAGCGTCGCGTCGGGAAAGCGAATAAACGCTTCGGCGACGAGCCAAGCGAGCGACATGTCGACGTAATACTCGCCGAGGTTGCGCGCGGCGACGAAGTTGGCGCGTTCGAAAACTGCGTCGAGCCAATTCCTTTCGAGAAAATGATTTAGCGTCGCGACGACGGCGAAACGGACTTCAAACGGACGCGGCGACGCGGCGCAGAAGTCGAGAAATTTCCAAAATTCGGCGCGCCGGGAACTCGGAATGCGAAGCGAACCGGAAAAAGAATCGCAAACCGCCCAAGAATCGATCGCCGGAACAAACGCGGCGACCGCGTCGAGCCGTTCGTCGAAGTCAAGCGAGGTTTCCGCGACGACGAAACCGACGACGAGACGTTCTTCGCAACTTTCGAACGCGCAACGTTTAACGTTTGACGGCGCCGCGACGTCGTTGTCGAAAGAACGCGGCGAAACGTCGAAGACGGCGCTTAAAAATTCGCGTCCGCAATCTTGCGCGATTGTCCGCGCCAACGAACGGAGGGTGGGAACGCGAACGCCGAGGACGCTGTCGACGCCGGGTAAAAGTTTGCTAACGAACGCTCGATACGAGGGTTCCGATAATTCGACAAGGCGCCGTCGAAGCTCGTCGAGAGGACGAGCGGCGTCAAAATGAAACGACGATTCGGCGTCGAGCGGATTCTTTATTCGCGTCATAAAAGCGGGCGGGCGCGCCGGTCGGGAAGGTTAAACGTCGTCGGTTGCGTCGCGAAAAAAAAAGCGACGCTCGATAAACGTTGCAAAATAAGGATTAACGTCGAATGATGCGTTCAAGTTCGCCGCGTTCCGCGACCGGTTTCGGCGAACCGACGCGCGAACGACAAAGGACGATCGAACCGCGGCAAACGTGCGGCGCCGCGAATTTAAGCGTCGTTTGACGACCGTCCGAGGAGCCGATTTTTAACCAACGAAAACGCGACGTTGACCGCGACAGCTTGTCGTTATGACGGTCCGCAACGAACGAACCGTCGCTATCCGTCGATTTATTAAGAGTTGCGACGTCCGATTCGAGGAGCAAAACATAAAGATCGCCGACCGGCAGCGGCGCGTTTTTCGGGCGGCGACATCGCCAAGCGCCGGAAAAATCGCGGTCGAGCCAACCGACGCGGCGATAAACGAACGAAAAACGTTCCGTTTGCGCGTCGAGTTCCGCCGTCGTTTTATCGACCGTTAAACGATCGGTCGGCAAGAAAGCGATTCGGGAACGCGCTAAACTTCGAAGTCTTGGTAAATCAACGTTTTCGGCTTGAAAAACGTCGAGCGCGTCGGCGTCGGCAAGCTGCGGAAGGTTCAGCATTCGAACGGTCGGTTCCAAACGTTGCGCAAAATAAAAATCGCCGGACGCAAGAACTTTGGCGACGGAATGTAATAGTCTGAATTGAACGAGCGGATCAAGGGCGTCGGTCGTTTGCAATCGCGATAAAAAAGCGCTCCAAGCGGCGTACCAACGAGCGGCGTCGTCGACGCGCAAACTTTCCGGAATCGAACGCGCTTCCGTTGCAAGCGATTGTAAAAATTGGCGTTGCGTCGGTTCGGACGACGCGATTTCGGGCGCGTTTATTGGAATGTCGACGACTCCGAACGCGCCTTGGGAATTGGCGAAACAAACGTTGCGACCGGGACGCGGCGGCTGTTGCAGATAGTAAATTTTGTCGGGCGTCGCCGCAAAAGTCCAGTATTTGACCGTCGTTTCCGCCTCCAAGGCGAGAAGAATTTTACGTTGAATTGCGACGCGATTTAGCGACGTAAAACGCCATTCGGCGGCGCGGCGTTCGAGAATTTTAAATTCTTTGGGAAGTCCTTGCCGATCGTTGACTTGCGCAATAAACGCAAGGCCGCTTTCGGCGACGTCCGGGTCGACGTAAAAACGTTCCAACGCTGCGCCGCGCGCTTCGACGAAAGCGTTCCAGTTTTCGAGCGTTTGCAAAGCGTCGTTCGACGCGGCGGCGCGATTTAGTTCCGCTCGATACTTCGCGAGGGACGCGGCGGGCGAATCGGCTGAGTTGGAAACTTCGTTAAAATAAGGCGTTGCGTTAAAATTAAAGTCGCGTTGAGACGAAAAGTTTTCAAAAAACAAACGAGTCGCTTGTGCGTCGAGCGACGCGGCGTCAAGTTTTGCCAACCGCTGGAAAAAATCGGCGGAAACGACGATAAATTGTTGAAACGCTTCGAGTTGTGAAATAAGCGATTGGACTTCTTCCGCCGAGCGAGCGTCCGTTTGCGGAGCCGTCGCGAGTCGGCGGGCTTCGTTGAGAAGAGCGTCGATTTGCGGCGTTAATTCGTCTAAACGTTCGGAGCCGATTTTTTGCGCCTCTTGAAACTGAAATTTCAGTTGCGCAAGGTCCGACGCCAACTCTTGCGACGTCTTGATCGATTGGCTTAACCGATTATTTTGCGTCGGTTGCGTTAAACGTTGCGACGCGTTGTCGGCGAAGGCCGCGTCGTTTAAAAAAAGGAAAAGAGGCGCCGACGACGCGACAAGGCGTCTAACGGAGGCGTTAAACGACGTCGACAAGAGGCGACGCGGCGATTTAGGGAAACTTAAACGCGATCGCTTCAACATTGCGCGTCTCCGTTCGACGAATTGAGGGAACGCGACGCATCGACAAGGCTAAACGAAAGCCCGGGCGCGTCGCAACTTGTTTGATTGTAAGGAATAGCGCTGGACGTTGGGGCGAGCGCAAAACCTTCCGAAACAAACGCGAGGCGCAGGGAAACGCGTTCGGGCGGAAGAGAATACCAAGCGGCGACGACCGCGCCGTAAACTTCGAGCTGACGGCGATAAGCGGTTAAGGTTTCCGCGTCGGGGAGGCAAGGAAAAGTACTCGACGAATCGGCGACGTTCGACGCCGCGACGTGTTGCGACGAAAGACGATCCGTTTTAAAGTCGACGACGTCGGCGCCGACGACGCGACCGCCGTCGCGCAATAGAACAAGGCGGTCGATCGAGCCGCGCCAAAGCCGACCGTCCGGGCTTAAAAAGGAAAAGGGACGTTCTTGGAAAATTTCCCAGGTCGGCGTCGCGATTTCCGGGCGAAGGGAAACGGCGGACGTCTCGGCGTCGCCAATCGCCGCGCTGTCGTTGTAAACGTTGTAATTAGAAAGACTTAAAAGGCGTTTGACGAACGGCGTTTCACACGTTTCGTTGAAACGGTCGAGAATTCGGCGAACGTCCGGCGCGTCGAACGATAACGCTTTAAGTCGTTCGCGCAAAAGCGTTTCGCTCGGTTTTCCGTCGACGTCGAGCCAACGAACCGCTTCGAAGCAAGCGTGCAACGCTTTGCCGAACGCAAAAGAACCGGGGCGACTCCAACGACGCGGCGAACGTCCGCCGGTCGGGGTTTCGCGTTGGAAAAGGAGGCGGCGTTCCGTAAAAGAAGACGGCTCAACTCTTGCCGCAACGTTGTTTACGTTGTTTTCGGTCGCGGCGACGGCGGACGGCGCGGGAAGGGCGAGCGGTTCGAAAATGGAAGCGGAAAGCTCCGGGCGCGGGGACGTCCGGGGCGGCGCGTCAAATTGAGACCAATTCCTAACGCCCGACGCGAAAATCGTTTGCGCTTTGCCGTAAAAAGGGGAACCCTGCGGAAAAATAAGCGCGTTCGGAGCGAGACCGGCGCGCAGAATCGACGCGAAACTCGGCGTTTTCGATTCCGTCTTCGTCGGCGAAACGATCGCGATCAACGAACGAACCGGACGGGTAAGCGCGACGTAAAGTAGACAAAGCGCTTCCTCGAAACGCTCCGTTAGCGCGTCGTCGAAGAGTTCTTGGAACTCCTGCGGCAAAAGGGTTTGAACGTCTTGCGGAACGCTGCGAAGCGTCGTTTCGATCGGCGAGGTCGGCGTTTTGCGACCGACGACGAAGGACGAACGGAAGCGGTCGAGCGGCGCGTCGAGCTCCGGAAGAACGACGATATCGAATTCGAGACCTTTCGACTTGTGCAGGCTCATGACGCGGAGCGTCGAGTCGGAGGGCGATTCGATTTTCGTTTCGCGAACCGTTTTTATAAAGCGGTCCAAGCGAACGTTCGGTTCGCTTTCTTGATACCTAAACGCCAATTCGACAAGCTTTTCGAGACGTTCCCGACCGCGAGCGTCGCAAAGGGCAAAAAGAAGGTCGGCCATTTCCGCGACAAAACGTCCTAAGCCGTCGGTTTCGACGCGACGTCGTATATGTAAAGAGACGCGACGGCCTGTCGCGGCGTCGGCGTAATTTTGCGGCGTCAGATTGAAGTGTTCCGCAAGAGGCGCGACGGTCGCCAAGGCGTATTTCGCGACGAGGTCGCCCGGGTGCGACGCTAATGTAAGCGCCGAAAGGACGGCGTTTACCGACGGCGCGTCGGTGAGCGGCGCGCCGCCTTCTTCGCTCGCGTCGACGCCTTGTTTTTTCAGCGCCGCGATGAATTTGACGATTAATTTGTTGGTGCGCGTCAAAACGCCGATCGTCGCGTTCGGAAATTCGCGACGCAAACGGACGACGCGAGCGACCGCGTAAGCGAGCGTCGCTTGTTTTTGCGATATCGTTCCGAAACGGCGCTCCGTCGCAAAACCGTCGGATTCGTCGTCCGTTACGTCGTCGAACGCGTCGAGGAGGTTTTGCGATACGACGTCGTTTTGAGCGGACGGAAAGGCGTTAACGTTCGATTCGACAACGACTTCGGAGGCGAGCGGACTGCTTTCGGTCGCGTCGATCGGAGGGGCGGAAAAATCGGGAAGGACGCCGGAATCGTCGACGAGCGGCGCGACTTCAAGCGCGCAATAGCCGAGTTTCGACGCGTTTGAAGGGGCCGTTTGGTGCGCCGTAAAACGTCGGCGCCAATTTTCGACGGCTTTGATAATCGCGCGTTTTTTGCGGGCTTGCGGCGAACCGGGCGCGTCCTCCGTATCGTATTGAAACAACGGATTTTGCGTTAACGAGAGGAAAAGCCGGTCGACCGTTTCGAGAACCGTCGGGCAACTGCGCCAATTCACCGTAAGTTCCGCCGTTTCGACGCCGGGTAGCGACGTTTCGATTTCGTTGAAAATTTCGGCGACGCCGCCGCGCCAACCGTAAATCGCTTGTTTTACGTCGCCGACGCAAAAAAAGGAACCGCGTTCGGCTGTCTGCGAACGAACGGAAGTTTCGACGGCGTCGACGGTTGCGTTATTGGGCGCGGCGTCGAAAACGCCGTCGTCGAGCGCGTCGAAAAGAGGCGTCGCCGTCGGACGGCTTGCAACGGAAACGGCGCGGCGCTTCGCGGCGTCGTCGCGTTCTACGATCGCCTCCGCAAAGGGTTTAAGAATCGTCCATTGGGCGAACGACGCGTCTTGAAATTCGTCGAGCAAGAGGTGCGACGTTTTCGCGTCGAGGCGGTAAACGATTTGGCGAAAACGATTTTCCCATTGGAGCCGCGCTAAAATTCGCGTTAAATCGTCGAAACGGAAGGCGTTTTCCTCCAACTTCGAACGCTGAAAAAAGCTGGAAATCGAATTTAACGCGATCCAAGTCGCCCGCGTTTGCGACGCGACGTCGGCGAGGACTTTCGCCTTGGCGAACGCGGCGAGGCGCTCGATCGGCGCGGCGAGGGCGTCGTCAAATTCGGCTTTATAGTACGTTCGTTCGCCGCGAAGCGTCGTTTGCGTCAGCGTTTGCTTTAAAAATTCGTTCCAGTTTTGCGCTTTCGCGAAACCGACTAGTTTCGCTAAAGCCTTGACGTAATTGGAGTTCGGTTTGCCCGTTTTCGTCGTCGGAAGGGGCGCGGTTTCTAAGTAAGCGACCGCTTGCGCAAGCTCTTCCGGCGAAACGGAACGCCAAGGCGCTTTTAAACGCGTCCAAGCGTCGGAAGTTGTTTGGTAATAGAGACTTAGCGTTTCCTCGACGATCTCCGAAAGTTGGTTTTCGATCGAGCGGCGCAGATCGCCCTTAAAGAGGAGGCGCGTTAGTTGGACGGCGTTTTGCGTTTGCGAGTGCGCGAACGACGCTTGAATCGCTTGGCGAAGGAGCCGGGCGTCGTCGACGTCTTCGACGATGCGCCAACCGGGCGGGAGGCCGATTTCAAACGCAAAACCGCCCGCGATCTGCATGAAGAACGCGTCGAGCGTGCAGATTCGCAAGCGGTGCAACGAACGAACGACTTCGACGGCGAGCGAACGCAAACGCTCTTGCGATAAGACGTTAGCGTCGCCGTCGTAAAGTTGCGCCGAGAGCGCGGCGGCGTTTTCCGGAGAAAGGGCGGCGTTTCCAAGGCGCGCGAGGATGCGGTCTTGGATTTCGCCCGCCGCTTTGCGAGTGAACGTCGTCGCGAGAATCGAGTCGATCGGCGCGCCTTCGAGGAGAAGACGCAAGTAACGCGCGCTCAACCGATACGTTTTGCCCGACCCGGCGGACGCTCGAATAACGAGACGGGAAAACGGCGACGAATCGGACATAACGGACTCCGGATGTTGAGCGCGGACAAGGGGTTGCGTTAAAACGGAACGCCGAAGCGACGTCGCGTTAAAACGTTACTTAACGTCGGATTGCGTTTGCTCTTGCGACGCGGGCTCGGCGGTCGGCGCGTCCGAGGCGAGAATTTCGGATTCGACGTTCGTTCCGAACGCTTGCGACGCGACTTCGCGAATTTCGAGCGCGGCGTCGTCGGCGCGGAAGAGGTAAAGGACGGAAAGACCGAGGTTATCGGCCAACGCGACGCCCTCTTTTTCGCCCAAAACGAAGAACGCCGTCGCGAACGCGTCCGCTTCGGCGCAGGTTTCCGCGACGACCGAGACGGCGCCGAGCCGTTCGTTGGAAGCGGGCGCGGCGTTTTCGACGATTTCGGTCGGCTTGCCGGAGCGCGGGTCGATAATGTGCGAGAAACGCAAGTCGCCGATTTGCAGGTAATTGCGATAGTCGCCGCTCGTCGCCAACGAGGCGTTCGGCCGGGTCGCGGAGTCGAAATTGAGGACGCGATAAAGGCGCGGAATGTAACGCCGAGCGTCGCGGGCGATTTCCGGCGCTTCGATTCCGACGCGCCAAGGCGTTCGATCTAAAGCGTTGGTTTCAAAGTTGAAACGCGCTTTTTGACCGCCGCAGCGCGTTTCGCCGCCGACTTCGACGAGATAATCGGGCAAACCGACCTTGTCGAGCGCTTGCGCGACGCGGTCGACGGCGAACCCCTTCGCGACGCCGGAAAGGTCGAGCGTTAAACTCGGGACGCTTTTGCGCAACGCGGGCTCCGGCGTCGTTCGGACTTCGAGCTTGTCGTAACCGACGTTTTCGCGAATTTTCGCGATTTGCTCGTCCGTCGGGAATTGAACGAGCGGCGACTTGTTCGGGCCGAAGCGGTAAAGGTCGACGAGGGGCGCGACCGTCGGGTCGAAGGCGCCGCCGGTTTTTTGCGCGACGTCGAGCGCGATTTGGACGATTTGCGCCGTCGTTTCAGAAACCGGGAACCATTCGGTCGATTGCGACGCGTTGAAGCGGGAAATATCCGACTCCGGTTTAAACGTCGAGGCGGCGAGATCGACCGCGTCGAGCTCCTTTTGGATAAAGCGTTGCAACAATTCTTCGCAAGACTTGGCGACGTCGCCGTTCGCGTCGACGGCAAGTTCTTTTTGGGTAAGCGTTTGCGCGTCGGCGCAGACGGTCGCGTTCCAAACGGTTCCCATCGTCTCGCCGGCGATTTGGAACGGATGCGCTTTCGAGGGAGCCGGGACCTTAAAGAGGTAAGGTTTAGCGATAAAGCCGACTAATACGGCGATTAGCGCGAAACGAACGAACGTTCCAAAGGAGGAACCGCCGGAATTTTCGCGAGTTTCGGCGGCGATTTTTTTGGCGTTTTGGGAGGCGTCGGCCATTTTTGCGTCTTCTCTATATTAATAACGACAAGCGCGAACGGCGCTCGTCGCGAGGAATCGAAAGGAAGGGGAAAATAAAACGCGCTAAAGCGTTTCAAACAATCAACATCGCGTCGCCGTAACTGTAAAAGCGGTAATCTTCCGCGATCGCCTCTTCGTAAGCGCGTTTCAGCAGGTCGTCGCCGCCGAACGTGCGAACGAGGATGACGAGCGTCGATTTCGGCAGGTGGAAGTTCGTCAGCATCGCGTCGACGACTTTAAAGCGATAGGGCGGGCGAATGAAGAGGTTCGTCGGGCCGGAGAAGGGCGCGAGGCGGTTCGGGTTGAGCCCGGTCGAGTCGATCGAACCGTCCGGAAGCGCGTTCGCGGCCGATTCGAGGGTGCGAACCGACGTCGTGCCGATCGCGAAAACCCGACCGCCGCGCGCTTTGCGTTCTTCGATCGTTCGAACGGTCGCTTCCGAAAGGTTCGCGACTTCCGAGTGCATTTGATGGTCGGCCAAGCGGTCGGCGGTGATCGGCTTGAAGGTGCCGGCGCCGACGTAAAGGGTCGTCGGACAAACGGCGACGCCGAGCGCGCGAATTTCGTCGAGCAGCTCCGTCGTAAAGTGGAGACCGGCGGTCGGCGCGGCGACGGCGCCCGGTTTCGACGCGTACACCGTTTGATAATTGTCGCGGTCGGCGGGCGTCATCCGGCCTCCGCGAATGTACGGCGGGATCGGAACCCAACCGACTTTGTCGAGAAAGTCGGTCGAATCTTCGCCGTCCTCCGTCAGCGGCTTGACGACCATCGTCTTCGCGTCGGTGCGTCCGACGACTTCCAAGTAGCGCGTAAGTCCGCTTCCGTCCGGGTTTTCGAGTTCGATTTTTTCGCCCGGGCGCAATTTGCCGCGCGTCTTCGACATAATCTCCCAAAGGCCGCGCGGGTCGAACTGCAAAAAGAGTCCTTCCCAACGCCCCCGCGTTTCGGCGCGACGACCGATCAAGCGCGCCGGCAAGACTTTAGCGTCGTTCAAGACGAGAACGTCGTCCGGACGCAAGTATTCCGGAAGATCGCGAACGCGGCGATGTCGAAACGCGCCGGTCGCGCGGTCGACGACCATCATGCGAGCGGAGGCGCGGTCGGGGTGGGGCGTTTGAGCGATCAAGCGTTCCGGAAGTTCGTAATCGTAAGCGTCGAGTTCCGAGAACGCGGCGTCGAGCGGCTTGTCGGGGGACGTCATAGGGCGATTTATTATAAGGTAAAAAAAGGGATGGGGATTTTGGAGCGCGGACGGCGACCGGCGTCGCGACCGTCCGGAAGGCGAGCCGAGAACGCCGTCGTTATTATTATAACGAACTTGCGGCAAAATAAAAGAGGCGCGACTTTTCTTTCCGCTTCAATTTTGAGGAAAACGCCGAAAAAAGGAAAGATTAGCGCGAAGATGGGAGAAATGGCGAAGGCGGTTGGGTTAGTTGGAGTCGGTAAAACGGGCGGACGGCGCGAAGCTTAACGCATGTAGGGAGGAGGCCGTTTTGAAAATTGGATTTTTGGCGGCGTCGACGGCGTTTCGGGCTTGAAGTTCGAGGGGCGCGGCGGGTAAAATAACGGCGGCTTGTCGCGTCGGCGAGTCTCCAAGGGAAGCGCGATAGAATGAAAAAGGTAACGAAAACAGAAGGCGGAGCGAAGATTCGGGTCGCGCTCTTGATAACGGAACTTTCGCGCGGCGGAGCGGAAAAAGCGTTGTTGCAACTCGCGACGTCGCTCGACTTAACGCGCTTCGAACCGGTCGTCTTTTCGTTGAGCGGGTTGGCTCGCGACTTGGAAAACTCGCTTGTTCCGCTTTTTCGGGAGGCCGGCGTCGAAACGGTCGAGCTGGGGTTGACCGGATTGCGGAACGCGCCGTCGGTTTTTCGGCGGTTGACGCGGGAACTGAAGCGGCGGCAAGTCGCCGTTTTGCAGTCGTTTATGTTTCACGCGAATATTTTCGGACGCTTCGCCGGGCGCGCGGCGGGGGTTCCGGTCGTTTGCTCCGGGATTCGGGTCGCGGAGCGGGACGCGCCGCGGAGGCTCGCGCTCGACCGTTGGACGCGAAGTCTCGTCGACGCTTGGGTTTGCGTCGGGGAAGCGACCGCCGACTTTTCGCGAACCGTCGGACGGCTGCCGAAAGAGCGCGTTTTATCGATTCCGAACGGCGTTCGCGTTCCCGACTTAGAAACGCTCGAAACGACAAACGCAAACGCCGATTTTACTTGGGTTCCGGAACCGTTCGGACGGCGAAAACGAATCGTTTGCGTCGGGCGGTTGGCGCCGCAAAAAGGGTTCGATCGGTTTCTGAAAAACGCCGCGACTTGGGCGCCGCAAATCGCGAACGATTGGGAAATTTGGATTGTCGGCGACGGCCCGGAACGCGACGCGCTGCGGCGAATCGTCGACGCGAACGGACTCGCAAACGTCGTGTTTTTCGCGGGTTGGAGACCGAACGTTCCGGAAATTTTGGCGAGCGCCGACCTCTTCGCCCTGCCGTCGCGTTGGGAGGGAATGCCGAACGCGTTGTTGGAAGCGGCGAGCGTTGGGAAAGCGGCGCTTTGCTCCGACGTCGAGGGCGTCGCCGAGATTTTGGGAGACGACGCGACGTCGCAAATTTGCGCGTTCGACGACGGCAAGTCTTGGCGCGATAAAATGTTGACGCTAACGGGCGACGCCGCGTTGCGGGAAGAACTCGGTCGACGCAACCGAAACCGCGTCGCGCAAGAGTTTAGCGTCGAAAGCGCGACGCGGAAGTACGAAGCGCTTTGGACGCGGCTTTTGGCGGAAAAAAGGCGTTAAGCCTTGCGAATAAAACGGCGCCGCGTCGAAAAACGAGCGGCGATAAAATGAAAAAATAACGAAGGGAAGGGGATAACGAAAAAACGCCGCCCGCGAAGGACGGCGTTTGCGTTCGCCGAAAAAAGGTTGACGACGTCGCGTCGTTTTGACGTTGGTTGGCGACGCGACGTCGTTAGTTTACTTATCGTCCTTTTTTTGCGGTTCCCATTCGTTGTATTCCCCGGGAAATTCGGAGTTAAGCGACGCCCAAAACGGGTGTTGACGGTCGCAACGAGTGCGGGCGTCTTCCAACATAACGAGCGAACTGCCCGGAACGCGACCGTTTTGCGGCGTCAGTTTTTTGCCGTTGAAGACGACTTCCATCCGGCGGTTGAAGTCGAGTTGCTCCGGCGAAAGGAAAACGACGCCGCGATTCGCTCGCGTGTCGATAAGCAACTTGTTGCCCGCGATGCGAAACGTCTTTGTCGACGCGCCTTTATAATCGCGCTCCAGCTTCGGCGGGAAGAGCGGATCGATCATCGCTTTGCTCGGAAAATCGAATAACTCGACGTTCCAAAAGAAATTGTTCCAAGGACGAGTCGAGTAAACTTCGCGTTCCTCCGTAACGAAAAAGCGTCGCGTTCGCGTCCGCATCCATTCGAAAACGCGCGTCGTTTCCTCCGAAAACGGTTCGACGCCGCGTCCTTTGTATTGGACGTAAGTCATGTCGAACGGGCGGGTAAAGTCCATTCCCCAGTCGAGCGTTCGACTGCTGGTAGCGAGCTTGCCGCCGTCGAGTTCGCCGCCGATCGCGTAAAGCGGGACAAATTTGCCGTTGCGTCGGACGATTTCGGTCAAAAAGGTCGCGGAGCCGCAAATCGGCGCGACGCCCGCCCAAAGATCGGGGTGCGCCAGCGCGAGGTCCCAAGCCGCGTCGCCGCCGGCGAGAAAACCGGAGAGGAAGAGGCGATCCGTGTCGATCGAAAAGCGCCGCAACGCGTCGCGCATCGTGTAAAGGACGGCGGCGCAAGACGTCGCGGAGAAGTCGTACCCGAGTCCCGGCTCCGTCCAGCGCGGCGCGACGACGATGTAACCGAAGCGCGTCGCTTGGCCGTAACGTTCGCGAACTTTCTTGCCTTGCGCCGTCGTTTTTTCGACCCAAGGTCCGCACCACCAGTTGAGCTGTTGCTCGGGGGAGGAACGTTCGCCGTGTAAAGTGATAATCGTCGGGTACTTGCGGTTCGGGTCGTATTCCGGCGGAAGCTGAACCCAATAGGAGAACGTTTTGCCGTCTTGGAACGACGGAACGCTAAGTTCGTATTGGTAAGGGGTTTCGCGACTCGAGCTCGGCGGGCTTTTCGGCGGCTTCATCGTCAATAAAACGCGCGAAACGAGCTCCGGCGTCGACGCTTCCTCGGCGCGGATTTCGTCCCAAAGCGCAAGTCGTTGCGCGGGACGGGTTTCGAGGAGGTAACGTCGCGAAAGTTGGCGAACGCGGTAAATCGACGCCGTCAGCTCTAAACGCTTGTCGGAAGCGACGTTGCCGACGAGCCAACCGCTCAGCGCGATCGAGAGTTTTTCGCCGTCGGTCAGCGAGCCGTCGTTTTCCGCTTGCTCGAACGCGACGAAGCGCGGCAACGTGTTGACGTTTAACTCTTTAACGATTTCGACGACGAGCGGCGCAAACGTTTTTTTCAAGTCGGCGTCTTCAAGTTGGTCGGCGAGCGTTTGAACGCGTTCGACGATGTGAGCGCGGCGTTTGTCTTCGTCTTCGTATTCGCGGCGCATTCGACGAATCGCTTGGATTTTTTCCGGCGAAACGCGGTCGGCTTCGAACGAGTCGAGAAGCTCTTTGACTTTGCGATGTTGCCCGGCGGCGCGACGCAGCTCGAGTTCGGCGATAAGTCGTTCCGCGGCAAGCTGTTTGATCAACCGCAACGCGACGTCGAGCCGGGCGTCGTTCGCTTCGTCGTTTTGGAAATCGTCGATGATTTCCTGCAGCTCTTCCGCCGCTTGTTCGTAAAGGGTCGCTTGAACGTAAAACTGGTAAACGCGCAACCGGTCGTCGAGAACGGTCGGATCGATCCGCTTTTTGACGAGAGCGCTAAGCGTTTTGCGCGGAATCGAGTGCGGCGAAAGGCGCGAGTCGACGTTGTGCGTCAGCCCTTGGACGCGAACGTAAGTCGGCGCGATTTCGGTGATTCCTTGAACGATCGTTTGCCCGGACGCGAGAATCGTGCGGCGGCCGAACTCGTCGAACTCCGACGTCGCCCGATAATAACCGAGAATCCCGATTCGCTTCGACGGGTCGTTGCAGACGCGTTGCGGAATCTTGAAGACTTCGAGCGCGGTTCCCGATTCGTCAGGCGCGACGTCGAGGATGTTGCCTTTCGGGATGTAAATTCGGCGCAACTCGTCGTCGAGAACGACGATTTTTTCCGATTTAACCGGCGCCGAATCGCGTTCTTTTTTCGGATTGGGGAGTTCGAGAACGCTTTGCGTCGGGAAAACGCCGCCGACGTAGAGGCGCCCGTCCTTCATGACGACGCGAGACTGCGCCGCTTCAAGGGGCGTTTCGGCGCCGACGAGTCCGAACGCCGCGACGAGCGCGACGCAAAATGCGAAACGAAGGCGCGTAAAGCGGGTTTTCGAAGCGTTTTGCGGCGCTTTGTGTTGACTCGACATAGGATTCTCGGTAAAATAAAAATATAAGGGAGGGCGAACGGCGGCGAAGCGCGTCGCGACCAAGCGAAAACATTCCTAATCGTCTTAACGGCTTGCGCGGCGTTCCGAGGTGAAAAAAACGGCGAACGAACGCTTTTTTTGCGTAATTTGCCCAATTTGAAGAAAAACGGCGGGCGAGAGTTCCCGGCGCCGCGACAAACGTTGAGAAAACGCGACGTTTGGGCGCTTAGCGATGAATATAACGAAGGAAACGACGGAGAATTAGCGTAAAATGGCGACGGTATCTTTTTTTTGTACGCGGTGTCGGCGGTTGACGACCTTTCCCGCGTCGCGTCGAGGAGCGATCGTTTATTGTCCGCGTTGTCAACAGGCGTTGATTGTGCCGGATATTCCGACGTCCGAAGACGGGCAAGATAGCGAAGACGGAGGAAACGGGCAAGACGGCGTGTTGGGGACGTCCGCGTTTGTTGGGGAAACCGGGCAAAACGAACGCGTTGCGTTAAACGACGAAAGCGAAGAAAAGGGCGAGGATTGGGCGGTTTCGGCGCGGCGGTCCGGCGCGACGATCGCGTCGCATTTGACGCCCCGGAAAGAACGCCCGGAAAACTGGCGGCGCGCCGAAACGGGGACGTCGAGCGCTTGGGGCGGAACGGAAGACGAAATTGACGCCGCGTCGCCGCTGACGCGAAAGGAGGTTTCCGACGCCGAATTTCTCCGCCGACTTCGCGCGGAGCCGAAAGCGCAATCCGTTGTAAAACCGCCGGTTGCGCCGCCCGTTTTGGAAGGCGCGACGTGGGCGACGCAAGAAAACGCGGACGTCGGGGGAATTTCGAAACTCGTTTGGGGAGCGGTCGGCGTCGCGGCGTTGGGGAGCGCGTTCGTCGTCGGCGCGTTTTGGGCCGGCAACGCGAAAAACGGCGGCGGATCCGACGACGTAAACGCTAAAAAACAAACGGTTGCGAGCGAGACCGTCTTTGCCGAAGGCGCGCTGACGTATCGAACGGCGACCGGAACGATCGCTCCGGACGACGGCGCTTTCGTCTTTTTATTTCCGACCGGCGAACGTTGGACGACGCCGATCGCGTTGGGCGACGCGTCTCCGCAACGTCCGAATCCGCCGGGATTTGAGAACGTCGTCGCCGAATTGGAAGCGCGCGGCGCTCGTTTCGCGGTCGCCGACTTCGAAGGACGTTTCGCGTTCGACGATCTCGAGCCGGGCGAGTATCGCGTTTTGCTCGTTTCCCGCCGCGTCGGCGACGATTGGGGCAAGGCTAACCCCGCCGCGTTAAAGGAGATAGAACGTTGCGTCGTCAGTCCGCGTTTGTTGTTGGGGCAAAGTCGATTCTTTTGGACGACGCGCCGATTTGACCGCGACGCCGCGACGCTGGAAAAATCGTTCGGCAAAGCGGGCGCGCCGTTTTCGAACGTTGAATAGAGACGTTGTAAGTCGTTAAAAAAAGATGTTTGGATAACGATTGAAAAATAACGAAGCGAACAAAAGGGTTGGAAACTTTTGGCCGTCGGTTTAATATTGCGATTAAACGCTAATTGATGTAGCGCTTTTGAAGGAGAAACAAAATGACTTGGAACGACGAGGAAAGACGGGCGCGCGAACGAGGAAAACGTCGTGTTTTAACTTTTGTTAAAAAACGAGTTGCGTTTTGGACGGCGCTTTCGGCGTCGGTGTTTTCGGCGTTGCCGGTTTTATCGATATTTGGCGGCGCGGCGTCGTCGGCGCTTGGAACGTTGGGCGGCGCCGCGTCGCTTGCTTGGGCGCAAGACGCGGTTCCGACGCTCGATATTTCGCAAGACGTCGAGCGACAAACGGTTGTCGCCGCCGGAACGCCCGATCTTTACCAAGGGCATCCGTATTCCGTCCTGAATCCGGACGGTTCGATTTTGCTCGTTTGGTGCGTCAATCACGGCGGCCCGGCGGGGCCGATCGCCCGAAGTCGCGACGGCGGCAAGACTTGGGAACGCCTCGACGACCGCGCTCCGGCGGGGTACAAGAAGCATGTCAACTGCCCGAGTATTTACCGACTCGTCGACAAAAACGGCAAGGCTTGGCATTGGGTTTTCTCCGCGCAGCCGTTGATGCCGCGCATCGTAAGCGCCGACGGCGGCGAGAGTTGGGAAGAGAAGGAGCCGCTCGGTTTTAAGAACGTGATGGCGTTCAGCTCGATCGTTCCGGCGAATCCCGGCGTCGAGGACGGACGGTATCTCGGCTTCTTTCATCGACGCCGCGCGGCCGACGGAACGCTTCTCAACAAAGAGCCGAAAGTCGCCGGTCGGCTCGAAGTCGCCGTCTCCGTAACCGACGACGCCGGCTTTACTTGGAGCGAACCGCGAACGATCGCCGACGTTCCGGGTAAAGAACTTTGCGAACCGTTCGCGTTTTGGTCGCCGGATAAAAAGGAAATCTGCTGCCTGATGCGCGAAAATACGCATAAAGGTCGGAGTTGTATGACGTTCAGCGCCGACGGCGGCGAAACTTGGTCGACGCCGACCGACACGAGCTGGGAACTGACCGGCGACCGGCATATCGGCGCTTACGTCGACGACGAACGCCTCTTTATCTGCTTTCGCGACCAAGCCTTAGGGAGCGGGGAAAGAGGGAATTTCGTCGGTTGGGTCGGGAGTTACGACGACTTGAAGCAAGCGAAGCCGGGCGATTATCGCGTTAAATTGTTACATTCGTTCGCGAAACCTTGGCGCGGCGATTGCGGGTACCCCGGCGTTTCGCGGTTCGACGACGGGACGATCGTCGCGATCACTTACGTCAAATATCGGGACGACGAGAACAAGCATTCCGTTGTCGCGACGCGCTTTACAATCGAGGAACTCGACAAAATGGCGGCGGAAGTCGCGTCGAAAAAAGCGGTCGAGGAGGAAAAAACGGAAAAATAAAAACGACGCGGCGTCGTTGACGCGTCCGTCGGCGTTAAGAGCCTAAGAGAAAGGAGTAACGGCGGAGTTTTTTAGCGCGGAACGTCGGAACGCGCTAACGCTCTCGCCGGGAACGTCGGCGACGCGCCAACGACGATAATTTCTTATAATTGCTGCGTAAATCAAACGGTTAATGGGGGGGGACGGTAAAGGCGGGGAGCGTTTTTTCGGCCCGAGATAAAAATCGCGTTTAAAAACTAGTTTAAAAGTTGGCTTAGATTGGCGAAAGGGAAGAAAATGAATTTTACCAATTTAACGTATAAAGACGTCGATATGATTCTCGGCTTCAATTTGACCTTTTGTATCGGGCCTCCCTATTGGTCGCGAAAGTCCGGTCTGTCTTCTAAAAAAAGAGCGCGAATGGATAGGACGGCGGCGTATCTAATTAAAAGATTTATCGCGCCTTTGCGGAAGTATAAATTATCGTCGCCAACTAACGCGCGGGCGCCGGCGAGCGCTTTGGATTGTACGCGCAACGTCTACTTATCGAAAAAGCGGATAAAACTCATTGCCGAAGTTTTACAAGTTGGCATTGAGATAAGTAAAGAAGACAATTATTACGATCTACAGGTAATAACCGGATATAAAATCGACGAAATCAAAGAATTTTTTGAAAAGTTTAAGTCAACGATAAATAAAGGTTGTTTGTAGGGAGCGTCGAGGCGTTGCAAAATTCGCCTTGCGCAACCGTTGTAAAAACAGCGCTTACGAAGCGGTCGTAAGAATCGCTAACGCTCGCGCTTAGGAACGTCGGCGACGCGCTCTAGAAAACGCTTCGACGAGCCCGGCCCGACGCCCGGAAAGCGTCCGATTTCGTCGATTTGCCTCAACGCCGTTTGCAGCGTTGTTTCCGCGTCCTCGAACGTCGCCGCTTTATTCGGGTAAATCTCGTAAAGTCGGCGATATTTGGTCGGCGTAATGTTCGGCATAACGACGTTTGCACCGCGAGAAAGCGCGCTTTTACGTCCGCCGCTTCCGTCGAGCGTCGCGACCGACGTAACGCTGGGAATATTGGCGTCCGGGCAAAGAATCCGCGTCAGCGCGACGACTTTAAACGCGACGTCGTTCGTATTCGGAACTTGATCGCTCGACGTTGGGTAACGGAACGTAAAGCGCGGCGCGGCGGAACTTTCCGGTTTGAACGGCGAAAGAGCGGAAGCGATCGGCGCCGTTTGCCAATAACCGTCGCAAACTTCGAGCGTCCCTAACGGCGTTCCCGGGTGCGGCAGGAAGGGGCCGGAGCCGATCATATCGAGGTCGAGTTCGCGAAAGAGCGTCAAATCGCGCGCCAAGTCGTCGAACGTTTGGCCGGGAATCCCGATCATGACGCCGCTTCCGACTTCGTAACCGATTTTGCGCAAACGCTTTAAGAAGTCGATTCGCTCCGTTAAACCGGAACCGTCGACGTTCGGGTGAAGCGCGCGGTAAAGCGCCGGATTCGACGTTTCAAAACGCGCCAAATACCGTCTCGCGCCCGCTTCTTGCCAACGGACAAGTTCGGAATCCGTTCGTTCGCCGAGACTTAGCGTTACTATCAAGCCGAAGTCGTCGCGAATCGCTCGAACCGTTTCGGCGACGAATCCCGCGTCGAGCGTTCGGTCTTCGCCCGCTTGCAGAACGAGCGTCGCAAGACCGTTTTTTTTCGCGAACTTCGCGCATTCGAGGATTTCCTCTTGCGTCATTCGATAGCGCTCGACGCGCCGCTCCGCTCGAACGCCGCAATATAAACAGTTGCGAGAACAGCGGTTTGAGATTTCGACGAGCCCGCGGAGTCGAACGGCGTCGGCGACGCGTTCGTGTCGAATTTGGTCGGCGGCGTCCCAAAGCGTTTGGAGGCGCTCCGCGTCCGTTTCTCGGAGCCAAGCGGCGATTTCCGGCGTCGAGAGGTTCGCGTCGAACATTGGCGGATTCCTAAGCGTTGATTTAAAATGGCTTGCGTTTTTTAGGGGGAGTGCGAGCCCGCAAGGCGAGTCGAGGAGCGGCGCCGTTATTGACGCCGTTATTAATAATGATAACGCGTCCGGCGATTTTGGCAAGAAGCGGAGCGGGGCGGACGTTGCGTTTTTGCGAAAATCTGTTAAAATAACGGGAAATTTTGCGCTCCTTGCGAACGCGTCGACGAAACGACGAACGACGAGCGTTATTTAAGGGACGCTAAACACCAATATAAAAAGAGATGCGAAGGGGATAAAATGGCGGTCGAAGCAACGACGGCGCTCGTCGGAGCGATTGCGATGGGCGCGGGGCTGGGTTTTTTCGGAGCGGTTTCGCCGGGCCCGCTTCAAACGATTATCGTTTCGGAAACGCTGGCGAACGGGGCTCGTTCCGCTTGGCGGGCGGCGTTCGCGCCGGTTTGCACCGATCCGTTCGCGTTGGCGTTGGCGCTTTTCGTCGTTTCGAACATTTCCGGCGGCGCGTTGGCCTGCGTCGCGTTCGCGGGGGCGGCGCTCCTCTTCCGCATCGCTTGGGCCGAGTTCCGAACGACGGAGGCGGACTTCGACTTCAGCCAAAAACCGCGTCGCCCCTTTTACTTGATCGTCGCGCTTAACTTCTTGAATCCCAACCTTTGGATATACTCCTTTACCGTCAACGCGCTGAACGTTTCCGCTTTTCAACGCGATTGCGGTTGGGGCGTCGCGACGACGTATTTGCTCGCTTTCTTTGTTTCGATAACGCTTTGCAATCTCGCGATCGTCTTTCTCGTCGCGGGGCTGAAGACGTTTTTTAACGCGCGTTGGCTCGTTTACGTCAACAGGGCGTTGAGCGTTTTCTTGACGGTCGTCGCGTTGCGTTTCATTTGGCTCGGTTGCGAAAAGCTCGGACTTATCGACTCGGCGGCGACCGAAACGGCGCGGTTGGCGTTCGCGTTTTGCGGCGCTTAACGACGCTTGCTCGTCCTTGCCGACTCGCTTATATTAAGAAAGGGCGTTTGAATCAATAAGCGCAAAAGAAGCGAAGGCGAAGCGTGTCGGCGGAAGCGCGGCGATTTTTGCGTTAAAATGAAGAAAATTTTTCGATTTTGTCGAAAATTGTTAAATCTTTAAACGGTTTTGCCGATAATTTCGATAGAAGCGCCTTTCGTATCGCGAGCTTTTTCGAGAACGCGGCGCGTCGCCGCGCGGAAGCGCGTTCATTTGGTTGACAATCGTCGGCGCTCCGTCGCGTCGATTTTGGAAAGGAAGCTCGTCATGAAGTTCTTTAACGGTAAGCGTTTCGAAAGCGACGCGACGCGTCGAAGCGTCGGCGATTGGTCGACTCGACTCGCGGCGGCGACGTTGGTTTGCCCGTTGATCTTTTGCTCTTGTCAGTCGACCGATTCGCAAGTCGGCGGTTCGAATCCTTACGCGCAAAACGAGAATCCTTACGCGCAATACGAACCGAAAACGCCGGAAGAAGAGGCGTATTATCGCGACGTTTATTCCGGCGATTGGCGCGAACAAACGAACGTTTTCGGAACCGGCGCGTCGGTCGTTAAGAAAATCGGCTCGACGACGCCCCCGCCGCACTGGGAAACGCGACCGGAAGGCGCGAAAGACCTCGCCGAAATTCGTTACGAAGCCGCCCGTCGCAACGCCGAGCAAGCGCGTCGTTTAGGCTCGACGCAACCGACCGCCGCGCAACCGTTTGCGACCGCTCCGTTCGTTCCGGCTTCGACGCAAACGGCGTACGGCGCTCCGTCGCAAACTCCGGCCTTCCAAGGCGCCGACGCGTATCCGACGCCGACTCCGCCCGCGACGCAATCGCTCGTTTATCCGCAAGCGCAGGCGCCGACGACCGTTTTCGTTTCGCAAGTTCCGCAAACGCCGGACGTCGCGTCTTCGACCGTCGCGCCGCAAGCGCCGGCGTCGCCGACTTATTCGCCGGCTCCGTCGCAAATCGTTGCGCCGCA
>JAZNJF010000376.1:0-1794 GCA_045577885.1 Thermoguttaceae bacterium | reverse complement strand
GGGCGCGCAAACGGCGACGCCCCTTTGGGACAAGCTCGCGAAGACGAACACGCTCGCCGACTTTACCGCGGTGAAGAGCTATTCGCCGACGATCGTCGGTCGGCTCCAAGAGATCGCCGCGACCGGCAAGATCGAGAAAGTTTCGTTCGAAACGAAAGAGTTCACCCAAACGGCCAAGCCGAACGCCGCGTCGTTTACCGTTCCTTATATGATGATCGTCAACGACCAAATCGACGCGTTCGCGGAACTCGTTCGCCAATTCAACGAGCTTCCGAATCAATGCGTCGAGCGCGACGTCGCCGAGCTCTTTTGGGACGCGCTCGACGGGAAAGCGCTTTACGAACCGGACGGGAAACCGCTCGTTAGCGAAGAGCGCGGCAACCTCCTTGTCGACAAGGAAGGCGTTCCGACCTCGGCGCTTAGCGAAGAAGGAATCGGGCGCGCGAAGTCGGCACTCGTCGGCGCGACGAACGAAAACGGTTTCCCGCTCGCGACCGGCGGGGAGCGGCTTATTTGCGGCCCGACGCTCGGCGCGCTCGCGAACCGACTTTATTCGTCCGAATATATTTCGGTCGACGCCGGAATGGGGACGCGCAACGTTTACCAAGGGGAGTTCGAGCCGCTCGTTTGGCCGTACCTCTCCGACGCGTTGGCGAAAAAAGGCTCGTTCGTCGCGCAAAACGCCGCGACGCTTTGGGTTCTGCTCCGCGACCCGGCGCGCCGACCGGCGTTTTGCGTCAACAAGGTTCTCGGGTACGAGTCGCCGCAACTCGAGCAGTTCGACCTTCCGGACGAATGGGGCGTTTCGTACCGCGTCATTTACCCTTACGGCGTTTCCGTCAAGCATTGGGACGCGCTCGTCGTCTGCAAAGGCGCTTGACGCCGAACCGCAAGAACCGCAACGAAAGGAGTTGAACCGATATGTCCGATAAATTTGGATTGCGCCGTCCCGGAACCCGCGTCGTCGACGGCGGCGGCTTTTACGCCGAAGTCCCGAAAAGCGACGACCCGAGCGTCGTCGCGCCGCCGGTTCCCGCCGGGGCGATCTTTATGCCGTCCTTCGCGACGTCGCCGCAATTCGGCGTCGCGGAAACGAAGGTTGAAGCCGGGGAACTCGGTTGGTTCGCCGACGAAGGAACGTTCGCGTTCGGCGTCGACGATTTCGCCGCGTCGGAGTCTTACGAACGCAAAGCCGGGCAAGCGATTTATTACGCGCCGACCGACGCCGCGTCCGGAGCGTTTTCGACGTCGCCGACGCCGGGCTCCGTCCTGCTCGGCTGGGAAGTCGTTCGACCGGGAATCCCGGACGGCGTTTTTTACGTCGCGTTGGCGCGACCGACCGCGCTCGAAAGTTGACGTTAACGCAAGAAAGGACTCCCCGCGATGAACTCGCCGCTTATTAAAGTTCGGGCGGGCGCGTTCGACGTCGTCGCGGTCGACGGACGAATCCGCGTCGTTCGTCGGCGCGACGGCGCGGCGGTCGGTTCGCTTCCGCTCGTCGACGAGCCGACGTTTGGCGACGCGTTGAAAGAGGCGGTCGACCGCGCCGCGTCGGCGAAATCGCGATCTAACGTCGAACCTCCCGCCGCCGCGCCTCCGGAAGAACCGAAAAAAAAGCGCCGCGCCCGTTCGAAAACGAAACCGGCCAAGACGGTCGAACCGGCTCCCGCCCCCGCCGCTCCTGACGAATCCCCCGCCCCCGTCGCGCCGGAGCCGGAAGAACCGGCGGCCTTGAACTTGGAGAAGATCGACAATGAAGAAACTTAACCTAATCGCGGTCGCGCTGTTCGAAGT
>JAZNJF010000375.1:0-1806 GCA_045577885.1 Thermoguttaceae bacterium | reverse complement strand
AAAGCTCGAAGGCAAAGCGATTTTGCAACGCGTTTGGGAAATCGCCGACGCCGTCTGCGCTCAAGTCCCCGATTGCGACGCAGTTGTCGCGACCGAAACGCCGGATCTCGAAAACCGCAGCGAACGCATCGTCGAATTTTGCGAGTCGCGGCGCATTCCTGTCGTCGTTACGTCGAGCTCCTGCCGCTCCGGTTCCGACCGCGCTTGGGCCGCCGTTTCGTTCCGCGAGGAGACGCCGGACGTCGTCGTCAACCTGCAAGGCGACAACCCGATTTGCCCGCCGAATTTTGTCGTCGATTTAATCGAAGCGCTCCGCGACAACATAAACGCCGACGTCGCGACGATTTACACGCGTCTCAACTGGGAAGCGCTCGACGCGTTGCGCGCCGCGAAAAAGACGTCGCCGTTTAGCGGAACGACCGTCGCCGTCGCGAAAACCGGCGACGCGCTTTGGTTCACGAAAAACATCATTCCGGCGATTCGCGGCGAAGAAGCGTTGCGCGCCGCGTCGCCGTTCAGCCCTATCCTGCGTCATGTCGGACTTTACGCTTATCGTTTCGACGCGCTCCGCTTCTTCGCCAACTCGAAAAAAGGCGAATACGAGAAACTGGAACAGCTCGAACAGCTGCGTTTTATCGAAAACGGCTATAAAATTCAAATGATCGAGGGCGCGTATCCCCCCGGTTTCGAAGGGGTTACGTCGGGCGTCGACACGCCGGAAGACCTCGAACGGGTCGCGGCGGTTTTACGAAGTCGCGGCGAACTTTTAGACCGTTAAACTTCGCCGTTCCCGCCCAACCCAACGCTTTTTGACGCCGCGTCGTTTTTTCCCAACTCGACCGTTTTTCGTTCGACGAAACGCTTTTTCACGCGCGCAACCAACAATTATCCCTTATTTTTGAAAGACTTAACGCAATGACGCAAGAAATGCGACGCACCGAAACGACGCTTATCGTCGCCCGACACGGCAACACGTTTGAAAAAGGCGACGTTATTTTACGCGTCGGCGCTCGCACCGATTTGCCGCTGACCGCCGAAGGTCGCGCGCAAGGTCGGCGGCTCGGCGAAAAATTGGCGGAACTTGGTTTGCGCCCGACGGCTTTTTACTCGGCGCCGCTTCGTCGCACGCTTGAAACGTCGACGGAAATTGCGTCGGCGCAAGGAGTTAACGCGGAACCTATCGTCGAGGAATTTTTGACGGAACTCGATTACGGCGCCGACGACGGGCGTCCGGAAGCGGAAGTCGCGCGACGGCTCGGCAAAGTCGAATTAGGCGACGGCGACGAAAACGCGACGTCGGAAGCGCTTGAAGCGGCGGGACTTGCGGCGCTCAAACGTTGGGACGCGGAGAAACGGCTTCCGCTCGGTTGGACGTTTTTGCAGGAGCGCGTCGACCGACTCGGCGACGATTGGCGTTCGTTTGCGGCGCGCGTTGTCGTCGAACATTCCGGCGAGACGGTCGTCGCGACGACAAGCAACGGAATCGCAAGGTTTGCGACGGCGTTGTTACCGTCGGACGCGCCGATTCCGGAAAAGCTCAAACTCGCGACCGGCGCGTTCGGCGTCTTCGTTTGGAACGGCGAAACCTGGCGCCTCGACGCTTGGAACGTTCGTTAAATCCCCATTATCGCTTCCGCCTCTTAGCGAGCGTTAATATTTTCTTAATATTAAGTTATCCAATACGACATGCCGTTTGTTTTCTACGCCCCCAAACAAACGGCGCGTCATTTTGCACTCTCGCGACTACTTGACAAAACCTCGGTTTACCGGTATACTTTTCTCAACGTATATTATTCTCGCCCCCCC
>JAZNJF010000374.1:0-5659 GCA_045577885.1 Thermoguttaceae bacterium | reverse complement strand
GCGGGCGCCAAGTAGCGGTAGACGTCAAAGTCGTCGGCATGTCTCCGACGGAGGTCGCTACCCAACCGACGACCGCCCAAACGGCGAAAGTCGAGAGAAGCGACGTCGTAACGACAAACGCTTCGCGTCGAATTAACGTCGCCCAAAACGCGCTCCAAATCAAGAGTTCGAACGGGGATAGCGCGAACGCTTTGCATTGGGAAAATTCATGCGGATCGTATCGACGGGCAAACTCGGTTAGCGCGCTAAACGGCGTCATACCGTATAACAAGTCGAAACAGAAACCAGTCAAAACGAACCCGGCGGCGACGAGCGCGAGCAAGACGAACGAGGCGCTAAGTTTCGCAAGGAAAACGGTTTGCAGCGAGACCGGGAAACGTTGCGAACAGGCGAACTCCTGCGTTTTGCGTTCGCGAGCGAACATTCCGGCGGGCAAAAGCGTCGCGAGAATAAAAACGGAGAAGAGCGCGTAACGCCCCCAATGCCCGGCAAAATGGGTGATTAACGCGTCGACGAACGCAAGAACGCCGACGTGTTGGCTGGAGCCCAGCGCGTAATGCCAGTTGATAAAAAGGAGCGAAGCGGCGAGAAGAACGCCGACGACGGCGAGGGGATAATGATACGTGTCGCGCAATTCTTTGTAAAACAGAGCGTTAAACGACCTGTTGTTGACGCGGTTCATTTCGGCGTTCCTTTCGTTTGGTGAAATATAGGTTGGCGTCCGGAGTTTGGGGCTTGCGACAGATCGGGTTAAGTTGGAAGATTAAACGCCGTCGTCGCGCCGTTGCGGCGGCATTGGCGATAAATCCCGTAAAGCGGGACGAGACAAACTAGCGCGCGTAATTCGATGTAAAAGTCGTATTGAAAGAAGTTGCTCAGTCCGGCGACAAGGCAAAATATTGGCGTTAAGATCGCCGGACAATCTGTTAAATGTTGTAACGCGCTCTGATCGAACAAGACGCCGAGAACGCTCCAAACGCAACACGTCGACGCGACGGTAGCCGCTGTCGCAAGCGCGCCGCGACGGATTCGCATTCCCCAAAACGCGCTCCAACAAAGGAGTTCGAACGCCGCGAAGAGGCAAATGGAAAGACGAGAAAGCGCGTTGACGTTCAAGGCGCCTTCGGCGTCGACGACTTGTTCCAAAAGCGTCGTCGAAAGCGGCAGGTCGCGGCGAAGATCGAACGCGAAGCTCGAGACGAAGAGAAGCGCGCACGCCGCGACGCTTAACGTTAAAATCGCGCTAATTTTCGCGAAAACAACGGTTAGCGTCGACGTTGGAAAACGTTTTAACACGTCGCAACCTCCCCGTTTTCGCTCGGCGGCGAACGCGCAAGCGGGCAAAATCGCGCAACCTAGGAACAAGTAAATCGGCGCTTGCGCCGCCCAAAACGGGAAGTAGTAGTCGTTCAAGAAATGACCTTGTCCTTTGCCGAGCGACCAACAGAGCGCAGCGTAGTAATAACCCAGCGTTAACGTCGCGAGCGCGACGCCGATCGAACGATAAAGCGAATCGCGCAACTCTTTGGAATATAGGGTGTTAAACGCTTTTTTTTGAAGTTTCATTTCGACGTTTCTTTCGTTTGCTAAAATATCGGCGTCCAATATTTATCTCTTGCAAAGACGCTGGTTAGCTGTTGAGGATAAATGCCGTTGACGCGCCGTCGCGGCGGCATTGGCGGTAAATCCCGTAAAGCGGAATTATTAAGACGGCGAGACGTAACGCTCCGAAGCCTCCGAGCGCAACCGTAGCCGACGAACCGTAAGCATTGAGCCAAAAGAGACCGAGGAAAACGGGGCAACGCGCGAACGTTTCCAAACTCCAAGCGACGCCGCCCAAAGCGGCGACGACCAGAACGACGACAAAACCGACCAAAAAATTCGTCGCGAGCGCCGCCGCGACGGACGCGAAAAACGCAACGATAAGACGGCGCGTTCGCGTCGCCCAAAACGCGCTCCAACAAAAGAGTTCGAACGCGGAAAACATATAGGCGAGGAAACGGATTCTTAAACGCGAAGCCTTGACGTCGTCGCCTTTAAATTGAGCGAGAAGCGTCGTCGACGCCGCGTCGTCGTAATAAACGTCGATCGCGAAACTCGAAACGACGAAGAAGACGCACGTCGCGGCGATCAGCGTTAAAATTGCGCTAAGTTTCGCCCAATAAACGGTCGCGGTTGAAACCGGCAGACGTTTTAACACGTCGAAACCGCCTTCTTGACGCTCGGCGATAAAAGCGTAAGCCGGTAAGATCGCGCAGCTTAAGCAAGTAAAATACGGGACGAGCCAAATCCAATAGGAACAATAATCTTCGTCGTATAGTCCTATCGAGGTTGTCTTTGCGCAGAAAACGTCGAAAGCGACGGCAAATAGCGCGAGAACGATCGTTGGAACGAAAGCTCTTTTCAAGTCGTTGAAATACAGCGTTTTAAATCCGTTGGCGGAGTTGCGCATATCAAACCTCGACAGGGAATGTGGAATACGGCGAACGAAAACAAAAGGACGGTAAAAGCGTTGCGGTCGACCGGAACGCCTTTGTTTGACAACGCGTTTTCGCGATCGCGTTTCAGGCGACGTTATCTAGGAACGCCCCATTGCCGCGACGAAAATTTCCTCGAGATTCGGCGTCGAGGTTTCGAGCGAGAGAAGCCGGTCGCCTAATTCGGCGCGGATTTTCGTTTCGAAATCTGACGCTAAATCGCGACCGACGATTCGCGTTTGCTCGCCCCAAGCGTCCGTTTTTAAAACGGTTGCGAAGTTGGCGGCGAGAAGGCGGCGTTCGGCGTCCGATGCGTCGCGAACAACCGCCGTTACAACTTGGGTTCGATTTTTTAGTTCAATTAACGGTTCGTTAAATAAAAGCCTCCCATTTTTTAGTATTGCGACTCGATCGGCGACGCGCTCAACTTCCGCCATTTGATGACTTGCGATTAACGCAGTCCCGCCGGACGCGGCGAAATCGGCGAGCGTTTCTAACATGCGACGCCTCGCCAACGCGTCGAGCCCGGACGTCGGCTCGTCGAGAATCAAAAGCTCCGGTTCGCTCGCGAGCGCGACCGAAAATGAAACCAACGCCTTTAAACCTTTGGAAAGTTCTTTAATTTTCGCGTTTAGGTCGATTTCATATTCGGCGATTAAACGAGAATACTCGCCCCAATAATCGTTTTCGTAAAACGCGGCGGCAAACCGTCCCATTTCCGCGACGGTCATTCGCTCGTAAAGCGCGGGAACTTCCGGAACGTAACCAATTCGACGACGAATGGCTAGAGCGTCGCGACGCGAGTCGAGGCCAAAAACAGTCGCTGAGCCGTAATCTGACGCGACGACGCCGAGTAGAATCTTAATCGCCGTCGTTTTGCCGGCGCCGTTTTCGCCTAAGAGCGCGAAGACCGAGCCGCGTTCAATGAAAAACGAGACGGCGTCAAGAGCCTTTTTTTTCTTGTAAACCTTGCAAATGTTACAGGCTGCGACGACTTTTTCGACGACTGAAGCCATTGTGCCGGAAGGGGAAAGCGCGTTGGTATCGTTCATTGTCCTAGCTCATGGGGCAAAAATTAAAAGGATGGGGGAACGACGGCGTATCGGCGAACCGGTCGACCAATACGCCTTGCGAAAAGATCGCTGCGGTTACGCGAAACGCTTCTTTAATGTTTTTTCAAGCTTCGACAAAACCGTTTTGCGGATTTCCTCCGGCGGCAGACGGCTTTGAAGAGCTTCGTCCAGCAAACGTTCGAACGTGCTCTCGAAAAAGGCGAGACGGTCGTCAAGACAACGTTGTTTTGCGTTGGGATCGACCGCTAAACCGCGTCCGCGCACCGAATAGACGACGCCTTCGCTTTGCAAGTCGCGGTACGCGCGCACAACCGTTTGCGGATTAATCGCAAGAGCGCGCGCCACCTCGCGAACCGACGGAATCAGTTCGTTCGGCGCAAACACTCCGTTGGCGATCAAAAATTTCACCTGGAGGTAAATCTGTTCGTAAATCGGAGTCGGCGCGCTAACGTCAATTTGAAAAAACATTTTGCGATCTCATTTTTTGGCTGGTGTTCTAGTTGACCAACACACGTATTATAACTAACACAAAAAACAATGTCAAGGGGCGAACGACGTTTTTTTCAAAAAAAAATAACGACGGGCAAAGGGGTAAGAAAAAACGCGGTTTCGACGTAAAATCGAAACCGCGTAACGCGTCGCCTATTAACGTTTTTAGCTTTTTAGTAAACGAAGAGCATTTCGCGGTATTTCGGCAACGGCCATTTGTCGTCGTCGACGATAAGTTCGAGCGCGTCGACCGTCGAACGGAGCTCTTTCGTCGCCTCGATATATCGTTCGCAATTTTCAACGTCGACGGCGGCGTTAAAGGCGGCGAGAGCGGCGATTCGTTCTTGGAGTTCGTCGAGAAGCGCGCCGAGCGTTTCGGTCGAGCGTTTCAAACCGGTTAAGCCGGCGGCAAGTCCCGTGTTTTGAGCGGCTTGCAACGACCGAACCAGCTTGCCGTACTCGTCTAAAACGACCGGCAAAATCATATTTTGCGCCATGTCGCGAGCGACTTCGCCCTCGATCTGAATCTTGCGGACGTATTCTTCGGTGAAGATTTCGTACCGCGATTCCAGCTCGATCGCAGAAAAGACGCCGTATTTTTCAAGGAGTCGGTGATTGTTGACGTCAAGTAGCGGACGCAAGGCTTCGAGCGACGTTTTCAGGTTCGGCAGGCCGCGACGCTCCGCTTCTTTCACCCACTTTTCGCTGTAGTTGTTGCCGTTGTAAACGACGCGTTTGTGCGTTTTAATCAATTCGGCGAGGAGTTTTTGAAGCTCGACGTCGAACGTCGCGGAGTCGCCCTTGAACGGTTCGAGGCGCTCCGAAACGTAGTCGAGAGATTCCGCGACCGAAGCGTTTAAGTAAGTGTTGAACGGCGCGCACGATTGGCTCGAACCGCAGGCGCGGAACTCGAATTTGTTGCCGGTGAAGGCGAACGGGCTCGTGCGGTTGCGGTCGGAGTCGTCTCTTTCGAGGCGCGGCGCGGTCGCCAAGCCGATTTTCAACGGGCGGACGTCCGTGCGGTAGTCCTCGAACACCCCGCGTTCCACCTGTTCGAGCGTTTCGGTCAAGCGGTCGCCAAGGTAAATCGACACGATGGCGGGCGGCGCTTCGTTCGCGCCTAAGCGGTGATCGTTTCCGGCGGTAACGGTCGAACAACGCAGGAGATCGCCGTGAAGGTCGACGGCGCGAACGATCGCCGTTAAGAACGCTAAAAATATCGGGTTGCGTCGCGGGTCGTCGCCGGGGTCGAGGAGGTTGCGCCAACCGTACGTCGCCGACCAGTTGTTGTGTTTGCCGGAACCGTTGACGCCGGCGAACGGCTTCTCGTGCAGGAGGCAAACGAGTCCGTTTTTCTCGGCGACGCGACGTAAAATCTCCATCGTCAACATGTTGTGGTCGACGGCGAGATTTAGTTCTTCGAAGGTCGGCGCGAGCTCGAACTGCGCGGGCGCGACCTCGTTGTGGCGAGTTTTCGCGGGAATCCCCAAGCGCCAAAGCTCTTCTTCGACCTCGGCCATAAAGTTCAAATCGCGCGGTTTAATTGCGCCGAAGTAATGGTCTTCCAACTGTTGGTGTTTCGCCGGAGCGGAGCCGAAGAGCGTGCGTCCGGTTTGCACC
>JAZNJF010000373.1:0-27456 GCA_045577885.1 Thermoguttaceae bacterium | reverse complement strand
GCTTGGCCTCCGACTTGTTGGGAGGATTGGAAAAAATGCAACGGAGCGTTTTTTTGGGGGGGTAAAATTTTTCGGGCGTTTTGGTGAAATCTTCGTAAAATTTAACGGCGGCGCGGTTCTTATTTTAGGGAGCGAAACGACGGGCGCGAAAGCGGGGCGATTCGAAACTTGCGCCGCTTGAGCAAACGTCGATTTCCGTTAAAATATCAAGAAAATTGTCGCGGCGTTTTTCGACGGGGGCGTAAACTACGCGGAACGAGCGAACGAGAAAATAGATAAAATGCAAAAAGAAATTAGAAATTAGCGGCGGCGCTCGGCGTCGTCGCGGCGATCGGAATGTTGGGCGCGAGCGAAATTCGCGCGCTTTTGGGGGACGAAACGACGGCGACGCCGCGACGGTAAATCGTCGCGCAAGCGAAAAACGGCGAGCGCGAGGCCCGAGCGATATTTACGGCTCCGCGGTCTCGATCAACGGCATGCTCGACGCGCCGAAAAAAGCGACGCGACCTTCCGCCGGGCGATCCTCGACGCTTGCCGAAACGACCCGGAAGCGCCGACGCGGGCGATCTTTACGACGAAAACGGCGGGAGCGAAAGGACTCGTCGAGGTCGCGGACGCGCCGGACGCGATCATGTTGCCGCAAAGTTGCCAACCGGGGGATTTCTCGTACGAAGGGCGTCGGAAAGGCGCGCGACGTGAAAAACGGCTTCTTCACGCTGAGTTTGCTCGAAGCGCTCGACTCGAACGACCCGAAAGCGGACGCGGACGGCGACGGCTCCTTGATGTTCGCCGAGGTCGTAAAATACGTAACGGCGCGGACTAACGAGCTAGCGTTCGACTATTACGGCAAGTCGCAAAAGCCGAATCTTTGCGGCTCGATCGCCGACTTTCCGCTCTTGGACGAGCTTCGGATCGGCGGGCTGACCGTCGGCGAACGGGAGCGGGCGGACGGGCTCTATCGGGAAGGCTTGCGCGTTGCGTCGCGGTCGGCAATATCAAAGCGCGCTTAGCAAAATCCGGGAGGCGCTCGCGCTCGACGCGGCCAACGAGGATTACCTCGCGGAAAAGGCGGATATCGAGGGGCGCTTGAAAGACCAAGCGGACGCGGAGCGTCAGAAACGCGAAAAAGAGGAAGCGCAACGCAAGGAGAAGGAAGAGGCGGAGACCCGGGCCGAAGCGGAACGGAAAGCGGAGGAAGCGCGGCGGCAAGCGCAAAATATCGGGCGAACGTCGACTTCGGGAACGGAGACGACTTCGACGGGACAAACGTCGAGCGCGAACGGGGCTTGGTCGGGAACGTATTCGGCGGGGACGGCGAAATCGTTGACGATTAAGGGGGAAACGTATACCTTCCGTTACTGCTCCGCGGGGGCGTTTACGATGGGCAACCCGGAAAGCGAAGAAGGCCGTTTCGACGTTGTTCTTGTTTAGACTCCTTTGACGGGGAGGTTCAACGGTAGCGCCGCCCCCCTTAACTTTTTCCGGGGCGGGGCTTTTTTCTTTTCGACGTTTCTTCGGGCGCGTCGGGGGGCGCGTTCGGAGGTCGGCGACCGTTGGATTTTGTTTGCCGTTTGATTCCGGTCGCGACGCGCGATTAACGTTGTTGGCTTCTTGCGGCGGCGTTACGGCGTTCGCTTTTTCGCGGCGAAGAGCGCGGCGACTCGAACCGCTTCGATTAGACTTTCCGTCTTCGCCGTTCCGGTTCCGGCGACTTGGAACGCCGTCCCGTGCGCGACGCTCGTCCGGATAATCGGCAAACCGAGCGCGACGTTCACCGCCGAAAACATGTCGAACGCCTTCATCGCGATGTGCCCCTGGTCGTGGTAAATCGCGACGATTCCGTCGTAAAGGCCGTTTTTCGCGTCCAAAAAGAGCGTGTCCGCCGGGAACGGGCCGCGAACGTCCAAACCGTCGGCGCGGGCCGCCTCGACCGCCGGACGAATGATTCGGATTTCCTCGTCGCCGAAAAGGCCGCCGTCGCCGGAATGGCAGTTCAACGCGCAAACGCCGAGTCGCGGCTCCCGACCGAGTATCGTCTCCATAAAACGGCGAATCAGCCCGCACTTTTCGTAAACCGATTCGAACGTTACTTGGTCGAGCGCGCGGCGCATCGACGTGTGCAACGTTACGTGGACGACGCCCAAGCCGGTCGGCGACGCGATCGCCGGATTCGGGCCTAAATAGAGCGCCATTCCGAAGTTAGAAACGCCGCAACGCGACGCTAAAATCTCCGTGTGCCCCGGGAATTTGTGCCCGGCGAGGTTCAGCGACTCTTTGTGCAACGGCGCGGTAACGATTCCGGCGACCTCCCCGGAAAGCGCGAAGTCGATAGCGCGGTTCAACGAACGGAACGCGGCGTCGCCCCCCGCGGCGCAGATTTCGCCGAAACGAACCGAGGACGCCGACGCGTCGCAACAGGGGACGCAAGGTATCGTCGACGCGCCGAATCGGGACGGGTAGCCGTCCGCCGCTTCCGAAACCGAGTCGACGGCGACGACGCGAGCGTCCGTTTTCGCGACGGCGACGGCGCGGCGCATTACGTCGGGGTCGCCGAAAACGAGCGGTCGCGACGGCGGGAGCGGGAACGTCGACGTCGCCGAATCGGCGGGCGTCGGGAAGAAGGCGCGCCAAGCGCCGGCGATGATTTCCGGGCCGACGCCGGCGGGGTCGCCCGCGGTTAACGCGAGTATTGGAGCGGTTTCGAGCGGCATAAAACGGGTTCCTTCGCCGAAGCGGTTGTTTAAAGTTGCGTTTTTCGGAAAATCAAAGACGCGGGCAAGTCGGGACGGGCGGCGTTTGAATTGCGTTTGGCAAAACGGCGAAATCAAAACGCGTCGAGCGAACCGGGCGGAACGACGACGCGATTTTGATTTTTGTGCGACGCTGAATTAAATCAAAGGCCGAGCGTCGGAACGGTTAAAAGTTCGGGAGCGCGCGCCCCATTTGACGAATCGCTTGGCGAAGTCGGTCCTCTTTTTCGACGACCGCGAGACGCAAATAACCTTCGCCGAGCGGGCCGAACGCCGAACCGGGGCTGACGACGACGTTCGCTTCGCTCAAGAGCTTCATCGCGAAATCGAACGTCGTGTATTTTTGAAGGTACTTTTCCGGAATCTTTTGCCAAACGAACATCGACGCTTTCGGACGAACGACGTCCCAACCGAGCCGCTCGAGGCCTTCGCAAAGAACGTCGCGACGGCGTTCGTAAATTTTCGCCTGCGCGGCGACGTCGGCGTCGAGCTCCCGCATCGCGACGATCCCGGCGATTTGGAGCGGAGTGAAGCCGCCGTAGTCGTAATAGGTCTTGATCGTCGCGAGCGCGCGGACGATTTCGGAGTTCCCCGCGCAAAAGCCGATGCGCCAACCGGCCATGTTGTAACTTTTTGACATCGTCGTCATCTCGACGCCGACGTCGCGGGCGCCCGGGACGGAGAGGAAACTCGGCGTCTCGTAACCGTCGAACACGACGTCGGCGTACGCGAGGTCGCTAAGGACCATAAAGCCGAATTTCTTCGCCAATTTGACCAAATCGACGTAAAATTCGCGCTCGACGACCGTCGCCGTCGGGTTGTGCGGGTAGTTGACGAGCATCACTTTCGGGCGCGGATAGAACCGCTCGCAAGCGAACGCGACTTCCGAAAGGAGCCGCGCCGGGTCGCGAACGTCGAGCGCGAGCGTTTCGCCCCCCGCCAACATGACCGCGTAAAGGTGCGCCGGGAAGTAAGGGGACGGAACGATCGCCAAGTCGCCGGGACCGCAAAGCGCGAGAATCGTATGACTTAGCGCGTCTTTCGAACCGAGCGTCGCGATGATTTCCGTGTCGGGATTTAACCGGACGCCGTAATATTTGAGGTAACGGGCGGCGACTTCGCGTCGGAGGTTCGTCGCTCCGCGGGCGGCGCCGTACCCGTGAACTTTCGGGTTGCGAATCGCTTCGGCGAGCTTTTCGATCACGACGTCGCTCGGCGGGTCGGACGGGCTTCCCATCCCGAGGTCGACGACGTCCGCTCCGGCGCGGCGCTTGGCGTATTTGAGCGCGTTCAACTCGGCGAAGAGGTAGGGCGGGAGGCGCTTCACTCGCTCGGCGACGTTGATTTCGAACGGGCGGGGGTCGTCCGGCGCGTCGTTCGTTTCGGCTTGTGCGGACAACCGGGCGGCGGTCGCTTCGGCGTCGACGTCGACGGGGCGCGACGCGGCGTTTTCGGCGGCTTCAAGGACGGGGGCGTTTTCTTCGTTAAACCGTTTTTTTTCTTCCCAATCGTTCGACATGGCGACCTCGGCGGTATTTAGAGGGTTAAAACGGGCGTTTTCGGCAAATTGCGCAAGCCGGAAACGTCGGCGAAACGGACGAAACGGGAGAGAACGCGAAAATTGGCGGTCGACGCGACCGGGCGGCGCGCTCGGCGTTTCGGGAAAACGTTCGCCGTTTATTAATGATAACGTCGTCGGCGATTTCGACAACGGGCGCGACAAGAATTTTTGGAAGAAACTTGCGTTTTTGCCGAATCGAGCGATTTTGGAGGCGAAGAATTGTCGCCGTCGCCTTGCCGAGCGTCGACGCCGGGGTATAATAAATAAAGGACGACGCGGGGAACTCGAAAAAAGCGTTTCGGCGCCGTCGCGTCGCTTTTTGCGTTTTCAGGAGGTTTCCGTGCTAAAATCAACGCCTTTTTCCTTTTCGTTTTTGACCGAGATTTTGGCGTCGCCGTCGGTGAAACCTTGGGCGAGCCGTTTGCATCCGTCGGCGGTGTTGGCGGTCGTCAAGGGCGTCTTGAACGACGTTTCGCAAGAGGCGTTTTCGGCGGCGAGCGAGTGGCGGCGCCCCGATTTGGCCGAGTTGATCGAGAAGATCGTCGGGCGCTTGGCGTCGCTCGGCGAAGACGCGGAACCGCTCGTCGTCGACGCTCGCGGACGGGTTTTCGCCGACGATTTCGAGCGTTTGGCGCCGGAAGCGACCGCCGAAGCGGCTTGGGTTCTTTCGGAACCGCGAACGGAATTTTCGGAACGAAAAGACGCGGCGCGGGAGAAAGAGACGGTCGCGCGGCTTTGTCAAACGACCGGAGCGGAGGCGGCGGCGATTTTCGCGAACGTAACGACCGCTCGGATCGCCGTCTTGGAGACGTTGGCGCCGGACGACGAGTTGGTCGTCGCTCGACGCGATCTTTACGAACGGGACGGCGGCGAACGGCTCGAAACGTCGCTCGACTTTTTCCCGATCGCTCGTCGCGAAATCGGGGCCTGCAACGCCGTCGATCCGGGCGATTACGCGGCGGTCTGCGGCCCGAAAACCGCGCTCGTTTGGACGACTCGCGGACGTTGGGCGACCGGCGGCCGACGCGTCGACGTCGCCGAACTCGTCAAATTGCGGGCGGCGGAAAAGTTGAATTTCGCGATCTTGGGCGAGTTCGAGTTCGCGCCGATTCTCGATCTGTCGGAGTTTTTCGACGCGGCGCTCCCGACCGTCGGCGAACGGTTGAAAAGCGGATACGACCTCGTTCTTTGCGACGGCGCGCAGCTGATCGGCGGGCCGTCTTGCGGTTTGATTTTTGGCTCGCGTTCGAAAATCGACGCGGTTTTGCGAACGCGGACGGCGAAAGCGACGAAGTTGGGGCGCGTCGAGTCGGCGGCGCTCGCGAAAACGCTCGAACTTTACCGCGAACGCGACGCGGCGCTCGCGTCGATTCCGGCGCTGCGGATTTTGTCGACGTCGGTCGCGAACTTGGAGAATCGAGCGAAACGGCTGGCGGCGCTCCTGGAAACGGCGCCTTGCGTCGCGAGCGTTCGAACCGTTTCGGGCCGCTCGCCCCTTTGCGCGAACGCGACGTTCGGTTCGTCGCCGACTTGGCTCGTCGAGGTTCGACCGCAAGGACGCGCGCCCGCCGAACTCGCGCTCCTTTTGGAAGCGTCGTCGCCGCGACTTTTAGCTCGCTGGACGCGGGACGCGCTGACGCTCGACTTGAAAACGGTCGCGCCGGAACGGGACCTCGTCGTCGCCGAAGTATTCGAAAAAATCGCTCCGGCGGAACAGCGCGGACCGAGCGAACGTTGAGCGGACGCCGGAGATCGACGAACTTAACGTCGAAGACGAGAAAATAGGTAAAATCGACGGAACGAACCGACGCTAAATTCCGAGAAACGCGGCGAAACGGAGTTTTCCCCCTTTACGCGCCGGACGAAAAAAGGTATCCTAAAAAGACGTCGGTTTCGGACGCGGCGAAAAGAAGCGCGAGCCGAATAAAAAACGACGGAGGAACGAACGGCGGGGAAAAGTCGTTCGGACGAGCGAAACGTTGGCGAGGTAACATTAAGATGGAACGCGACCGAGCGCGGAGAATCGCGGGGACGTCGAAAAGAAGACGCGGCGGAAAACGCGGCAAGTTTTGGAACGCGACGGCGTTCTGCGTCGGCGCGTTGGCGTTGAGCGTCGCCGGCGTCGCGTCGAGCGGCGAAGAAAACGACGCGTCGGGAAAAACGACCGTCGGCGCGACCGCGTCGACGGCTTGCGTTCCGACCGCGACGGACGCGGCGGCGTTTTCCGCGAGAGGAACGAACGCGCCCTTCGCCCGCTTGATCGACGAGATGCGTCGCGCCGACGGTTGGAAGATTTTCGAGTCGCCCGGCGCGACGACGACCGGAAGCTGCGCCGTCGAGTTGGAAGCGGAGTTCGGCGTCGGCGTCGGCGTCGGGGACGAAATCCCGATCGCGGCTCCGAAAGACGGCGACGTCGAAATCGCGCCGACCGCGCAGTGTTCGCGCTGGGCCCGTTTCAAACCGGGAAGTTGGGCGCGGTTGCGAACGACCAGCGTCGCGTACGAAAACGGAAAAACGATACGAAGCGTTACCGAAACGAAGGTTGCGCTGACGAGCGTCGACGTTGAAAAAGGGGAATACGAGCTCCGATACGACGCGACGATCAAAATGGGCGGACTCGATTACGAGCGGAAGTCGACGACCGCGCGCTTCGACTTTTGCGACGTTCCGCTCGGAGACGACGGCGTCGCCGTCGAAACGTTGGCTCCGGCGAACTTGACGATCGCCCGAAAAGCGATCCCTTGCCAAACGCGCCGCTTGACGCGAACGACGCCGCAATGGAAAGAGACGACGATCCTTTGGTTTTCTCCGGTCGTCGCGCCGCATGTGTTGCAGAAGGAAACGACCCGCGAAAGCGTCGGCGAAGGCGGCGAAACGATTTCTCGCGAACTTTCGGTCGTGCAAAAAACGGCGGCGAACCTGCTTCTCGGCGGAGAACTGTCGACGTACGTCGTTACCTCGGCGGCGCAAAAAGGAACGCGGTTCGACTCGACGACGACCGTTTGTTCGACGTCGACGCCGGGCGGAATCGCGCGCAAAACGACCGTCGAAACGGACGCGAACGGCGTCGTGTTGCTGAGTTCGACGACCGTCGCGCTCGATTATTACGTCGCGCCTTGACGAGAGAAGAAGAAAAAAGGCGAACGGCGAGAAACGGCGGGAAACGTCGCGCGAAATGACGAACGGATAAAGAGAAACGAAAAAAGGAACGCGCCTTGGAAACGCGTTCCTTTTTTCGTTTCTTGCGTCGAGCGACGGAAGATTGTTAAATTGCCCCGCTTCTCTAATTTCTCCAAACGGCGCGCGGTAAAACGCCGTCGGCGCGTTTCGAGCGACAAAATCCCCGAAGACTTGCGACGCGATTCGAAAATCGGCGTCGAAAATCTTTCTTTTGCGCTTAAATTAACGCGACCGTCGCGGTTAAACGTCGAAAACGTCGACCGCGACGCGGCGTTTCAAAGCGGGGCGAGCGGCGTCGGGCGATCAGTTGCCGAGCGATTGGAGCGGAGCCGGAATGCGCCCGCCGAAGTGAACGAAATCGCTGCTCGCGCCGACGTTGCGCACTTCCATCACCGGCGACGCGCCGAAGAGGCCGCCGAAGCTGACGAAGTCGCCGGCTTTTTTGCCCGGGCACGGCACCAAACGGGTCGCGGTCGTCTTGTTGTTGATGACGCCGATCGCCATTTCGTCGGCCATAATCGCGGCGATCGTCGACGGGGTAACGTCGCCCGGGATAAGGATCATATCGAGCCCGACGCTGCAGACGCAGGTCATCGCTTCGAGTTTTTCGATCGTCAGGTGCCCTTGCGCGGCGGCGTCGGCGAGAGTCGAGTCTTCCGAAACCGGGATGAAGGCGCCGCTCAAGCCGCCGACCGAGCTCGACGCGAAGAGCCCGCCCTTCTTAACGGCGTCGTTGAGCATCGCGATCGCGGCGGTCGAGCCGGGCGCGCCGACGTGCGCCAAACCGAGCGTCTTCAAAATTTCGCCGATGCTGTCGCCGACCGCCGGAGTCGGAGCCAACGACAAGTCGACGACGCCGAATTGAGTGTTCAAGCGTTCCGCGACTTCGCGGCCGATCAGCTCGCCGACGCGGGTAACGCGGAAGGAGGCCGTCTTGATTTCTTCCGACAAGTCGGAGAGCGTCAACTTTTGACCGCTTTCTTTAGCGGCGGCGATGCGGCGACGGAGCGCGCAGTCGACGACGCCCGGGCCCGAAACGCCGATGTTGATCGTCGCTTCCGGTTCGCCGACGCCCATGTAGGCGCCCGCCATGAACGGGTTGTCTTCCGGAACGTTCGCGAAAACGACGAGCTTCGCGGCGGCGAACCCGACGTTCGCGGCGTCGGCGTGCGCAATGTCCAAAATGACGTGTCCGAGGCGGTGCAGCGCGTCCATGTTGACGCCGGCTTTGCGGGACGCGGCGTTGATCGAGGAACAAACGCGCTTCGTCGAGTTCAAGACTTCCGGAAGCGAGTCGATGACCGTTTGCGCGCCGTCGGAAATGCCCTTGTGAACGAGGGCCGAAAAGCCGCCGACGAAGTCGACGCGGCAGTGTTCGGCGGCGTCGTCGAGCGCTTTCGCGAGTTTCAGCGCGGCCGGTTTCCCGTGTCCGGCGAGGAGAATCGCGGCGGGGGAAATGGCGAGGCGTTTGTTCGTGATCGGAATGCCGTATTTCGCGCCGATTTCGTCGCAAACGTCGACGAGATTTTTCGCGCGGGAAACGATCTTATGGTAAACCTTTTGACACATCAGGTCGACGTTCGGCCCGGCGCAGTCGTTGAGGTTCAGCGCCAAGGTAACGGCGCGGACGTCGAGGTGTTCCGCGTGCAGCATACGGATAGTGGAGAGGATTTCGTCGGTTCTCAACATCGGGATTCGTTTCCGTCAAAAAGGAGCGAGGACGCGAGCGGAGACGGTCGCGAGCGAAACGCGGCGGTCGGGCTCCCGGCTCTCTGTTTTCTCAATAATATTAATGACGCCCGCAAACGACGTAAAACGCGTCGAATCGTCCGACAAGAACGATTCGACGGAAGCCGTTTTGACGCGACGCGGCCTTCAAAAAACATTATAGTCGAAATCCGACCTTTTTCAAGGCGGGGGACGGCGCCTTTTGCGGTCGACGCAAATTTTCCGGCAAAGCGGCGGCGAGCGGCGAACTTTAGGTGAAAATAGAAAAAATAGGTAAAAAAGTGAAAATTTTGTGAAAAAAACGCGCGTTTTTTGCGTCGCCCCCTCTTTACAAAAAACGCCGATTATGCAAATTATAACAATTAGACGAACTTTTTGCGTTAAGTTGGAAAAGAGCGGCGGAATTTTACGGTAAAAAAGAAAATTCCCCGTTTATTTTTTTCGACAATAGCGCTAAAATATCGAAGGCTGTTGAAATGGAGAAGAGAGGAAGTTTTTGACGGTCGAGTAAAGTCGAACGTTGGTTCGACGGTCGCGCGTTAAAAATTTCCGGCGGTTTCAACCGAACGCCGTCGCTTCGATACGGATTTTTATTTAACCGAGCGAAACAGATATAACTAACAATAAAAACGGACCGAAAATAACGGCGCACCCGCTCCGCGCGGCGCCTAAAACGGTCGAGAGGAGGCGTCTCTTGGGTAAGACAAAGTCTTGTTGCCGCTACGCGGCGGTTGTGGTCGCTTTGATCGTGTTGCTGCGCGTCGGCGTCGGCTGCCATTTCCTTTACGAAGGTCTATGGAAAATGGATAAGTCGAACGGTTTTTCGGCGAAAGGGTTCCTCGGCATGGCCAAGGGCCCGACGAAAGAGCTGTATTATATGTTCCTTCCCGACCTCGGCGGCGAAGAACGTATTCAAATGGCGGAAGTTTACCGCGTCGTGATGAAAGAAGGGGAAAACGTCGAGCAAAAGCGCGTCGGCTGGACTCTTCCGGTTATCGAAAAAGAATGGTACGCTTACTACGACGCTTTTTTGAAGAAGTACGAACTTGACGAACTGGACGGCGTGGAATCGGACGATCCGGAACTGCAAGGTCTGAAATCGCAACGCGAAGCGGCGCGCGACATTTTCAATCAATACGTTCTTTCGCTCCGCGAATACACGTTGGAAAATCGCGAAGAATTCCGCGGCTTCGTCGCGAGCAAACGTCGCTTTGAAGAAGCGCTCGCGAAGTCGAAGAACGACGCGGAATACCAACGCATTCGCGACTGGGACGCTCAACTGAAGTACCGCAACGAAGGCGAAAAGTTCGCCGCCGCTCCGGTCGCGATGGGCGAAAACCTGCAACTCGCGCTGTGGAGCGTTTTGACGCCGGAACAAAAAGCGAAGGGCGAACTGACCCCGATCGCTTACGGCGCGAACAAATCGGCGATCATGAGCTTCGTCGCGAAGATTCCGTGCTTGAAGAACATCGCGGTTCCGACGACGATGGGCGCGCTCGACTTGGCGGTTACGCTCGGTTTGTCGGCGATCGGTCTCTGCTTGATGCTCGGCCTTTGCACCCGTTTGGCGAGCCTCGGCGGCGCGTTGTTCATGATCAACGTCGTCCTTTCGCAATTCCCGTGGCCGACCGTTTATCCGTATCCGCCGGAAGTCGTCGGGCACTCGATGGTCTTCAATAAAGACACGATCGAACTCGTCGTTCTTTTGGTCTTGGCTTCGTTGCCGGCCGGGCGTTGGGGCGGGCTCGACTGGTTCCTTTGGAATTGCGTCGGTCAAAACCTGTATCGTTACTTTGGAATCGAAAAAGACCCGATTCCGGAAGTTTTGCAAATCGAAAGCTGCAACTGACCGATAATCGCGAATAGAGAGAACACCGACCCGAACGTCGGCGCCCGAAAGTCGACCGTTCGGCAACGCATACTAAGGAAATATAAACGATGAGTGAAAAGAAAGTAACGCTCGGTAAGAAAGAGGGAAGCGCGGCCCCCGGCGGTTGCTCGCGACGTAATTTTCTGAAAGCGGGCGCGCTCGCGGCCGCCGTTCCGGCGGTTAGCGCCGGGGCGTTTTATTACGGTTATTCGAAGACGCATCCGCGACCGTTGCGCGTCGCGATCCTCGGCGTCGGCGACGAAGGGAGCGTTCTCCTCGGCGCCTGCAATCCGGAATACGTGCAAATCGTCGCGTTCGCCGACGTTCGCCCGTACAACCAACACCGCGCCTTCCACGGCGACCGTTACGGCGACGTCGCTTTCGCCGCCCGTCCGGGTTTGATGGAAAAATACGGTTGGAAGACCGAAGACGAAGCGCGCAAACACGTCAAAGTTTACGGCCCGTACGAAGAGCTCCTCAAAGACGCGAAGAAACTCGGCGTCGAAGCGGTCATCATCGGTTTGCCGCTCCACCTGCACGCGAAAGCGTCGGTTCAAGCGATGAGCCTCGGCCTGCACGTCCTCTGCGAAAAGCTGATGGGCCACTCGATCATCGAGTGTAAAGAAATGGCGCGCGCCGCGAAGAAGTTCCACAAACACCTCGCGATCGGCCACCAACGCCACTACAACATCCTGTATCACGAAGCGACCGACCAAATCGAACGCGGTCTCCTCGGCGATATTCACTACATCCGCGCTCAATGGCACCGCGGGAACTCGCCGGGCGCCGACAGCTGGCAAATGCCGATGCCGTCCGCGTTCAAACCGGAAGACCCGCAAGCGAACAAGTTGGCCGAAGAACTCGCCGACTGGACCGCGCAAATGAACGACGCTCGCGGCGTCGAAATCGAAACTTGGCGCAAAAAGGTCGCGCAAAAGCAAGCGCAGCTCGACGACGCGTTGATGCTCCAAGAAGGCGCGGAATATAAAGGGCTCGACCTGCAATCCCCGGCGGAACTCGGCTATCAAGAAATGACCGTCGGCGCCAAAGGTCGCGAATACAAACGCCCGAGCACGGAAGAACTGATTCGTTGGCGTCTTTGGAAGCGCACCGGCGGCGGCCTGATGGTCGAACTCGGGAGCCACCAACTCGACGCGGCTTCGATTTTCCTCGCGGCCTCGAACCGTCGCGCGGCGGCCCTCCGCGGCGAAGACCCGAACGCGCTCCCGGACGGCGGCAAGGTCCACCCGCTCCGCGTTCACGTTTCGGCCAACCGCAACCTGTTCGGCCTCGACCGCGAAGTCCAAGACCACATCACGACGCTCGTCGAATTCCCGGCGCCGAACTACGATCCGACCACCTTGGCCGGGCGCAAACGCACGATCACCGTCCAATACTCGACGATCAACGGCAACGGCTTCGGCGGTTACGGCGAAATCGTTTACGGCACCAAGGGCACGATCGTTCTCGAACGCGAACAAGATTCGCAACTCCTGCGCGGCCCGTCGACCAGCAAGGTCGAAAAGAAAGCCGCCGGCGCCGCCGCGCTCGACACCCAAGCGAGCGCCCCGGCTCAAAAAGCGGTCGCCGCGACCGGTCCGGCCGGCCCCGCCGTCAGCCGCGGTTACAAAGAACAAATCGAACACTGGGCTTGGTGCTGCTTGAACAACCCGAACGCGAAAGATCCGGCGATTCAACCGCGCTGCAACCCGCGCATCGCGCTCGGCGACGCGGTCATCGCGCTTGTTACGAACATCGCCGCCGACAAGGGCGAAAGCGTTACGTTCAAGGAATCTTGGTTCGATCCGGACAACGACGAAACGCCGGAAAAAGACCTCGGCGTCTTGAACGCGAATCCGAACCTCGACCAAGAAAAATACAAGTTGGCTTAATTCTTTTCGCCCCTCCGCGCTCTCGACTCGCGACGTTTCGGGAGCGCGGCGCGAAAGGCGGGTTTCGTCGGCTCGGCCCTGCGAGTCGACGAGTCGTTTCGAAAATTACGTTCGTCGCGACGCCGTGTAAATCGCGTCGCCGACGACGCTGAAAATAATATTAGGTTGAAATAATGAATTTAACGAGCGAACAAAAAGAGATTGGGAAGGAAAACTTCCTCGCCGCGATCGGCAGTAAGTTGACTCGTCGCGAGTTCCTGAAACAATCGGCGCGCGCCGACTTGGCTTCGGGCAAGGGTATCGGTTCCTACTACTTCAAATACGGAACGGTCGACAAACCGGTTCGCGTCGCGGTTCTCGGAACCGGCGACGAAGGGAGCGTCTTGATCGGCGGGATCAACCCGAAATACATTCAAGTCGTCGCGATCGCGGACATTCGTCCGTACAACCAATACCGCGCCTTCCACGGCGACTGCTACAGCGCGAGCGCCGCGGCGGTTCGTCCCGGTTTGATGAAAAAATACGGTTGGAAAACCGAAGAGCAAGCGCGTCAATTCGTTAAAGTCTACAACGACTACAACGACCTCCTGAAAGACGCGGAAGCGCTCGGGATCGAAGGCGTTATCATCGGTTTGCCGTTGCACTTGCACGCTCCGGCCGCGATCAAAGCGATGCGCGCCGGTTGCCACGTCCTGACCGAAAAACTGATGGGACACAGCGTCGCGAACTGCAAAGAAATGATTCGCGTTTCGCACCAATGCAAAAAGCACCTCGCGATCGGCCACCAACGCCACTACAACGTTCTTTACGATCACGCGACGGCCCTCATCAACTCGACCGTTCTCGGCGACTTGCACTACATTCGCGCTCAATGGCACCGCGGCAACCTCCCGGGTTCCGACAGCTGGCAAATGCCGCTTCCGGAAGGCTCGAAAGCCGTCGACGTCAAGAAGGGCGAGCTGATGGGCGAACTCAAAGACTGGACCGCCGCCGCCGACCAAATGAAAGCGACGATCGCCCGCAACCGCGAACGCGTCGCCCAAATTACCGATATGCCGGAAGAGCAAATCACCGCCGCGGAAGTCGCCGAAGGGAAACGTCTTAATCGCGAAATTTCCGTTACGGAAAAGGACTTGGCCGCGCTCGAAAAGAAAATCAAGCAAAAGCGCGCGCAACTCTCCGACTTCATCCTGATTAACGGCGGCGAACTGAACGGCGTTAAGTACGGCAAAGCCGAAGATTACGGTTATCAAGCGACCGTCCGCACGGAAGGCGAAGAAACCTACGACCGTCCGGCGATCGAAGAACTGATTCGTTGGCGCCTTTGGAACCGCACCGGCGGCGGTTTGATGGCGGAGCTCGGCAGCCACCAACTCGACGCGGCGAACATCTTCGTCGCGGCGGCGCACGGCGGCAAGAAGCAACGTCCGCTTAGCGTTTCGGCGTCCGGCGCTCGTTCGCTCTTCAACTCGCTCGACCGCGACGTCGACGACCACGTCGCCGCGTTGTACGAATATCCGGCTCCGGAATACGATCCGAACGACGAACTCGGCAAACAACGCAAAATCACCGTCGCTTACGCCACGATCAACGGCAACGGCTTCGGCGGTTACGGCGAAACGGTCTTCGGCACGAAGGGCACGCTCCAAATCGACCGCGAAAACGAAGCGCTCCTTTACCGCACCTCGGCGATCAACGACAAAACGCGCGTCGCCGGTTCGAAGGGGAACCTCGACGTCGTCATTTCGGAAGACGGCGACAAGCTCTCCTCCGCGATCGGTTACCAAGGCGTTTACGCGACCGACGTCAGCCGCGGTTACTGCGAAGAAATCGAACACTGGGCCTACTGCATTCGCAAGAATCCGGAAGCGCAAGCCGACATGGTCGACGAAGAGATTATGCCGCTCCTTTGCGCGACTTACGGTTCGGAAGCGTTCGGCGAACAAGCGGGCGCGAAACCGGCGCTCTTGACCCGTTGCCGCGGCGAAGTCGCCATTTGGGACGCTATCATCGCGTTGGTTACGAACATTTCGGCCGACCTGAACGCGACCGTCGAATTTAAGGAATCTTGGTTCGATTACGATTCGGACGACACGCCGGAATTCGATTACGCGGAAGCGCTCGTCAAGAACGCCGCCGACGGCGCTTCGGAAGAAGAAATCGCGAAGCGAATCGAAGCCGCCAAGGCGAACGCCGTTCCGAACGTCGAACGTCCGGAATACGCGTTGTAATTTCGACGTCGTTTTTTCGCTCGACGCGGTTTTAGCGCCGCGTCGACGTAAATTTCGGAGACGAAAATAAAAAACCGGAGCTTTTGCCGTTCGGCGGGCTTCGGTTTTTTTTTATACTTCGGCGCGGTCGGCGTTTCGACGTCGGCGAGACGCGTCGAGTTCTTTTCATTCTTTTTTAAGGAGCGTTTTTATGCGACTTTTAACAACTCGTTATTTAGCGGCGTTTTGCGCGACGTTCGCTCTTTTCGGTTCCGCCGTTCTTTTCGGAGCGGAGCCGTCGAAAACGGCGCTTCCGGTCGTCGCGCCGGAGGAAGTTCAAATGGACGCCGCGACGCTGAACCGAATCGACGCGCTGGTCGAGGAGGCGATCGCCGACGGTCAAACGCCGGGCGCCGTCGTCGCGATCGGGCGCGGAAACAAGTTGGCGTTTTTGCGCGCTTACGGCGACCGCCAAACGGAACCGACCGTCGAAAAGGCGACCGCCGACACGCTTTACGACTTGGCGTCGGTAACGAAAGTTTCGTCGACGGCGATCGGAATCGCGATTTTGGTCGAGCGCGGCCAACTCTCTTACGACGATAAAATCGCGAAGTTCTTCCCGGAATTCGCGCAAAACGGCAAGGAAAACGTTACCGTTCGCGACTGCGTTACGCACGTTTCGGGTCTGACGCCGGACAACAGCATTAACGACTATATCGGCTTTAACCGCGACGAAATCTGGGCGAACGTCTGCAAGCTCGGCTTGCGCTCGAAACCGGGCGAAAAGTTCTCGTACAGCGACGTCGGCTTCATTACTTGCGGTTATTTGATCGAGAAAATTTCCGGCGTTTCGCAAGACGAGTTTATGCGCGAAAACGTTTACCGTCCGTTGGGGATGCTCGATACCGGTTACAATCCGAACGAGGAACAACGCGAGCGGAGCGCGGCGGCGGAGAAGCGTTCGCCGAAGGACGCCGACTGGATCAAGGGCGCCGTTCACGACCCGCGCGCTTACGAGATGGACGGCGTCGCCGGGCACGCGGGCCTCTTCTCGACCGGCGTCGACATGTCGATTCTCGGTTCGATGCTGGCCGGTCGCGGGACTTACGTTCCGGCTTCCGACCCGGAAAACCCGATTCAAATTTTGAAACCGGAGACGTTCGCGCAAATGACGGCGCCGCAAGCGGTTCCGCGCGGGATTCGTTCGCTCGGTTGGGACAAGCGCTCGCCGTACTCGAGCAACCGCGGTTTCAACATGTCGCCGTCGGCGTTCGGACACGGCGGCTTCACCGGAACGGCGTTTTGGGTCGACCCGGACTTCGATTTGTTCGTCGTTTTCCTCGGCAACCGTCTCCACCCGGACGGCAAGGGCGGAATCAACTCGCTCGCCGGTAAGATTGGAACGATCGCCGTCGACGCGATTCGCGAACGCCCGGACGCCGCCGCGACGAAGGAATTTGTCGCGAAATCGGTTTACCGTTCGCCGAACGCCGGGAAGTCGGACGTTCAAGGAACGCTCGCCGGGGTCGACGTTCTCGACCGCGACGGTTACTCGCTCTTCAAAGGGCGCAAAGTCGGTCTTTTGACGAACCAAACCGGGATTTTGCGCGACGGTCGCCGAATGCCGAAAGCGATGCAAGACGCGAAAGTTGAGTTGACGACGCTCTTTAGCCCGGAACACGGCCTTTACGGCGTCCTCGACCAAAGCGATATCGGCGACGGCAAGGACGCGGAAACGGGCCTTCCGGTCTTCAGTCTTTACGGCGACGTCCGCCGCCCGACGCCGGAAATGTTGCGCGACGTCGACGTGTTCGTTTTCGACATTCAAGACGTCGGCGTCCGTTTTTACACCTATATTAGCGCGATGTGTTCGGCGATGCAAGCGGCGGCGGACCTCGGCAAGTCGTTTGTCGTTTTGGACCGTCCGAACCCGATCGGCGGCGAAATCGTTTCGGGGCCGGGGCTCGACGCGGGGCGCGAATCTTACGTCGCGTTCTTTTCTATGCCGATTCGACACGGGATGACGGTCGGCGAAATCGCGCTCCTTTACGCGAACGAAATGCGCTTAAACCTCGACTTAACGGTCGTTCCTTGCGAAAATTGGAGTCGCGACCAATACTTCGACGAAACCGGCTTGACTTGGGTCAACCCGTCGCCGAATATGCGTTCCTTAACGGAAGCGCTCCTTTACCCGGGAATCGGGATTCCGGAGTTCACCAACATTTCGGTCGGACGCGGAACGGAGACGCCGTTCGAGGTTATCGGCGCGCCTTGGATCGACGCGGAGGATTTAGCCGCGAAGATGAACGCCGAAAACTTGCCGGGAATCGAGTTCGAGCCGATTCGCTTTACTCCGACGGCGAGCAAACACGCGAACGTCGAGGTTTCCGGCCTCCGCTTCAAGTTGACCGACCGCGACGCGTTCCGCGCCGTCGAAACCGGCGTCGCGTTGATGTCCCGCCTGAAGAACGACTACCCGGACGAATGGCAGCGGGGGAACGCGAACACGTTGCTCTTGAACGACGAAACGCTCGAAGCGATCGAAGCCGGGAAGCCGATTTCGGAGATCGCGCCCCTTTGGACGCCGGAAGTCGAGCGTTTTAAAAAGATTCGCGCCGATTACTTGATTTATTGACGCGCAAACGCTTAACCGTCGAACGCCGCCGCGTTTGAGATTGCGTCGCGGCGTCCGGCGTTGAACCCGCGTTGAAACGGAAACCGTCGTCGACCGTTCGAGTCGGCGGCGGTTTTTCGCGTTCTTGACGGCGCTTGTCGGGGGGGAGGGACGTCGGCGTTTGAAACGTGCGACGCGGCGTTTTTCCTCAATCGGAAAACGCGAAACCGGTTTGACGGCGGCGCTTTCGTCGAGTATAATAAAAACGGACGGCGGAAGAAAGGGCGACGGGAAGCCCAATCCGCCGCGCCGCGACGAAAGGAGCGTTTTTCAATGTTTACGTTCGAAGAAATTTGCGAACTCGCGACGCCGATCGCGCGCAAACACGGGATTAAATCGCTGAGCTTGTTCGGCTCGTACGCTCGCGGCGACGCGACGGAGTCGAGCGACGTCGATTTTTTGTTTCAGGCGGGCGAGCGAATGGGACTTTGGCAGGTTTCGGGACTCTTGCTCGATTTAGAGGCGGCGTTTGGCTCGGTCGATCTTGTTTCGGCGCGTTCGAAGGACGTCGATTTTTTAGCGCGAATTGCAAAAGATTGCAGGTTGATTTATGAACGATAGAGATTATCGAACCGTTTTGCGAATGATCGCGCGATGCGAAAAAATCGACGCGATTTTAGAACGTTTTGAGCGAAGTTACGAACTTTTCGGGACGGAAGTTAGTTTTCAAGATTCTTGTTGTATGAATCTTATTCAGATTGGCGAGTTAGTCGGGCGGCTTTCGGACGAGTTGAAAGAACGACGTTCGGAGATTCCTTGGGCTAAAATTCGCGCGGCGCGAAACCTTTTCGCGCACGACTACGATTCCGTCGACGCGGAGAGCGTTTGGGAAACGGTAACGCGAGACGTTCCGGCGTTGCGCGGCGTTTTGTTGGAAATATTGGCCGAGAACTAACACGGCGGACTCGGTCGACGAGAACAGAAAGCGAAAGGAGCGTTTCCAATGTTTACGTTCGAAGAAATTTGCGAACTCGCGACGCCGATCGCGCGCAAACACGGGATTAAATCGCTGAGCTTGTTCGGCTCGTACGCTCGCGGCGACGCGACGGAGTCGAGCGACGTCGATTTTTTATTTGACGACGGCGGCGCGATTTCGTCGCTTTGGGAGTACGCCGGATTGGTTCTCGATTTAGAAAAAGTGTTTGGCGTTCACGTCGACCTTGTCTCAACTGGCGCGGAAAACAAGGATTTTTTAACGGCGGTTGGACGCGAAAGTCGGTTGGTTTATGAACGATAAAGATTATCGAACCGTTTCAAAAATGATCGAGTATTGCGATAACGTCGCGTCGTTTCTCGATGGATTGGGCGATAATTTTGAAGCGTATCGCGCCGACGTTCGAACGCGGTACGCTTGCGATATGTGCGTTATGCAGATTGGCGAACTTGTCGGGCGCCTTTCCGACGAGTTGAAGGAACGTTGGGCGACGATTCCTTGGGCGCAAATCCGAGCGATGCGAAACGTTTACGCGCACGATTACGGAAACGTTAAAATCGAATATGTTTGGAATACGGTAACGCGGGACGTTCCGGCGTTGCGCGGCGTTTTGCTGGAAATCCTTGCGGAAAACGAGTTGGACGCCGGTTGACGCCCGTTGGTCGGCGACGAGGGTTCGCGTTCTTGACGCCGTCGGGCGTTGGGGCGGTTTAGACGGTTTCGTCGGATAGCGGCGGCGCTAACGGAAGCGTCAAAACGAAACGGGCGCCCGGGCCGTCGACCGGTTCGCAGCGAACCGTTCCGCCGTGCAGCGTCGCGATTTGACGGACGATCGGGAGACCGAGCCCGGTTCCTTCCGGACGGCGACCGTATTCGCGCCGCAAACGGAAAAAACGTTCGAAAACGCGCTCCGCCAACTCCGCCGGGACGCCGTCGCCGAAGTCGCGAACGACGAGCGACGCGAATCCGTCGGCGACTTCGAGCGAAACGTCGAACGCGTTTTCAACTTCTCGCGCTTTTCTATCTTCTTTATCGGTCGAAGTTCCGCTTTCTTCTTCGTCGGCGTTCGCGGCGGTCGAGCGCGCGCCGTATTTCGCCGCGTTCGTCAACAGGTTTAGCGCCGCTTGTTCGAGGAGGCGACCGACCCCGACGACTTGCGCCGCGTCGCAACGGAGAAGGCGCGGCGCCGCGTCGCCGTCGGCGCTCGAATCGGCGCAAGTTCGAACGGCGGCGCGGACGATTTCGTCGAACGGAACCGATTCGCGAACTCCGGCGTCGTTCGAAACGGCGGAACCTTCGGAAACGTCGGCGTTTGCGAACTCTTCGCGGCGTTCGAGTTCCGCGAGTTGCAGAACGTCGCGAACGAGCGTTTGAAGGCGGGTCGTTTGCCGTTCGAGGATTTCGCGGCACTTCGCGAGACAAACGGGCGAGCGCCAACCGTCGGCGTCGTCGAGGAGTTGAATCGCGCCGAGAATCCCGGTAAGCGGCGTCTTGATCTCGTGCGAGACGTTCGCGACAAAGTCGCGTCGGAACTTTTCTTGCCGCCGCGCTCGGTCGACCTCCGTTTTCAGCCGCTCCGTCGTCGCGCGCATCGACTCGGCGAGTTCGCGAACCGGCCCGACCGGCGGAACGGCGATTTCGACGCTTAAATCTCCGGCGGCGATTCGCTCCGCGCTCCGTTGAAGGCGGTCGAGCGGACCCGCGACGCGCCGGAGCAGGTACCAAACGAGGAATCCGGTCGCGACCGCCGCGACGACGAGGAGCGCGTCCGACGCCGTCGACGTTCGCCGAAGCGCCGTCGAAAGTTCGTCCGCCGGAACGACGAGCCGAATAATTTGCGTCTTTTGCCGACTTTGCAACGTCGCGGCGGCTCGAGCCGTCCAAAGTCCGGTTCGGTCGCGGCGCGTCGAGAAGCCGCGACCCGTTTTCAACGCGGCGACGACCTCCGGCTCCGAAAGGGGCGAGCGCAAGTCGGCGTTATCCGACGCGACGATCGCGTCGCCGCGAGCGTTGAAAATCGCGACGTCCCGTTTGTCGAACGAAAACGCGTCGCAGTAATGGTCGAGCGCGTCGAGATTGTTTTCTTCGAGCGCCGGGTGGAAAAAGCGAATCGCCAAGTCGAGGCGGTTGTCGAGTTCTTCGCGGTAATCGGCTAAAAACGTCTCTTCGAAGCGAGCTTGTTGGCGCTCCAAAACGGCGCGCCCGGCGACGAACGCTCCGGCGAGGACGAGCGGGAAGGAAAGAAGCAAGAGCGTTCGGCGTTTCATCGGCGGCGTTTGGCGTTAAAATAGGGGAAAGGCGAAATAAGGGAAAGGATAGAATAGGGGGAATAGGGGAACGGGGAAGGCGCGAGGGACGGCGGCGCGCCCAAACGAGCGTCGCGTCGGCAAGAAACGGCGTTCGCTCCCGAGAACGCGAGCCGGTTTTCGCCGGGCGTTCCCGAGAGCGTTAAGCGTCGCGAAATCAACGTTTCCAACGGTATCCGACGCCGCGCGCCGTTTCGACGCAACCGCTCGCCGAACCGAGTTTTTTGCGGAGGTTCGCGATTTGAACGTCGATGGCGCGGTCGAAGGCGATGTAATCGTCGCCGCGGATTTTTTGAGCGATCTCGTATCGCGACCAAATTCGGCCCGGCGCCCGAATTAAGAGGACGAGCAGTTCGAACTCCGTCGGCGTTAGGTCGAGCGACGCGCCGTCGGAGCGGAGAACAAGGCGTTCGGCGACGAAAATCGACAAGCCGTCCCGTTCGACGTCCGGTTTCGGCGGCGCGGCGGCGTCGGGGCTTCCGCTTCCGTTCGCGTTCCCGTTCGACGCGTCGGCGTTCGTCGCCAACTCTTGCGTTCTCCGGAGTTGCGCTCGAATCCGCGCCAAGAGCGTTTGATTGTTGAACGGCTTCACAACGTAATCGACCGCGCCCGCTTCGAGTCCGACGACGACGTCCGTTTCCTCGCCGCGCGCCGTCAACATAATCGTCGGCGTCGTCGCGTTAAGGGGCGTCGTTCGAAGTCGTCGGCAGACGTCCAACCCGTCGACGTCCGGCAGCGTTAAGTCGAGCAAAATCAAGTCGAACGGCGTTTCGGAAGCGCGGTTAAGCGCCGCCGTTCCGGTTCCGACCGCCTCGACTTGCGAGAATCCTCGCGTCTCCAAAAGGAGCGAGAGAACGTCGCGAATCGACGCGTCGTCCTCGACGATCAAAATTTTTTCCGCGCCCATCGGGCGAATCCTTAGCGATTGAAAAGGGCGCTCGGCGAAGTTAACGGGCGGCTTCGACGAACGCCGGATCGATTTTAAGTTAGAAAGTTAAACGGTTTGCGTTACTTTTGAGCCGCTTTCGCGAGGAAGTCGGCGACGGCGCGGTTCCCCTCTTCGCGGGCGACTTGTTCCGGCGTTTGTCCTTCGTCGTTCTTCGCGTTCAGGTCGGCGCCGCGCTTGACGAGTTCTTGCGCGGTTTCGAGCGAGCCTTCGTCGGCGGCGACGTGCAGCGGCGTTTCTTTTTCGCGGTCTTTCGCGTTAACGTCCGCTTTTTTGTCGAGCAGAACCTTCAACACGTCGGCTTTTTTCGCGTCGGCGGCGACGTGCGCCGGGGTTTCGCCGTCGCGGTCTTTCGCGTCGACGTCGGCGCCCTTATCGATCAGGAACTTGACGACTTTGACGCGGTCTTTACGGGTCGCGTCGGTTTCGCGGTCGCCTTCGTCGGCGGCGGCGTGCAGCGGCGTTTCGCCGTCTTCGTCTTTCGCGGAAACGTCGGCGCCTTTCTTGACGAGGTACTTGACGACGTCGAGCCGGGCTTTTTCGGCGGCGGCGTGCAGGGCGGTTTCGCCGTCGTCGTCCCGAGCGTCGACTTTCGCGCCTTGTTCTTCGATCAAGCGTTTAACCTTGTCGAGGTCGCCCCGTTGCGCGGCGCGGATCAGCGCCGGTTCGAAGTCGGCGGCGTAAACGGCGGTTTCGAGCGAGTTAACGTTCGGGAGATTGAAGGAGGTCGACGAGTTCGAAGCGGCGGCGAGCGAAACGCAACCCAACGCGGCGACGGAGGAAACGAGCGTCCATTTTTGCAACTTTTTCATGTTCGGCCTCTTGCTTTCTGCTTTTTTGTCTTGTCTTGTCGGCGCTTGTTCGGCGCGGTCGGAGTTCCGGCGACGGCGGCTCGGCAAGGAGGGCGCCGTCGACCGGGTTTTTCCTGTTTTTGTTTTATTTCGTCGCAAATTTTAGGAAGGAAAATTTTTATCGGCTTCCCTTGCGACTTCAAAAGTAAGTTTACCGCGCGAACGTTTCGAAATTTTTAACGCAATGTAAATTTTTTGTAAAGATTCGCAACGTTGTCGAGCGTCGAGTCGTTAACGCTTAGCGGGCGGCTTCGGCGAGGTAAGCGGCGACGGCGCGTTTCCCCTCTTCGCGGGCGACTTGTTCCGGCGTTTGACGTTCGTCGTTTTCCGCTTTCAAGTCGGCGCCGCGTTCGACCAGTTCCTTCGCGACTTCGAGCGAGCCTTCGTCGGCGGCGACGTGCAGCGGCGTTTCTTTTTCGCGGTCTTTCGCGTTAACGTCCGCTTTTTTGTCGAGCAACGCCTTCGCGACGTCGGCTTTTTTCGCGTCGGCGGCGACGTGCAGCGGGGTTTCGCCGTCGCGGTCTTTCGCGTTAACGTCGGCGCCCTTGTCGATCAGGAGCTTGACGATTTCGACGCGGTCTTGGCGTTTCGCGTCGTTGATTTTCGCCGAATCGTCTTCGTCGGCGGCGGCGTGAAGCGGCGTTTCGCCGTCTTCGTCTTTCGCGTTAACGTCGGCGCCTTTCTCGACGAGGTATTTGACGACGTCGAGTTGCGCTTTGTCGGCGGCGGCGTGCAGGGCGGTTTCGCCGTCGTCGTCCCGAGCGTCGATCTTGGCGCCTTGCTTTTCGAGGAGGGCTTTCACCTTGTCGAGGTCGCCCCGTTTCGCGGCGCGGATCAACGCCAAATCGGAGTTGGGAGCGGCGTAAGCGACCGTTTCGAGCGGGTTCGCGGTCGGCAAAACCGAGGAAATCGGGGAGGTCGGCGAGTTCGAAGCGACGGCGAGCGAAACGCAACCCAGCGCGGCGACGGAGGAAACGAGCGTCCATTTTTGCAGCTTTTTCATTTTCGGCCTCTTTCTTTTTCTTTTTTGCGCTTCTTCGGCGCGGTTTTGGGCGCCCGGCGGCGACTTCGGTTGAAAAGCGTCGCGACCGGGAATTTTTTCAACTTTTTTCGTTTTGGTTTTCGTCGCAAATTTTGGAGATTTTTTTTATCGGTCTCCCTTGCGACTACGAGAATAAGTTTACCGCGCGAACGTTTCGATTTTTTTAGCGCAACGTAAAGTTTTGGTAAAGATTCGAAATTTTTTTCAAAAGACGCGAAAACAAAAGAAGCGGAGAGTCAAAAGGCGAAAAGTCGGCAAAGGAAAACCGCCGCGAAACGTTCGATTCGCGCTTCGCGGCGGTTCGGTCGGGGCGAGTTAAAAACTCGCTAAACGCCGATTAGCAATAGGGTTGCGACCAAGCGGTCGGTCGGGCGTTCCAAGCGTCCGATTGCGGCGGAACCTTGACGATTTTGGCGCGAACGTAAAGGTCGTCGGCTTTGAGCGTGTAGGAGCCTTCCGTTCCTTCGACCGCGTCGAGAACGACGCCGATTTCGTCCGAGAAACGTTCGATCTTGCGTTTCGGCGACGTCGGACTTTCGGCGACTTCGACGATTTTCGGCTCCGGATTGTAGTCCTTCTTCGTGCCGACGAACTCGATCTTGTATTTGCCCTCTTCCTTGACGTCGATCTTGACGGAGAGCGTTTTGCCGTCGAATTGAATATCGGCGAAGTCGAGGCCGTTCGAGGCGTACATATCGCCGGCGTCCATCGCTTCGATCAGACTGCGCGTTTCGAGTTTCGCCGAGCGCACCATCGTCCAACCGGCGACCGTTTCGCTTTCGTAACCGTGGCGGTCGTCGGTGCCGTTGCCGAGGAGGAGGCGTTGACCGTGCGACGCGCGCCAAGCGTTGACGACGTCCCAGAATTTTTCCGGCGTCCAAGGCGCGCCGTCTTCCGGATTCTTGTAACGTCCGTCGAGGCCGTTGTTCGTAACTTCGAAGACGCGAATTTCCGGCATTTTAATAACGTCGCTCGGCGAGAAGTCGTAGAAGCGCCAAACCGGGTGGTTCGCGGTGAAGAGGTAAGGTTCCGCGCCGTCTTTGGCGTAACGACGTTTCCCTTCTTCGAAGGTCTTCGTCAAGACTTCGAGCGGTTCGTTTTGGCCGCCGATATACGGGAACGACTCGCGAACGTTCAGGAAGTTCATATGAACTTGACGACCGTCGCGGCAACCGCCGGTTTGTTCGAAGCCCGGCATCAGGAGGAATTTGCCCGGTTCGCAGAATTTCTCGCAAAGTTCGGCGAACGGCGTCATGCGGACGTAAGTCGCGTCGCCGACTTTAATCGTGCGGACGGCGTCTTTCCCGAATTTTTCGATCGCTTCGTTGACGTAGCGTTGCGTCAGGTTCGGCCAACCTTCGTTCGGAACGACTTTCTTCCAAAGGGACGTTTCGCCCTTGAACGCGGCTTTGTCGGCCGGTTGGTAGTTGAAGCCGAAACCGTCGAAGCGGAGCGCGTCCGATTGGAAGATGTTGTGGTCGGACGGGCAGATGAAGTGATAACCGCGGGACTTGTACCAATCGACCGCCCATTCCGGGAGCGGTTTGCCGTCGGACCATTGGTTGTGCATGTGGAGGTTGCACTTGTACCAATTTTTCGTCGTTTCTTGCGCTTGGGCGCGCGAAACGCTCGGAAGGTTCAGCGCGACGCTCGCCGAAACGAGCGCGGAGGCGCGAAGGAAATCGCGTCGAGAAAGGTAAGTCGTCATACTTGCCGCCCCTTGAGTAATTTAGGAAGAATGCGTAAAATACAAAGACGCAAACCGCCCGGCGTTGCGAACGGTTTGCGCTTTCGGTTTGCAACTGTGAACTATCTTAACGCGTTATCGACCGTTTTTCAAGCGCGGGCGTCCGATTTTCGGCGATTTTTTCCCATTTTTCGGCGATTTTTTCCGGTTTTCGCCCTTTCTTTAGGCGCTTTGTCGGCGCGATCAAGCGTTTGTCGCGGCGACGGGCGTTTCGTCGGCGAGACGGCTTGCGTCGGCGAGGCGGCGCCAAGAGTCGCGACTTTTCCGCAAACGTTCGAGCGTCGCGGCGTCGGCGTCGGTTTGTTCGAGCCGTTCGATTTCTTGCGTCAACCGCTCGACTTTGTACCGCGCGACTTCCGGACTTCCCGAGCGCCCGTTCGGGTAAAGGTCGGTCGCGTCGTCGAAATACTCGTTGAAACGAGCCGTCAACGCGTCGGCGTTTCCGTTTTTCGCGTCGACGAGCGTCTTTTCGAGCTTGGCGAAAATCGGCGCTATCGTCGCTTCGAACTCCGGCGTCCGCGGCGCGACGAAGGAAGGTTTAGCGTCGTCGGCGCTTTCGTCGGAGAGCGCGGGCGCTTGCGGCGTTTGCGGGGCGACGAAGGAATTGGAGGCGTCGTCGTCGCTTTCGACGGAGAGCGCGGGCGCTTGCGGCGTCGGCGGCGCGAACGCGGAAGGCGGCAACGTAAGAACGTCGATCTTCGGCGACTCTATCCAAATAACGCCCAACGACGGCGCCCCGGCGTTGGGGCGGTCGAACGACTTCGCGTAAAGCCGGAATTCGCCCGCTTTTTTAAGGTCGTTAACGTCGAGATAGTTGTTTTCGAAAATTTTAGCGAGTCGTTCGTTCGCTTCGACGATTCCCGGGGTAACGCAAAGGCGTTCGGCGTTGAGCGCGACGCGAATTTCGTTCGGGAACGCCTCGTCGGAAGACCGCTCGAAAAACGACCGCGATTCGAAAGCGTTGGCGCGGCGCAAAAATAGTTCCGCGAGTTCGACGTTTTCCGGCGTCGGCTCCAAATCGAGCGCCGCTTCGGTTAGCAGGAGGTACGTCGCCCAAGTTTTCGGGTCGACGTTCGCTCGAGAGCCGGCGCTGCAGGCGCCCCCTTCGAGGAAAACGCGATGCGCCAAGGGAACCTTCGGCTTATCGGCGTCGGAATCCGAGGACGTCGTCGAAACTTCGAGGACGGGGACAAACGGCGAGGGCGTCGTCAACACGTCGACAAGCGGCTCGAGACGGCGCAAGACGCTCGTTTCGGCGACGTAAAGTTTGTCGAGCGTTTTGGGAACGAGGCGACCGGGCTTCGACTCCTTAGGCGAATAATAGTGGAGGGGCGGAATACAAACCGCCTTGCCGCTCGCGACGTCGGCTTCGTAAAAGAGCCGACCCCAACGGAGCGCTTCCGCGACGTTGCGCTCGACGCCGAAACCGCGCGCGTAATAAGACGCGACAAGAGCTTGCGCTCGCGGCGAACCGGCTTCCGCTCCGGCGAGCGCGTAAAGGAACGCGACCGTCGCGGGGCGTTCGTCCGCCGTTGTCGACTTGAGGTCGTCTTCGGCGATTCCGGCGCGACTTCCGACTTCAGCGACGAAACCGCTCGGCGCCAAACCCGGAACGGCGCCGTTTTCGATATAACGAGCGAGGCTCGCGGCCGCGTCGCCGTTCCCTTGCGCCGCCGCTTCGGCGAGGAAATAAGCGCCCGCTTCCAGTTCGCGGAGGCGACCGCGGCAAGGTCGCGGCTTCAGTTGGTCGCGCCAAAACGGCGAA
>JAZNJF010000372.1:0-20048 GCA_045577885.1 Thermoguttaceae bacterium | reverse complement strand
ACCGCACTACACGCCGGACGAATGCCGTCGTTTGCGCTTGACTTACGGTCGTCCGTTGCGCGTTCGCCTTCGTCTCGTCGGCGAAAAAGACCCGGTCGAAGAAGACGTTTACCTCGGCGAACTCCCGATCATGCTCGGCGGAGGCGAAGTCATTATCAACGGCGCCGAAGGCGTCGGCGTCAGCCAATTGCACCGCAGCCCGGGCGTCGACTTCCTCACCGAAACGGAACTCGACCGCAAGAGCTTCAGCTGCCGCATTATTCCGGAACGCGGGAGCTGGATCGAATTCCACATTTCCCGCAAGGAAACGGTTACGGTTCGCATCGACCAAAGCAGCAAGCTCCCGGTGATGACGCTTCTGCGAGCGATGGACGAAAAGTACGGCTCCGACGTCGACGTCATCCGCGCGTTTTACAACACCTATAAAATCGACGTGGTCGGCGGCGAATCGGTCTCCGAAATCGAAGGGAAAATCGCGGTCGGCGATATCGTCTACCCCGCCGACTCGGCGCACCCGGACGAAGTCATCGTCGAATCGGGCCAACTTATCACCAAGAGCAAAGCGGAGGAAATCTGCGCGTCCGGCTTGACGCAAATCGAAGCGATGGACGACCAACGCAACAAGCTCCTCCTCAACTCGCTCGAAGAAGATAAAACGAACTCGCACGAAAACGCGCTCCTCACGATTTTCAAGCGTCTGCGTCCCGGCAACCCGGCGTTGTTGGACAAAGCGCGCGACCTCGTTCGCGACAAGTTCTTCGACCCGTCCCGTTACCGATTGGGCCGCGTCGGTCGTTTCCGAATGAACCGCAAACTCGGCATGAACGTCGATCTCGACGAAACGGTCTTGCGCGCCGAAGACCTCGTCGAAGCGGTCAAATACCTCAACAAACTTTGGGGCGGCGACCCGCAAGCCGAACCGGACGACATCGACCACTTGGGGAACCGTCGCCTGCGCACCATCGACGAGCTCGCCTGCGAAGAAATCCGCAAAGGTTTCCTGAAATTCCGTCGCACCGCGCAAGACCGTTTCCGCGACGAAGCGACGCCGCGCGCGATCATCAACCCGAAAAATATTTCGTCGGCGATCGAATACTTCTTCGGTCGCGGCGAATTGTCGCAAGTCGTCGACCAAACGAACCCGTTGTCGATGTTGACGCACGAACGTCGCCTTTCCGCGCTCGGCCCGGGCGGTTTGAACCGTAAACGCGCCGGTTTCGAAGTCCGCGACGTTCACTCCTCGCACTACGGGCGCATTTGTCCGATCGAGACGCCGGAAGGCACCAACATCGGTTTGATTTCGTCTCTCTCGCTTTACGCGGGCGTCGACGAATTCGGCTTCCTGATTTCGCCGTATCGCCGCGTCGTCGACGGAATCGTTACCGACCAAGTCGACTGGCTCCGCGCTTACGAAGAACACGAAAAACGCCTCGTTCCGGCCGACACGAAAATCGAACGCTCCGACGAACACCCGTTCGGGCGCCTCGTTCCGGACCCGATCACCGGCCTCGTTATCGCGCGCCACGGCGGCGACTACGAGCAAATCGTCCCGGAAATGGTCGACTATATCGACGTTTCGCCGAACCAAATGATCGGCGTCTCCGCCGGTTTGATTCCGTTCCTCGAACACGACGACGCCAACCGCGCGCTGATGGGTTCGAACATGCAACGCCAAGCGGTCCCGCTCCTCGTCTCCGAGGCGCCGATCGTCGGCACCGGGCTCGAAGAAGCCGCCGCGCTCAACTCGAGCCTCCTGGTTCGCGCTCGCAAAAGCGGGAAAGTTACCTACGTCGACGCGTTGAAAATCGTCATCGACAACGACGACGTTTACATGTTGCGCAAGTTCGCCGGCCTGAACGAACGCACCTGCGAAAACCAACACCCGATCGTTCAACTCGGCCAAGAGGTTCAAGCGGGCGACGTCATCGCCGACGGCGCTTGCACCGACCACGGCGTCCTCGCGCTCGGTCGAAACGTCCTCGTCGCCTTCATGGTTTGGGACGGCTTCAACTACGAAGACGCGATTATTTTGAGCGAAGAACTCGTTCAAAACGACGTCTACACCTCGATCCATATCGAAGAATACGACGCCGAAATCCGCGACACCAAACTCGGACGCGAAGAATTCACCCGCGACATTCCGAACGTCGGCGACAAAGCGCTCCGCGACCTCGACGAAAACGGGATCGTGCGCGTCGGCACCTACGTTCGTCGCGGCGACATCCTCGTCGGGAAAATTTCGCCGAAGAGCAAAACCGAGCTTTCGCCGGAAGAAAAACTCCTGCACGCGATCTTCGGTCGCGCCGGGGAAGACGTTAAGAACGAATCGCTCGAAGTGCCGGCCGGAGTCGAGGGGATCGTCATCGGCGCCTACCACTTCCGCAACCGCGCGTCGCTGAACGAAGAGGAACGTCGACAATTCGACGCCGAAGAACGCCGTCTCGCGTCCGAGGGGAACCAAAAAATCGCCGACGTCTTCGGTTTGATGATCACCAAAATGGAAATTTTGGTCGACCGCACGATCGTCGCCGAAAACGGCGAGCCGCTCGTCCAAGAACGCGACGCGGCTTACATCGCCGAAAAAGCGAAAACGTTCTCGTTCCTCCGCATGTGCGCGAAGAACGGTATCGACGTCAACGACCCGGTTTGCGCCGAATGCCGCGCCGTTTACAACGACTTCAAACACCGCGTCGAAGAAGCGATCGACGCTCGCGACCGCAACCTGAACGCGTTGCGCGCCGGCGACCAACTCAAACGCGGCGTCCTCCAAATGGTTAAGGTTTACATCGCCACGAAACGCGTTATTTCGGTCGGCGACAAAATGGCCGGTCGCCACGGTAACAAAGGGGTTATCGCCAAAATCCTCCCGAAGGAAGACATGCCGTTCCTCGCCGACGGGACGCCGATCCAAATCATGCTGAACCCGTTGGGCGTTCCGTCGCGTATGAACGTCGGACAGATTTTGGAAACGCACCTCGGCTGGGCCGCGTCCAAACTCGGCTATCGCGCCGTTACCCCGGTTTTCGACGGCGCGACCGAAGAAGTCGTCAACGACGAGCTCGAAAAAGCCGGACTCCCGCGCCACGGGAAAGTTCGTCTCTTCGACGGACGCACCGGCGAGCCGTTCGGTCAAGAAACGACGGTCGGTTACATTTACATGTTGAAACTGCACCACTTGGTCGACGACAAAGTTCACGCGCGCAGCACCGGGCCTTACTCGCTCATTACGCAACAACCGCTCGGCGGTAAAGCGCGTTCCGGCGGTCAACGCTTCGGGGAAATGGAAGTTTGGGCGCTCGAAGCCTACGGCGCGGCGTACACGCTCCAAGAACTCCTTACCGTCAAGAGCGACGACGTCGAAGGGCGCACGAAGATTTACGAAGCGATGGTCAAGGGCGAAAACACCCTCGAAGCCGGAACGCCGGCCAGCTTCGACGTTTTGATCAATGAAATCAAGGGCCTCGCGCTCGATATGGACTTGGTGCCGACCCAAGAACAAGAGAAGGGCTTGGGCTTCGTCTTCGCCGACGACGCGCAAGACTTCTAACGCGAAACGTCCCGCCGAACTCCCAAACGTCGCGAAGTTTCCGACGACGCGACGTTTCGGCGACGTTCCTTATCGACGCGTAAACCATCGTTTGCCGACGCTCCGCGCTCCAAACCGTCGTTTGTCGAGCCGACGGCGCGTCGGAAACAATACCGAATACAAAAAAACTCCACTAATTCGAAACGGAAAGATTGCGATGAACGCCAACGGCGAAACTTACGATCGAATTAACAACTTCTACGCCGTCAAAATCAGCCTCGCGGACCCGAAAAAAATCCGCGAAGATTCGAAGGGCGAAGTTAAAAAACCCGAAACGATCAACTACCGCACCTACCGTCCGGAACGCGACGGTTTGTTCTGCGAAAAGATTTTCGGCCCGGAAAAGGACTGGGAATGCAACTGCGGTAAATATCGCGGAATGAAGTATAAGGGCATGACTTGCGACCGTTGCGGCGTCAAAATTACGCACAGCCGCGTTCGCCGCAAGCGCATGGGACACATCGAACTGGCCGCGCCGGTCGTTCACATTTGGTTCTTCAAAGCGTCCTCGAGCCGCTTGGCGACGTTGCTCGCGATGAAGGCGTCGAGCTTGGAAAAAGTCGTTTATTTCCAAGACTACGTCGTCGTCGAATCGGGCGAAACGCCGCTTAAAGTCGGGCAACTCTTGAACGAAGAGGAATACCGAACCGCGCGCGAAGACTACGGCGACGCTTTCCAAGCGGAGATGGGCGCCGAAGCGATTCGCAAGCTCCTCAAACAGCTCGACGTCGTCGAGTTGTCGAAGCAACTGCGCGCCGAGCTCTCGAAAACGAACTCGAAACAACGCAAAAAGGAACTGATCAACCGCTTGAAGTTGGTCGAGTCCCTCCGCAACTGCCAACACGAAAACAACCCGGCTTGGATGGTTCTCGACGTGATTCCGGTCATTCCGCCGGACCTGCGCCCGTTGGTTCTCCTCGAATCCGGAACGTTCGCGACGAGCGACCTCAACGACCTGTATCGCCGCATCATCAACCGCAACAACCGCTTGAAGAAGTTGGTCGACCTGAACGCGCCGGACGTTATTATTCGCAACGAAAAGCGCATGTTGCAACAATCGGTCGACGCGCTCTTCGACAACATGCGTTGCAAGCGTCCGGTCCTCGGCTCGAGCAACCGTCCGCTGAAGTCGCTGACCGACATGATCAAGGGCAAGCAAGGCCGTTTCCGCGAAAACCTCCTTGGGAAACGCGTCGACTACTCCGCTCGTAGCGTCATCGTCGTCGGTCCGCACATGCGCCTGCATCAATGCGGTCTTCCGAAGAAAATCGCGCTGGAGCTGTACCAACCGTTCATCATCCGCCGTTTGCGCGAACAACGCCACGCCGACACGATCAAGAGCGCGAAGAAAATGCTCGAGCGCCAAGACGTCGAGGTTTGGGATATTTTGGAAGAAGTCATCCAAAACCACCCGGTGTTGCTCAACCGCGCGCCGACGCTCCACCGCATGGGGATCCAAGCGTTCGAGCCGATGCTCATCGAAGGGAACGCCATCAAACTGCACCCGCTCGTCTGCAAAGGCTTCAACGCGGACTTCGACGGCGACCAAATGGCGGTTCACCTTCCGCTCTCCCTCGAAGCGCAGGTCGAAGCGCACACCCTGATGCTGTCGACGAACAACATTTTCAGCCCGGCCAACGGTCGCCCGATTATCAGTCCGTCGCAAGACATCGTTATGGGTTGCTACTACCTGACGATCGAGCAACCCAACATGAAGGGCGAAGGAATGACGTTCGCGTCGATCGACGAATGCCTCTTGGCTTACTCGCTCGGCAAGGTCGCGTTGCACGCCAAAATTCGCGTCCGCATGCCGAAGGGTCGCTACCTCAAAACGGACCCGTCCGTTCGCGAAGGCAAGCTCTTCGAAACGACGCCGGGACGCATTATCTTCAACCAAATTTTGGACGAAGGAATGCCCTATTACAACGTGCCGGCGCAATCGAAGCAACTCGCGACCGTCATTAGCGACTGCCACGAACTGCAAGGCCGCCGCGCCACGATCGACCTCCTCGACAAGATGATGCGCCTTGGTTTCGAGGAAGGCACGAAGAGCGGTCTGTCGTTCGCCGCGGACGACCTTATCACCCCGGCCGAGAAAAAGCAAATTCTCGAAGAGGGCGACAAAGAAGTTCAAAAGTTCCAAGAGTTGCACGACTACGGTCAGCTCTCGAACGACGAACGCTACAACAAAATCCTCGACGTTTGGACGCGCGTCGGCGGCGAAATCACCGCGAAGATGATGGAAGCGTTCAAAAACGACGTCCACAAGACCGAAGAGGAAGCGCTCGAAGCGGGCGACGTCAAACGCCGTCCCTTCGGTTACGTCAACCCGGTTTACCTGATGGCGCACTCCGGCGCGCGCGGCGGCGAAGGGCAAATTCGTCAGTTGGCGGGTCTTCGCGGTTTGATGGCGAAGCCGAACGGCAAAATCATCGAAACGCCGGTTAAGGCGAACTTCCTCGAAGGTTTGAACGTTCTCGAGTACTTCAGCTCGACGCACGGCGCGCGCAAAGGTTTGTCCGACACCGCGTTGAAGACGGCGGACTCCGGGTACCTTACTCGTAAGCTCGCCGACGTCGCGCAAAACTGCGTCGTTACGATGCGCGACTGCGGCACGACGCAGGGCGTCATCAAGAGCGTCGTTCACGACGGCGACAGCAAAATTCCGCTTTCCGAATCGATTTTGGGGCGCGTTTCCCGCGTCAACATTTCGAACCCGGTTACGGACGAAGTCATCGTTCGCGAAAACGAACTGATCACCGTCGAAGTCGCGCGTAAAATCGAAGAACTCGGGATTGAAAAGATCCAAGTCCGCAGTCCGATGACGTGCGAAGCGAACCTCGGCGTTTGCTCGCTCTGCTACGGGATGGACTTGTCGACCTCGAAACTCGTCGAAGAGGGGATGGCCGTCGGGATCATCGCCGCGCAATCGATCGGCGAGCCGGGCACGCAGCTCACGATGCGGACGTTCCACATCGGCGGCACCGCGGCCCACAGCGCCGAAGAAAGCGAAATTAAAACGAAGTACGCCGGGTACATCCGCTTCTCCAAAATGGAGCTCGTCGACAACGCGAGCGCCGGCGGCAAGCTCGTCCTGAGCTGCAAAGCCGACGCCGGGATCGACATTTGCAACAAACGCGGCCAATCCCGCGAAACGTACCCCCTTCCGGAAGGCGCGGTTCTCGCCGTCGAAGAAGGGCAATACGTCGAAGCCGGGCAAACGCTCGCGACGATCGACCCGCACAGCCGCCTCCTCATCGCGAAATCGTCCGGGATCGTCCAATTCGGCAATATCGTCGAAGGCGACACCGTGCAGGTTATTTTCGACAAAGCGACCAACCAATCGCGTTTGTCCGTCGTCGACCTCAAGGGCGACCGCCACCCGCACATCGACATTCGCGCTTTCGACGGCGCTCGAGTCCTCGAAGGTTATCACCTCCCGAGCAAAACGCAAATCGAAGTTCAAGACGGGCAAGTCGTCGAACGCGGTACGATTCTTGCGAAAATGCCGCAAAACGCGAGCGGAACGCAAGACATTACCTCCGGTCTTCCGCGCGTTACCGAAATTTTCGAAGCGCGCAAGCCGAAGGATCCGGCCGTTATCGCCGAAATTTCCGGAACGGTCGAAATTTTGGAACAACGCCGACACGGCAAGAAAGTCGTCGTCGTTCGCAGCGCGTCGGAACTCGGCGGCGAACCGATCGAACGGATGCACGAAGTCCCGCAAGGGAAACGCATTCGCGTCTTCACCGGCGACGAAGTCCGCGCGGGCCAACCGTTGACCGACGGTTTGCTCGTTCCGCACGACATTTTGCGCATTTCCGGCGAAGAAGCGGTGCAAGACTACCTCGTTCAGGAAGTTCAAACGCTGTATCGCAGTCAAAAGGTCGGCATCAACGACAAACACATCGAAGTCATCGTGTCGCAAATGTTGCGCAAGGTGAAAATCGAAGACGGCGGCGACACTCCGCTTTTGGCCGGCGACGTCGTCGACAAGTTCGAGTTCCTGCGTCAAAACCGCGAGCTCGAAAACTGCGTCAAAATCGAATCGACCGGCGACGTCGTCGATTTCGAAGTCGGCGAAATCGTTTCGCGCGAAGTTTTCGACGCGAAAAACGCCGAAATTGAAATCGATCCGACCGCGCGCCCGGCGGTCGGTAAGAAACCGCGTTTGGCGATCGCTTCGACGCAGCTTCTCGGGATCACGAAGGCGGCGGTTCAAAGCTCCAGCTTCCTGTCGGCGGCCTCCTTCCAAGAAACGACGAAGGTTTTGGTCGAAGCCGCGTTGGCCTACAAAGTCGACAAGCTCGTCGGCTTGAAGGAAAACGTTACGCTCGGGCGTTTGATTCCGGCCGGCACCGGGTTCCGCAAATACCAAGCGGCGCACTGGAATTACCGTCAAGACGTCGTCGGCGACGTCGACGACGACGGTTTCGACTTCGACGACGCTTCCTTCGCGCTTCTCAACGACGCGCCGAGCGGCGAAGGCGTTCGTCCGTTCGCTCCGGTCGGCGACGTCGCCGCGAAAGACGCCGCGAACGACGAAAACGCGACCTTCTCGCAATTTGCCGACGAAACGCCCGCCGCTTCCGGTTCCGCGACCGGCGTTTTCGTCGACGAAGAAGAGAGCTTCCCGACGGTCGCCGACGACGCCGTCGGTTTTGAGGACGTTCCCGGCTTCGACGCCGAGCCCGATAAGGGCGACGACGGTTTCGGGTTCTAATCCGATTTCGGTTTCGCGAGCGCGCCGTTAGTTTTCGCTCTCGGCGCGCGCTCCGAACTTCTTTTGCGCCGTCGAAACGCGATTTCGACGGCGTTTTTTATTTTTCTTTGAACGCCGCCAATGCCGACTTCGCCCCCTTTCGACGCCTCCCGTTCTCTTTACTTTACCGACCGTTCCGCCCGTCGTTGGGAACGTCGCGTTCCCGACGGTTCGACGCTCGCCGACGCGTTGCGCGCCGCCGGATTCGCGCTCGACTTCGACTGCGGCGGGCGCGGCGTTTGCGGACGTTGCGCCGTTCCGGTCGCGTTCCTTTCCGACGTTTCCTCCTTTCAACGCCGACTTGCTTGCCGAACGCTCGTCGACCGCGACGACCTCCTCGTCGACGTTTCCGCTCTTTCGACGCTCGAAGAAAAACGCGCCGAACGGCTCGCGTCCCCGCTTCCGGAGACGACGCTTCACCCGACGGCGGAAGAACGCGGCGGCGATTTCGGGTTCGCGGTCGACTTGGGAACGACGACGCTCGTTTGCGCGCTCGTTTCGTTGGCGTCGGGACGTTCGCTCGTCGTTTCGACGCGGCGCAACCCGCAAATCGCTTGGGGTCGCGACGTCCTTTCGCGAATCGGCGCGGCGGTCGGTTCCCCGGCGGTCGCGGCGGCGTTGCGGTCGGCGGTCGTTCGCGAACTCGGCGCGCTCGCGACGGAATCGGCGACGCAAATCGACGTTTCGACCGTTAAAATCCGGGAAATCGTCGTCGCCGGGAACGCGACCGAGTCCTTTCTTTTTTGCGGTCGCGACGTTTCTCCGTTGGGCGCGGCGCCCTTCTTTATCGCCGACCGAACTTTCCCGGAGTTCTCCGCGTCGACCTTCGCCGATTGGGGCGTCGACTTCGCGCCGACGGCTCGCGTTCGCGTTTTTCCGACCTTTTCGGCGTTCGTCGGCGGAGACGTTCTCGCCGGTTTCGAGCGTTTGCGAACGTTCGATTCGTTCGGCGCGCCCGGTCGAACCGCTCTTTTTCTCGACGTCGGAACGAACGGCGAAGCGATTTTAGCCCGCGACGGTCGCTTTTTCGCGACGTCGACCGCCGCCGGGCCCGCGTTCGAAGGCGCCGAAATAACTTGCGGTTCCCTCGCCGTTCCCGGAGCGATTCGCGCCGTCGATTTTTCCGCCGACGGCTCGCGTTGGCGACCGCGAACGGTCGGCGATCGTTTTCCGGCCCAAAGCGTTTGCGGTTCCGGACTCGTCGACGCGTTGGCCGGAGCGTTAACGACGAACGCCGTCGCGCCGAACGGTCGTTTGCGAACCGCCGACGCTCCGGAACTCGCCGCGCTTCCCGCCGATTTCCGCCGCCGACTCGCCGACGTCGACGGCGAACGAACGTTTGAAATCGCCCGAATTACCCCAAGCGCCCAAACTTCACAAATCGCCGCAAACCTCGACGTTAACGCGCCGCAAACGCCGCCTTTTGCCGAAATCCCCCAATTTCCGCAAAACGTCGTCGATTTTTCCGCCGTTCGCTTAACGCAGCGCGACGTTCGCCGCCTTCAACTCGCGATCGGCGCGATTCGAGCGGGTTTGCGCCTCCTTTGCGACGCGGCGGAAACGTCGGTCGCGGAACTCGACGCCGTTTATTTAGCCGGCGGGTTCGGCGGCGCGCTGAATCGAACGAACGCTCGCCGCGTCGGACTCCTTCCGCCGGAAATTCCGAACGTTCGAATCGTCGATTGCGGCAATTCTTCCCTTTTCGGCGCGGTCGACGTCTTGACGAATCGGCTCTCTTGGGCTAAAGTAACGGAAACGCTCGACCGCGTCGCGACGCTCGACCTCGCGACCGATCCGCGTTTCGCCGAAACGTTCGCCGAGTCGACGCGCTTTCCGACGTCCGCCGAGTTCCGCGAGTAAAACTCGACGCCCGTTCGCCAATCCTTCCCGCAAACCCCTTCGTTTCCCCCTAAACCCCGCAATTTACGCCCGTTAAACAAACGTCAATCCTCCGCCGCAACGCCGACGGCTTGCCGCGACATTTATTAAATAACGACGCGATATGACTAATTTCAACCGAACCCCGTCCGTTTCCGGCAAAAATATCCTCTGTCTCGCGATCGACCGTTTGAACGCCGACTTTCTCGGCGCGTACGGGAACGCTTGGGTCGAGACGCCCGCTTTCGACGCGTTGGCGGCGGAATCGGTCGTTTTCGACTCTTTTTTCGCGACTTCGCTCGACCTCGAAACGCTTTATCGGGCGTTTTGGCGGGGCGAATCTCCGGCGCGCGTCGTCGCTTCGTCCGACGGCGAAACGACGAACGAAACGACGAACAAAGAGTCGACCGAAGCGGAAACGACCGACGACCGCTCGAACGGCGCGTTAAACGGCGCAAAATCGAACGACTTTAACGCCGCGAACGCCGCGCCGCCGTCGATTTTCCGCCTCTTGAAGGAAAAGGGGTACCGGACGTTCGTCGTTTCGGACGACGAAACGGTCGCGCTTCACCCGGCGGTCGAGGACGAATACTGCGACGGTCGCTTTTTTCTCGGCTCCCCGGACGCGGCGCTCCCGGCGGAAACGCTCGAAGAGACGCAATTTTTCCGCAACTTCGAAGAGTTGGCGCGATTTCTCGCCAAGTTGGAAGACGACGCAAAACGCGCAAAAGACGAAAACGGCGGCGACGCGGCGCCTTGGTTCGTTTGGGCGCACTTTTCCGGTTGGAACGAACGTTGGGATTTTCCGCTCGAACTGCGCGAGCGTTTTCAAGAGGACGAGGACGACCCGGCGCCTTATTCGGCGACGCTCGTTCCTTATTGGCCGCTCGAAGAGAACGCGAAATCGGCGAAACGGGGCGCTCGCGTCGACGAAAACGCCGTCGTCGAAGCCGCTTTAGCCCGCGCCGCCGCGATTCTCGACGCCGAAAGCGACGCGTCGAACGCCGAGCGACTTCCCGCCGAAGTCGAGATCGAATTCAACGTCGAGTTTGACGACGCGGAAACGCCCGACGTTGAACTCGACGCCGCCGAATCCAAATCCGAATCCGAATTCGATTCCGACGACGAACTCGACGACGACGCGTTCGAAAACGCCGCCGAACTCGATTCCGACGACGACGCGTTTCTCGACGAAAGCGCCGTCGAACGCCAACTCGCCGCGACCGAGCTTGCCCGTCTTGCCCAACTTGACGCGCCGGAACGTCGGCAAGCGGTCGTCGAAGGGTATTGCGGCGGCGTCGCGGCGTTCGACGAAACGCTCGAAGGCTTCGTTCAGCTCCTCAAAGAGAGCGGCGTTCTCTCGAAAACGCTCCTGTTGACGACGGCGACGCGCGGTTTTCCGACCGGCGCCCCGTCCGCGCTCGGCGTCGAGCCGACGCCGGAAACCGCCGCCGCGGACGTTTTCGCGCCGACGGCGATTTCCGGCGTTTCCGACGTTTCCGGCGCGTTACTCGACGCGTTTTCCGTCGACGCCGCCGATTCGCTAACCCTCCCAATCTCCGCCTCTTACCCCAACGGCGCGGAATCCGCGAACGCTCCGCTTTACGCGACCGGCGCCGACGGCGAAACTTCCCGATTTTACGCGGAATCGTTCCAGCTTCCGCTCGCGATTCGCCTTCCCGACGGCGTCGGCGCGACGGTTCGGCTCCCGGCGCTTTGCGAACCGCGCGACGTTTTCGCGACCCTCCGCGATTGGCCGGAGTTCGCCGCCGAACTCGCGACGCCCGAATTTTGGAGCTTCGAAGCGATCGAAATTTCGCCGTTCGCCGGAAAATGGAGCGCGGAATCGGAAACGGAAATCGCCGAAGAACTCGACGCCGACGACGTTCTCGCCGTCGAGAAAGAGCGAACCGCCGACTTTGACGCCGCCGCGCCGGACGTCCCCGGTCAAAACCTTCTCCGCCTCCTCGCCAACGAAGACGACGTTTTGCGCGATCGCGTTTCGGTCGTCGCTCGCGACGCGGAGTCGGAGGAACGGGCCCTCGTCGTCGCCGACTGGATTCTTAAAGAAACGCCCCTCGCGCCCGGCGTCGACGTCGACGATTTCTCCGGAACCGGCGCGTTTGTCGCCGACGTCGCGACGTTTTTACCCCAAACAACGTCCGCAATAACGCCGAGCGACGCGCTTGACCGTCAAAATACGCAAGACGCCGAAAGTTTAACGTCCTCCGCGTCCGAAACGCTCGAAATTCCCGTCGACGTTTCGGAAGCGACGCGCCCGACGCTCCGTTCGCAACCGCGACTTAGCCGTTTCGAACTTTTCGTTCGTCCGGACGACCGTTACAACGTCAACGACGTCGCGAACCGTTGCGTCGAGATCGTCGAAAAGCTCGCTCCGGCGCTCCGTCCGGTCCGCGATTAACGCCGCTTCGGCAAGCAAACGGCGCGTTAATCCGCGCAAGTCGCGCCGATTTTGCGTTTAACGCCGGTTTTAACGGCCGAGTGTTAACGCGTTGCTTGCGCCGTTTTGCCGGTCTCGCCCCCTTTTTCAGTCGCGCGGTTCGCCCAATTTCCCCATTCAACCTATTTTATCTTCCGTCGCCGACGCGGTTCTTCGAGTCGGCGGCGGAGCGTTCCCTTTCGCCCCCGATTTTTCTTCCAACGGAGGTTTTATGCAACGCAATTCTTCCCGCCGCCGCGTTTCGACTCGACTCGCCGCGCTCCTTGTCGCCGCCGCGTCGACGCCGACGCTCGGTTTCGCGCTTTCGCCGACGCTCGCCGACTCGTCAAACTCGCCGCAACCCCCGCAAAGCGCCGCCGTCGACGTTCCAACGCCCGCCGAAGCGACGACGCAAGTCGAGCCGTTCGTCTTTTTCGACGCGAAAACGCCGCTCGACGCGCTGACGCCGCAAGGGGTCGAACTCCGCCGTCTCGAATCGGGCGCCGTCGAAACGTCGAACGGTCTCGCCGACAATTGGCCCGGCTTCCATTTCCTCGGCGCTTGGAATCTCGGCGATTATTCGACGCTCGAAGCAAAAATTTCGAACCCCGGCGACCGACCGATTCAACTTTATTGCCGCCTCGACTGCGCCGCCGCGAAGTTTCCGGAAGGAACGACGACCGTCGGCGCCGAAATCGCGCCCGGCGAAACGAAAGTTTGGCGAATCGAACTCCCCGCCTCGCTCCATCCGGAAACCCGCGCCCAACTCTTCGCAATGCGCGGCAAGCCGGGCGGAATCAAAACCGACGCCTACTCGGTCGACGCGAAAATTCCGTTCGACAAAAAGGAACTCGTCGCGATTCGCTTCTTCGAAAACCAAAACGGACGCGGCGACCGTTGGACGCTCGAATCGCTCGTCGCCGTCCCGACGCCGCCCGAAAAGCGCGAAGCGTTCCTCGATTGGGCGCCGGACCAATTTTTCCCGATGATCGACCGTTTCGGACAGTTTAAGCACAAGGATTGGCCGGGCAAAACTCATTCGCTCGACGAACTGCGCGCGCAAATTGAAATCGAAAACGCCGACCTCGCCGCCAACCAACCGAGCGACCGCAACGAGTTCGGCGGTTGGGAAAGCGGCCCGCAACTCGAAGCGACCGGCTCCTTTAGAACGGAAAAGCTCGACGGCGTTTGGCGTCTCGTCGACCCAAAAGGCCGACTCTTTTGGTCGAACGGCGTCGATTGCGTCGCGCATTGGAACGGCGTTACCCCGACGACCGATCGCGAATTCTATTTCGATCCCGAAATTCAACTTCGTCGCGACGGCGGCCCGTTCGACGCGTTTATCAACCGCGACAATAATTCGGTCAATAATTATTACGCGGGACGCGGCGAGTTTTGGTCGTACAATTTTACCGCGTCGAATCTTTATTTGAAATTCGGCGCCGATTGGCAAAAGAAAGCCGACGATTTGGCGCGTCGCCGCTTGCGAAGTTGGGGCCTCAACACGATCGGCAACTGGTCGGCGGACTCGATCAGCCGCGACGGGCGCACCCCTTACGTCGCGACGGTCGGGATTTACTCGCCGAAGATCGAAGGCAGCTCCGGCTATTGGGGCAAGTTTTCCGACCCGTTCCACCCGGAATTTAAGGAGTCGTTGCGCCGCTCGCTCGACGCGCCGTTCGCGAAAGCCGCGTCGGACGACCCGTTCTGCGTCGGTTTCTTCGTCGACAACGAGATCAGCTGGGGGGACGCCGGCTCGTTGGCTCGCGCCGCGCTCTCTTCGCCGTCGACGCAACCGGCGAAAATAGCGTTTATCGATTGGCTCCGCGCTAAATACGGGGCCGACGTCGCCGCGTTGAACGCCGCTTGGGGAACGTCGTTCGCCGATTGGGAAGCGCTCGCCGCCGAACCGTTCGACGCGCCGAAAAAAGAAATCGCCCAAGACGAAACGCAAGACGCCGCCGTCCGAACCGCCGCCAAGAATGTCGCCGCCGACTGCGACGCGTTCTATTCGGTTCTTTGCGAAAAGTATTTTTCGGAGATTCTCGCGACGCTGCGCGAAAAAGCGCCGAAGAAACTTTACCTCGGCTGTCGCTTCGCTTGGACGAATCCGCTCGCGATCGCCGCCGCGCAAAAGTACTGCGACGTCGTCAGTTACAACTTCTACAAAGCGGAAGTCGGCTCGTTCCGTCCGGTCGAAGGCGTCGACAAGCCTTGCATTGTCGGCGAGTTTCACTTCGGCGCTCTCGACCGCGGGCTCTTCCACACGGGTCTCGGCCCGACCGAATCGCAGGAAGCTCGCGCCGCCGCTTACGAAAATTACGTCCGCAGCGCGCTCCTGAATCCTTGGATCGTCGGCGTCCACTGGTTCCAATACGGCGACCAAGCGACGACCGGTCGTTTCGACGGCGAAAATTACCAAATCGGCCTCGTCGACATTTGCGACGTTCCTTACGCCGAGACGATCGAGGCGGTTCGCCGCGTCGGTTACGCGATGTACGATATTCGTTCCGAAGCGAAGTCGACCGACGAAACGCTCCGAGCCGACCGCGAAGCCGCGGAACGCGCCGCGAAGTAACGCCCCCCAAAAGTCGACGCGACGGCGACGGGCCCCCAAAAAACGCCGTCGCGACGACGACGGGCCAAAATCTCCCAAAAGTCGACGCGACGGCGACGGGCCCCCAAAAAAACGCCGCCGTTCGTTTCTTCGTTTCAGCGCGGCGTTTTTAAGCGAGTTTCTCGTTTGATCGGCGCGCTTAGCGTTATCGGGCGACGGCGACGCTCGTCGGATAACGCGCTCGACGCCGCGTTCCGGCGCATTTCCCCCAAACGCGCGAGCTTTCGCTCTTCCTATCTTAACCGCTTCCCCCTTTTTCCCCTTATTCCCTCCTCTTAGCTTTTTAACCATTTTATCCATTTCGCTCTTTCCCTTCTTTTTACCCTTCTCTTGACAAACGCGCCGCCGTCGCAACGCGTTCTTCGCAAAATTTTCTCAAAAATTTAAACTTTTGCGCTAAATTTTCGCAACGCGCGCCTCTTATTGGCAAGAAAAGTAAAAAGAAAGAAAAAAACATTCGACGAGCGTTTCAAATCGCCGACGTCGTTAAAGGAATAAAAACAATGTCGAACCTGAACAATCGCTACTCCCAAACGAAAAAAACGCAACTTCGCGAACGCGCGGCGCAAAAAGAACTCCGCGATCAACGGTTGCGTTATACCCCCAAACGCGCCCGACATTTCTACCATACGTATCTTTTCAGGGCGTCGAGCTCCGCGTCGCGGAACGTTCGAACGATTTCGCGAGCGGCAAGATTGGGCCTCGACGTTCAAAAAGCGGAAAAAATTTTTGCGGAGTCGGCGGAAACTTGGCTCTTCGTCGCCGACAACCGCGCCGACCTTTACCAACTCGCGTCCAACCCGAGCCTTTACGGGCGCAACGTCGAATGCCGACTCGCGGTCGGTTCGTTCGCGACGGTCGCCGACCAACGCGGACGCCGCCTCCCTTGGCTCGACCTTTACGCCGCCGGCCCGAGTCCCAGCGCGGAAGTCGACCGTCTCGGGTTCGTTCGTCCGACCGCTTGCGCCGCCGGATGCGAAGTCGCGCCGCGTCTGAACGCCGACGCCAACGTCGTCGCGGTTCCGGCGCAAGGGGACGTCCCGACGCTCGTTTTTCACCCGCGAAACGGTCGCGTCGTTTGCTTTGCGCAGACGGAACGCCTTTTCGGGCAAACGGTTAAGGAAGCCGCTCGCGCTTGGGCCGCGTTGAACGGTTATTCGATTCCGCTCGACCGCGTCGTCGTTTGCCGCGCTTCGTTTTGCAACGATCGCCAACCGGCGAAGGAATTTTACGCCGATTTTGCGCTGTTCAATCCGGAACTTGCGATCGCTTGCGGCGTCGCGCCGGAGCGGATCCGGCAAATCGCGCTCGCCCAAACGGAACAACGCGAACAAAAATCCCGAATCCCGCAACTTTACGCCGAGTTGAAAGAGAAAAACGCGACGAAAAACTTCGAAGCGGTCGCGAAATATTTCGCCGACCGATCGTTAGGCGCGAAAAACGAACTCGGGTTTGAAGAAATTATCGCCGGCGCCGCTCGACGTTAACGCAAATCCCGCCCCTAAAAAATCGGCTCCGACGTTGGGGCCGCGTCGCGCTCCAAGCCCCGCCCATCGCTTTCGAACCGTTTTAACGTTCGGTTGCGTCGGTTCCGACGCTCAAACGTCGCGGCTCGCCGGAACGCGTCCCCGCGACGCGTTCCGTTTTTTATTGGCCGCTTTGTTTGCCTATTCCGCTTCCCTTCTCCGTCTTGACGGCTCTTCGGCGCTTTTCGATAAATTTTCAAAAAATAAAATTTTCTCGCTAAAACTTTGCCGACGCGGCCTCTTAAAGGCAAAGGAAAGAAAAAAACAAGCCGAGACGACCCGCCGTCGTCTCTATTTTCAGCGAGAAAGACTCCAAGCTAATGAAAATCAACAATCAAAACGCTAAAAACGCCAAAGCTCAAGCGCAAGACCGCGACGCGATTCGCGAATTCCGCGCCGAAACGTCGGAGCTCGCCGGCGTCGAGCCGCCGTCTTCTCAAGCGCGTCGCCGCTTTGAAGAAATGAAAATCCGCTTCCGAACGGACGACTGGCTCTTTTTCTCCGACTATCACGCCGACTTTTATCAGTTGGCCCTCGACCCGGAAATTTGCGGTTACAATATCGAATGCGAAGTTTGGGTCGGGAACCTAAAGGGCGGAACCCGGCTCCCTTGGATCGATATTTACGCCGGGCGCGAGGAAAGCGCCGACGACGCCGACGGCCAAGCGACGAACACGGCGTCAGGCTTTGAAGGCGGGAACCAACCGAGCGGCGCCGCCGAGTCGCTTATCGTCGTCGAAGCGAAGGACGGCGCGCCGAAAATCGTCTTTGACCCGGCGGTCGACGAACATCAGGTCAACGTTTGTTACCCGCAAACCGGGCGGCTCTTCGGGAGGACGGTTCGCGAATGCGCTCGCGCTTGGGCGGAAATCAAAGGCTTCTCGGTTCCGCTCGACCGGGTCGTCGTTTGCACCTCCCGCGCCTTCGCCGACGACGGCGCGAGTATCGACGAAGCGACGTTTTTCGGCGAATTTATCGACTTGAACCCGGAACTCGCCGTCAAATGGGGGCTCGCGACGGAGGAGGAACTCTTCCCCCGACTCGCCGAAGAGGCGCGCCGCCGTGAAGAAGCGTCGCGAATCCCGCAAATTAAGGGCGTCGCCGTCGCGCCGGAGGTTCTCGAACAGCTGCGGCAAAATATGTCGCCGGAACAGTTCGCGCAAACGTTGGCTTGGATCGAGTCGACGAACGCGGCCGCCGCGCAAAACGCCGAAAACCAAGAAGACGCCGACGAATAACGCCAAAGCAACGCGCCGACGACGGAAAAGTCGCCGCCAAACGATAAAATAGGCAAAATAAACAAAACAGACAAAACAAATCCAATAAAGCAAACGCCGACGTTCGCCCCTTCCTCAACGAAGTTCGAACGTCGGCGTTTTTTTACGCTCAAAGGGCGAACCGAAAAAGTTCGGAATATCGCCGCCGGTCGTCGGCGTTTCTTTGCGCTCAAAGGGCGAATCGAAAAAGTTCGGAATATCTTTCTTTACGCTCAAAGGGCGAACGCTCGCCGCGCGACGTTTGCCGCCGCGTTCGCCGCCCGGCGTCGCAAGCCAAAAAAAAACGGGGAACGAACCAACGCTCGTTTCCCCGTATAAACGTCGCCCGACGGCGCGACCAAACGGCCGCTCAGTCTTTTCGGTGACGAATCTTGGATCGCATTCGTCGCTTTTTTCTACCGAGCTTACGTCGTCCTTTACCGGTTTTTTTGGTTCCCACGATATTCTCCGTCTTGCTTTGAAAGTTATTGACGTTTGTCTTCCGTCCGACTCAAACGACGCGAAAACGCGGAGTCGAGCTGAAACATTCGAAAAATGGTTTCGCTTCTAAAAAACGAATAGCGTCCTTTAGTATACTCGAATTTCCGGCGCTGGAAAGGGGGGAACTCGCAAATTCCCCGCCAACTTTCCTAAAAATTTTCCAAAAATTCCGATTAAGCGCCGCTTACCGCTTGTTTCGCTCCTTTTTCGTTCGAACGTCGGCGATATTTTGGGGCCGCCTCGCGCTTTTGAAGCGTTCGTCTCTTAATTTCGGCAAAATATTGAAACTTTCGCCTTTTATTTTCGTCTAACGTTCGACGCGGCGACGCGTTGCGTTCGAACGCTCCAACGCGCGGGCGAAAAAGAAAACGCGGTAAAAAAAGTCGAAATAGTGAAGTTTTACCGCGCCGAACGCCGATAGAGAATTACGGAGTTTATTTTCCGTCGTCGGACGCGCGCTTCGTCGCCGTCGACGGTTCGATTTAACCACTTGAAACAGGTTTGCTTCCTAATGAAAAAAGAAATTTACGCCGACGGCGTCGGCCAAATTCACTTCGCCGGCAATATGGTTCGTTTCGATTTCGTCACCCTTCAACCGGGCGCCGAAGGCGAAGCTCCGAAACCGGAAATGTCGGAACGCGTCATTATGCCGCCGCAAGGCTTCCTCGGCATGTTCAACAGCATGCAACAACTCATCGACAAACTCGTCGCCGCGGGCGTTCTCCAAAAGAACAACAACGCCTGATTTTAACGCGAGCGTCGCGCGCCCGGATTTTTCGAATCCGTCGAGCGACCTCCGACGATTAAGTCGAACGAAAAAGCCGAAACGCGTTTTACCGCGGTTCGGCTTTTTTGTTTGGAACGGCGTTGCGCGGTCGGCGGCGGTTCGACCTTGGAGAGTCGACGGCGTTGCGGTTCGTCGGCGGCGCTCGCTTTTCGCCGTCGCGGCGTTCTCGTTTTCGCAAGATACGCCGCCCCGACGTTAAAAAACGACGCCGAGACGCTTTCGCGCCCCGACGCCGTTTTACCGTTTCAGACGTTCGCCGTCAAATTCAGAAAGAATCGACGCCGAGAAGCGCGTTGAAACGCAATTTTTGTTGCAAGAGGTGGTCTTTCATCGACGCGGAGTCGACCATCGGGCCGCCCATACCGCCGCGACCGCCTTGCATCCCGGCGTTCATCATACCGCCGGCTCCCATTCCCATCATTCCGGCTTGGTTTTGCGGACCTTCGGCGATAAATTTGTTCGTGTTTTGGATCTCCGTCAGAACGTCGTTCAACATAACGCGCGCGACGGCGGCCTTATCTTCCGGATCGACCTTGACTTCTTCGGCGTTCGCTTTTTTGCCGCCCGATTTCTTTTCGACCGTTCCGCCGAGAGCGACGATCAGCCCCGAGCCGCCGTCGACGCCCTTGATCGCGGCTTGAACGCTGTCGAAGCCGTATTGAACGCGAGCGACCATCGCTTCCAAGCTCTTTTGG
>JAZNJF010000371.1:0-33721 GCA_045577885.1 Thermoguttaceae bacterium | reverse complement strand
GCTAACGAAGCGGACGGAACCGTCGACCATCACGCCGTTGACGCCGCCCGAGTGGTTGCTCGACGCGGAGGTGATGCACCAGTCTTCGGCGTTCGTGTTCGCGCAAGACGGGGAGTTCGGCGGGAGAATCGCGAAGAACGGCGTGTAGTTGCCGTTCGCGTCGGCCCAACGCGCGCCTTGGCGCCAGTGTTGACCGGTCGTGTCGACGCTCGTGCCGGAAACGAATTCGCCGTTGGAACCGCGAACCGCCGCGCAGTTGACCGGGCGGAAACCGAGGTTCGGCCATCCGGAAGAGGAAGCGCCGTAGTTGCCGCCGAGGGTGGCGATGCCGCCCTTAACTTTATTCGCGGTGTTGGCGCCGCCCATGGCCGCTTCGCTGAACGCCATCGAGTTCGACGTGCCGTCGGTAATGTCCGAAACGCTAATCGGGTGCGCGTCGCCGTCCGAACCGAACCCGCGGTATTCGTCCCAGTCCCAACCTTTGGCGAGGTCGCCCGCGCAGATGCGGTAGCTCGTGCCGCAGACCGTTCCTTCCGGACGCTTCGCGTTGCCGTCGGACGGGCAGAGGAACGCCGCGATGTTCTTGCACCACGGCATTTCGGCGCTTTCGGTCCACGGCGCGTTGCCGTTTTCAATTTGACGGATGACTTCGTCGTACATCGCGCTTTGTTCGATATACGGGAGCATCACGGAGTGCGCCGAGAAACGCGTCCAGTTGCCGTTGCCGGTATACTTCGACTTGAAGATTTTTTGTCCGGAAAGGTTCGGGAAATACTCGTGCACGTCGTGGAAGTTTTGCGCGGCCAAGCCGAATTGCTTCAGCTGGTTCGTGCATTGCATGCGACGCGCCGCTTCGCGCGCCGCTTGAACCGCCGGTAAAAGCAGACCGATCAAAATACCGATGATCGCGATAACGACCAACAGCTCGACGAGGGTGAAACCGCGAAGTTTACCCCCCCCCCCCAGTTTAACATTTTTCATTTTCTGCCTCTTACGTTGATAAGATTTATTAATAATATAACGCGACTTTATTACTTAAAAGCCGCGAGAAGTCCTAATTAATAGGGACGCGCCGCCCTGCGCGCTATTCTTCGACAAGTCTCGCCCAACGCGAACGCCGACGGAAAGCCCGACGACGCGTTCAGGGCGTTATCGTTTCTTAAACCCCGAAACCGACGCGACGGTTCCGCTAATTTTTCTAAAAAAACTAAAAAAAATCGCGCCGAGTCTTTTTTCTCGACTCGGCGCGATAAAACTGCGTCAAACGCTAACGATTAAACCGTTTTTAACGGCGCGTTATTTACGCCTTCGCGGCTTTCGCCTCTTCTTCCGCTTTAACCAGTTCCGGCGAGCGGAGGTTCAGAATCAGCGCGAACAGAGCCGCGGCGATCAACGACGAAATAACGAGCATCCCGAAAACGCGCGGCCAACCGGCTTCGGCGATTTTCGCGCGTTCGAGCCCGGCGGTTTTCTTCACTTCCTCGACCGTGTCGACGGAAGGCTGAACGCCGGTCGCGGCGCTCAACTTATCGATCAACGCGACGCGCGCGTCCCCCACCTTCTCTTTCAACGCTTCCGCTTTCGCCGGTTTCGCGTTTTGGAAACGGCGTTCGGCGTCGTACAGGCCTTCGGCGGCTTTGACGATACCGGCGAGGTTTTCGTCGTTCGCTTCGATCGAAACGATCGCGGCGATCGTTTGGTCGCGTTCCGCTTTCACCGGCGCGGTCGCGGAGTCGACCAAAACGCCGACGCCGAGCCCGGTAACGAGCGTCGAAAGGTAGCCGAAAAGCCCGGTCAACCCGCTCGACGCGGCGGCCGCTTTCTTCGTCGCGACGGTCGAAGCGACGCAGCCGATCAAGCATTGCGGGCCGTAAATGAAGAACCCGATCAAGCTCATCAAGAGCGCGTTCACCACGAGCGAATCCGAGTTAAATTTCCAGAAAAGGAACGCCGCCGCCGCGCAACCGAGCATGTAATAGAAACACGTCTTCGCGCCGCGCCCCCGGAAAAGCTTGTCCATCATGAACCCGCTCAACAGGATGCCGAACGCGCCGAAAATTTCGTAACTCGCGGTCGTCCAACCGGCGGCTTTCAGGTCGACGCCCTTCGCTTGCGTCAGGAAGGTCGGCGCCCAGTCGAGAATCGAGAAACGAACGACGTAAACGAAAAAGTTCGCCCAGCAGAGAACCCAAATCGCCCAGTTCGAAAAGACGTGTTCGCGGAGGTTCGCCCACCAACCGGCGTCTTGCTCCGGCTCCGCTTCGGCGACCGGCGCCGCTTCGACCGCGGAACCGTCCGCTTTGCCGCGGGTGCGTTCGTAATATTGTTCGACCGGTTCGAACCCTTCTTTTTCCGGCGCGTCGCGCAGGGCCCAGAAGAGGAAAATCGCGCCGCTCATACTCAACGCGGCCGGAACCAAGAAGCAATAATGCCAACCGAACCCGACGACGAACGAGTTCAGCAAGAAGACCAACCCGGCGCCAAGCGAGTGCGAAATGTTCCAGGTCGCGAACTTGACCCCGTGTTCGCGCGGCGCGAACCAGTGCGTCAAACTCTTAGCGCAGGGCGGGAATCCCATCCCCTGCACCCAACCGTTGATAATCCAAAACGTCCCGATGACCCAAGCGAGTCGCGTCGCGCCGATCGATTCCGGAGCGACGCCGCAGAAGACGTTCGTCGACGCGGCCAAGAAAAGCCCGATCGACATAAAGTAACGCGGGTTGACGCGGTCGCTCCAAATCCCGTTAACGAAACGCGAAACGCCGTAAAGGACGCCGTGAATCGTCAAGAAAAGACCGAGCGTCGTCTTCGTAACGCCGACCTCTTCGAGGCCCGGCATCGCCATCGTGATCGATTTGCGAACGAAGTAGAAGAAAATGTACCCGATCATCGTCCCGAACAGGATGCGCCAACGCCAATATTCGTATTGCGAATCGGGGCGCGCCGGTTGCGGGGTCGCGGTGTTTGCGAGTTGCGGAGAAGACATAAATTTGCTTTCCTTATTTCAAAATTGCGACGAAAATTTTCTAAAAAACGGAACAAAACGACGCCGGCGCCCCCGCCCGCTCGACTTTTCGCCGTCGGGAGAGCGCGTCGCGTTTCGCCGTTTTACGCAAACCGCGTATTTTTACTTTTTCTTCGTTTTCGCTTCGACGAGCAAGTCGGCGAGGACGGAGATATCGTCGAGAACGAGTTCCGGCGTCCACCCGGCTTCTTTGAGCGTTTCGAGCGTCGCTTCGCCGGTGAGAACGAGGACGCCCGGAATCTTGGCGCGACGGGCCATTTCGAGGTCGGTGTAAATGCGGTCGCCGACCATCATGATTTCGTCGCGTTCGAGGCCGTATTTATCCATGACGCCGCCGATGGTCGCCGGGTCCGGTTTGCCCGGAACCGCTTCCGGTTTGCGCCCGGTAACGTTTTCGATCAACGCTTGAACGGCGCCGCAGTCGACAAGAATCGTTTCTTGGTCGGTCGGGCAGACCGTGTCCGGGTGCGTCGCGATGTACGGTTTGCCTTTGCCGATCCAGTACGTCGCTTTGCAGAGGCGGTCGTAGGTGAGCGTCGTGTCGAACGCGACGACGACCAAATCCGGCTCGTCTTTTTCGTTGTATTCGTCGATCAGCGTATACCCTTGTTCGGCGAACTCTTCGCGGAGCGACGCCGTCCCGAGGACGTAAACTTTCTTGACGTTCGGGTAATTTTTGCGGAGGAAGAAATACGTCGCCGTCGCGGAGGTCGAAACGTTGTCCGGCGTCGCTTTGAGGTTCAAGCTCAAAATCTTTTTGAGGTAATCTTTCGCGCTTTTCGACGAGTTGTTCGTCAGGTAGGTGTACCCGATCCCGAGCTTTTCGAGCGTTTCGAAGACGCCGGGCGTGAATTCGAAGAGCGTGCCGCCCTTATAAATCGTGCCGTCCATGTCGAAAGCGACGTGCTTAATTTTCGTCAAATCGACGGTCGGGTTAATATAATGAACCGGGTAATGATCGTTTTTCGCGTCGAGCACGGATAGCTCCTTTCAAAAAAAACTCGCTTTCGCCGCTTCCGACGAGAAACGAGAAAACTGCCGACGAAGGCGACGCGGTCGGCGCAAAAAATTTCGGCGAACCGCGACGGAGAGAAAAACTTATTATACATCGTCGGAACGGAAATTTCACCCCCCCGAACGCCGAAAAAACCGGCGTTTTTTAGAAAAATCTAAAAAAAGACGACGCGCCAACCTTTTTATTTTACCCATTTATCCCAACCCGCTTCTTTTATCGCCCGTTCGAGTTATCTCCGCCTTACTTCGCCGTTAATCGCGCCGCTTCCCCTTAACAAAACTCCGCTAGGCGCTATAATAATAAGGATAAAATTTTTCGCTCGCTCGCCGTTTTTCAAAACGATGCGCGACCGAGCCGTTCCCGTCGGGCCCTCTCGTTTTGGAAGGAAGCGTTATGACCAGTCGACTCAACACGATCGAAGAAGCGATCGAAGCGTTCAAAAAAGGCGAAATCGTTATCGTTATGGACGACGAAGACCGCGAAAACGAAGGCGATTTCATCTGCGCCGCCGAAAAAACGACGCCGGAACACGTCAACTTTATGCTGAAACACGGTCGCGGCCAAACGTGCGTTCCGCTCCTGCCGGACACGTGCCGCCGCCTCAACTTGACGCAAATGGTCAAGGACAACACCGCGCCGCTTCAAACGGCGTTCACCGTTCCGGTCGACCATAAGGACGCCCGCACCGGCATCACCGCGCAAGAAAAAGCGATGGCCGTGCGCGCGCTCGCCGACCCGAACTCGCAAATTTCCGACTTCGTTCGCCCGGGGCACCTCTTCCCGTTGGAAGCGAAGGAAGGCGGCGTTTTGCGTCGCGCCGGACACACCGAAACGGCGGTCGACTTGGCGCGCTTAGCCGGTCTCTTCCCGGCGGGTCTTCTCATCGAAATCCTCGACGAAACCGGCGACCGCGCGACGACGGAAGAACTTTTCGAAATGGCGAAAAAATTCGACTTGAAGATTATTTCGGTCGCCGAGTTGATCAAGTACCGCCGCCAACGCGAAAAGATCGTCGAGCGCGTCGCGGAGGCGAACCTCCCGACGAAATACGGCGACGGCAAAATCCTCGCTTACAAGATCAAATACGAAGACGGCGAACCGATCGCGATCGTTTACGGCGACCTTTCTTCGCAAGAAGCGCCGCTCGTCCGCCTGCATTCGTCGTGTTTCACCGGCGACTTGGTCGCGTCGTTGCGTTGCGATTGCGGCGACCAGCTCCACTTGGCGCTGAAAAAGATTCAAGACGAAGGCGGCGTCGGCGTGTTGGTTTACCTCCCGCAAGAGGGGCGCGGCATCGGCTTAACGGAAAAAATTAAGGCGTACAAACTTCAAGACGGCGGAATGGACACGTGCGAAGCGAACCTCGCGCTCGGCCACGGCGTCGACCTGCGCGACTACGGCGTCGGCATTCAAATTTTGAAAGACTTGGGGTTGCATAAGGTTCGTTTGATGACGAACAACCCGAAAAAGGTCGAAGCGTTCGTTTACGACGGTTTCGATTTGAGCGTCGTGGAGCAGGTCCCGCTCGTCGCGCCGTGCAACAAACACAACCGTTTCTACATGGAAACGAAGCGCGACAAAATGGATCACGCGCTCGGCGAAGAAGTCTGATTCGCCGTCCGCTAAATCCCCATAAAAAACCCGCCCGCGCTCCTAAAAAGAACGCGGGCTTTTTTATTCTTCGCGAAAAAACTCGTTATAAAACTCTTGTTCCGTTATTATTCTATACTTTGGGCTAAAATTTCCCTTGTTATACATCGCGAAACGCTGCAACGCTTGGGATTTACAACTAGGGGCGACTAAAACCACAAGTATCGAGCGTTCCGTTTGCGATTTTCCTAAAATCTCGACCGAATCTTTTATTTTTTCGTCGAGGTCTTTTTTTAATTTAGGCGTAAAATTACAGCCGGCAACGTCTATTTTGGCTTCGGTTAACAACGCTTTACCGTTTTCTAAACAAAACACAATATCGACGCCCGCATCGCTTTGCGCTCTTCCTAAAAATCGATGATACTCGTCAAGTTTTAAACAGAGTTGCTCTTTAAAACACTTATTCTTTTTAGAGCCGCCTTCCTCTAGTAACGCGTCTTTGATCGGCAAAACTAAACGCAACTTTTTGCCGCTCTTTAACGTCTTGGCTTGACCGTCATACTTCTTTATTAACGGAAAATCCAAGGTCTTTTGGTGCGAATACTTGCCTAACGCCCGTTCGCCGTCGCACTCTTTTTTATTCATCGCTCGTATCCTCTTGCTCGCCGCACGGATTCGAGTATTCCGCAATCTTTTCGATACCTCGAACGAACGACTCGAAGAGCGGGCCGATGCTTTTCTCGTCGTCTTCTTCTCTCGCTTCTCTATAACGATATTGATACTTCGACGTAGGCGATTCTTCCGCGATGTAAAAATTTACGGAATCAAGCGTTCCCTCTTTCTCCGAGATATAGCGAATCGCGCTCGTCATATCGGGATTATGCGTCGCGATGAAAAATCGCGTCCCCAACGTTTTGTTGATCAATATCAACATCCGCGCGTACTCGACAATCCATTCCGGATGCAGATACGCCTCCGGTTCGTCGAGGAAAACGACCGTCGTTTCGGTTAACGCGCCTTTGTTCATCAGCATTTGTAAAAGACCGACGCTCTTCAACCCTGTTGCACAATCCTGCAAACGAAATGTTTTTCCTTCCTGTGTATACCAAAATTGAGTTTCATAATCGTCTTCCTCGCCCTTCCAAAATGTTTTCGCCGTAATACTACCACGCGCAACATCTTGAAATAAGCGATTTAATTCTACTAAACTTTCCTTATTTACTCTTTCCTCCTCAAAATCGTTAGGCGCCGTTAAAATATCCCGTATTTGATCTCCATACTTTCCTTCCCTATTCCAACAAGAATAGCTAAACCAAGGGGCGTCGCAATAGAAAACCTGTTTAACTCCAGTTATAGGGGCAAAAAAATTATTTTTCAAATCTGTAACGATTCCATCGTCGTCAAAAATGTCAAAATTCCCCCACTCTCCGCTGCCTTTAAAGGAAAATTTTAACTCTTCAAGAAAAACCGATAACTCGCGATTTAAAATTTTTCTTTTTGGCTCTTCAAATTTCCGTTTTAAAACCAATTCTATATCGCGCAACGCCTCTTCTAACAAAGACGACCAATCTTGATTATCTTGCCGAAAATATTCCTTATCTATCCAACCGTTGTTACGCCAATTTCTAAACCAACGAGGTAATATTCCCGCTAACGAAACAGGAAAAGGGTTCTCTAAAACTTGTCTCCGCAACCTCTTGACTATTGCAAAGATTTTACAAACCTCAATTTGCTCTATTCCATTGTCGTCAAAGATGATCCCTTCAACGCCTTTATCAAACATTCCATCGAAAAAAAAATCTCTGGTTCCATTAAATAACGAGGAAATTCGTTCTAAATCACTTAAAAGTTCTTTGTGTTTTGCTAAAAAACTTCTCAAAACCAATTTTTCAAAGCATCGCGCGCACCAAAACGTCTCGTAGAATAGGCGCGAAATCGTGCTTTTCCCGCAGGCGTTGATTCCGGCAACGACGGTAATTCCGTCGAGCGTAATGTTCGCTTCCTCGATCGCGCGGAAGTTTTTTAGGTGTAACCGATATTTTCCGTAAGGATTCGCCATTTTGTCGCCCTCGCTTAATTAAATATAGTCTAAAAGAAAAGAACGTATCAAACAAAAAACATCTGTAATTATAATGTAAAAAAACGCGTCGAGTGGCGGCGCGTTGATTTTACGCTCTGCCGTCCCGACGCGTCAAAATTTCCGACGCTCCAACCGCCGGTTACTTCGCGACTTCGGTCGCGCGCGTTTCGCGGATAACCGTTACTTTAATTTCGCCGGGGAACTGCAGACGCTCCGTCAACGCTTGAACGACGTCGCGGCACGTCTTCGCGGCGCTTTCGTCCGTCGTCAAGAGCGGATTCACCAAAACGCGCATCTCGCGCCCCGCTTGAACCGCGTACGCCTGTTCCACAAACGGGAACTCCATCGCGATTTTTTCCAGCTCCTCCATTCGCTTGACGTAATGTTCCAACGTCTCGCGACGAGCGCCCGGTCGCGCCGCGCTGCACGCGTCCGCCGCCGCGACGATCGTCGTATAAGGATCGGCGACGCGAGGATCGTCGTGATGGTTCAGCGCCGCTTGCACCACCTCCGCCGGCTCGCCGTAACGTTTTAAAATATTCGCGCCGATTTTCGGGTGTCCGCCCTCCAGTTCGTGGTCCGCGGCCTTTCCGACGTCGTGCAAAAGCCCGCAACGACGCGCCAGTTTCTCGTCCAAGCCCATTTCGACCGCCATCATGCCGGACAAAAACGCGACTTCGATCGAGTGCCGCAACACGTTCTGACTATAGCTCGTGCGGAAATATAAGCGTCCGAGCAGATTCACGACGCGATCGCTCAAGCCGTGAACGTCCGCCTCTTGGCACGCCTCGGCGCCCGCGCGCTGGACAAACGCTTGAATTTCGCGGTTGGTTTGCGCGTAAACCTCCTCGATGCGCGACGGGTGAATCCGTCCGTCGGCGATCAACCGCGTCAACGTCAAGCGCGCCGCCTCGCGACGAATCGCGTCGAACGCGCTCACGATCACGACGCCGGGCGTGTCGTCGATAATCACGTCGACGCCGGTTACTTTCTCAAAAGCGCGGATGTTGCGCCCTTCGCGCCCGATGACGCGCCCCTTCATGTCGTCGTTCGGAATGTCGACCGTGCTGGTCGTCGATTCGGCGGTATGCGCCGCCGCGTAACGTTGCAACGCCAGCAGAAGCGTTTCTCGCGCCTGTTCTTCGCAACGCTCCGCCGTCTTTTTTTCATGTTTTAGGATGAGCGCGCCCTGTTCCTCGATCAATTCTTGGTCGAGTTTCTTCAGGATAAGATCTTTCGCCTCTTCTTTCGAAAGATTCGCCAAGTCGTACAAGACCTGATCTTGCGCGGCGATTTTTTGCTCCAACTCGGCGTTCAGCTCCGCTTGACGCGCAATTTTTTCGGTCAACTCGCGCCGCGTCGCCTCGACCGTTTTTTCCTGTTTGCGCAATTCGTCGGCTTGTTGGTCGAGCGCGTCTTGCCGTTTGTCGAGTTGACGTTCCTTTTCGTTTTGCTCCGCTCGCGCCGCTCGTTTTTCGCTTTCCAGCTCCTCCTTTTGGCGCATGCCCTTTTCTTTAAGTTCGATTTCCGCTTCGCGCCGGAAGTTTTCGGCGTCGAGCTTAGCGCGACGCACGACGTCGTTCGCTTCGTCCTCCGCCTCTTTTTGGCGGAGTTTGTTTATATATTGCAGACCGAAAAAGACGCCGCCGCCCGAAAGGAGCGCCGCGCCCAAGGTCGAAATCGCCGTTACAATAGAATTCACCCAAATATCCTCGCGCGTTTGCGCGACGCCGCCGACGCGTTCTTCCGAAGAACGTCGAGCGCAAACCGAACGCCGCCCGCGAACGCCGACCCTAACGCCGACGCCCGACGCGACGAGAAAAGGATATTATTCGGCCTCCAACGGCCCATAAAATCGCGATTCAAGAAAAGCGCGCCGACAACTCCCCCTTTAAACGCGAACCGTCGACGCAGCGCTCGACGTTTATTCGTTCAAAAGTCTCGACGCCGACGAGCGCCGAGTAATTATCGTCGAGTCGTTCGCCCGCCGTCTTTCGACGCGGAAACGACCTTTTCGCTATTTTAACAAAGATTCCCGGCGTTGGCAATCGAAAAACCGGAAATTTTCGGACGTTTCAAGAAAAAAACGTCGCGACGTTTGAGAACTCGCCCAACGTCGCGACGTTTCGAGCCGCCGTCGAAGATTCGACGCGCCGCCGTTAGTCTTCCATCACGTCTTTTTCGCGATTTTTGGCCAACTCGGTCGCCATTTCTTCGTATTTTTTCGTCAACTCTTGAATCGATTCCTTCGCGTCGTCGCGTTCGTCCTCGGAAATCGCTTTCGCTTTTTCCACGGCGTCGACTTGTTTGTTGCCGTCGCGGCGGACGTTGCGGATCGCGATTTTGCACTCTTCGCAAAGTTCGCTAATCATTTTCGCCATTTTGCGGCGCACGTCCGTCGAGAGCGGCGGAATATTCAAGCGGATGACTTTGCCGTCGCTGTTCGGCGCGTACCCGAGTTCGGAATTGATAATCCCCTTCTCAATGTCCTTCAACGTTCCGACGTCGAACGGACGAATCAAGATTTGCTGCGGTTCCGGGCAAGCGATCGTCGCGATCTGCTTGAGCGGCATTTCCGAACCGTACGCGACGACTTTAACGCCCTCGACCAACCCGGGGTTCGCGCGCCCGGTGCGGACGCCGGTCAACCCTTTGCGAAGTCGAGCGACCGCTTTGTCCATTCGGTCCTCGACGTCGAATAAAATTTCTTCCGTCGACATAATCGATACTTTCGTTTGGTAATCGGTGAAACAAGGCCCGCCGACCGACGCGCGGAAAGCGGCGCAAAAGACGCTCGCGACGTTCGCGTAACAACGAACGCGCTCGAACGTCTTCCGTTATTCGGCGCCAAAACGCAACGTCGGCGCTCTTACTTTATAAATATAAAGCGGATTCGCCGTCGACGCAAGGAGCGGACGCGATATTTTCCCAAAATTTCCTTAGGAAACGTCGCTTTCCGCTCCGTTTGCGCCGAACGCGACGCGTTAACCGGCGACCGAATCCTTCGAATCGCTCGATTCGTCGTCTTCGTACCCGGCGCCGTAACCGTAACCGGCCCCGTAGCCCGCGCCGTAACCGTATCCGGCCCCGTAACCCGCGCCGTAACCGTATCCGGCCCCGTAGCCCGAACCGTAGCCGTAACCGCCGCCGTAGCCGTAACCCGAACCGTAACCGTACCCGCCGCCGTAGCCGTATCCGTAACCGTAGTCGCCGCTTTGATCGTCTTCGGCGAACTCGTTGTAGAAACGGTGTTTGTCGTGGCAGTTGACGACGCAACCCAAAATGTTCGCGCCGACTTCCGCCAACGATTTGATCCCGGCGACGACGTCCGGACGTCCGCGACGACGAACGCGGAAGACGTAGGTAACGCCGTCGACGCGAGTCGCCATCGACGCGGCGTCGGAAACGTACAGCGTCGGCGGGGAGTCGATCAAAACGACGTCGAACTTCGAGCGCAACTCTTCAAGCAAAGCGTCGAACTCGGCGCCCGCGACCAACTCGGCGGGATTCTTGCGGCGCGTCCCGGCGGTAACGACGGTCAAGTTTTTGACCGGCGTCGGACGCAACGCGGCTTCGAGCGTAACGTCGCCGCTCAACACGTTCGAAACGCCCTCTTTATTTTCCAACCCGAACCATTTGTGAACGTCCGGTTTGCGCAAGTCGCAGTCGAGCAAAACGACGCGCTTGCCCGTTTCGGCGATTTTCACGGCGAGGTTCGAGAAGAACATCGTTTTCCCGTCGCTCGGGTGCGGGCTCGTGTTCAACACGACGCGACCGCGCCCGTTCGACGGCTGATTGAAGAGCCGCGTGCGGATTTGACGGAACACTTCGCAAGCCGGGGCGTTCGGTTTATAGAACGCGAGCAATTCCGGGTCCGGTTTGCGAGCTTCGCGCGCTTCCTTCTTCTTTTTCGGCGTCGCGTCTTTCAACGCCGCCTTAAACGACGGCAACTGCGTCAAAATCGGAACGCGAAGCGTTCGAGAAATTTCGCTCGGCGAACGGAAGGTCGCGTCGCACACGTCGACCAAATACGCCAATCCGAAGCCCAAAACAAACCCGACCGCGAACCCGACGAACGCGAATTTAATCAAACTCGGGTATACCGCGACGTAATTCAAGCTTGGTTCCGCGACGCGCAGTTCGTGTTCGTCGACGTTGCTGACGAGCGCGAGGCTTTCCAAACTTTGCCCGAAATTTTGGTGCATCGTTTTAAGCGACTCAAGCGCGACCTTCTTCGCCGCGAGTTCTTCGCGGTATTCGTTCATTTTTCGCACTTCTTCGTCGTAAGAACGCATATACTCGTTCGTCTTCATTTGAATCTCGCTCAACTGCGCGATCTTCTGACGAACGGCGTTAATGTACCCTTCCAAGAACTCGGGATAGTTAATCGTGCCGATCGAGCCGAGGTCGTTAATTCCCTCCATCGTCTCTTCCAGCTGCTTTTTCCGCAATTCGAGCCGTTTTTCAAGTTCGATAACTCGCGGGTGCGAATCCCCGAACTTGAGCCGTTCGGCCGACAGTTCGCCGTCGAGTTTGGCGACTTCTTCTTGCTCGCGTTGGCGCGCCGTGGTGGCCATCATGCTGGCGGAGAGCGTTTCCGTGTCTTGCGACCCGCGCGCCGTGTTCAACATCGACGCGAGAATCGTGTCGTTGTCGCTGGCGCCCAGCATCGAAATAATTTCGTGCGTCGGCACGTCTTTAACGTCGCGCCCCATCAACGCGTCTTCGAGACTATTCAAGCGCGTGTTCCACTTCATAATCTCGAGGTCGATCGCGACTTGTCCTTCGCTCATCCCGATCAAGCGCGCCAAAAGCGGGTTGTTTTCTTCGTTTCCGAAGTAGGTGATGTCGGCGGAGCTAACCAAGTCGAGCAATTCGCGCGTTTTCTCTTCGATTTCAACGTGCAACGCGGCTTGATGCTTTTCAATTTCCCTACGCACAAACTCGCTTTTATTGTTGTACGTCGCGTTGAAATATTTCTTGAATTCGTCGACGACGACCTGAACGATCAACTGCGCTTCTTCCGGGTCCCCGGCGACGCACGAAACCGAAATAACGTTCGCTTCTTCCAAGTCGCGCGAGTTCCCCCCTTTTTTCACGGAGAGCATTTTGCGCAGCATTCCGATAGCGATCGCCTTTTTGCGGCGTTGCTCTTTTGCCGCGACGGAATCGACGCTCTTCTTCTCTTGTTCGGCGTCGTCGCTCTTTTCGTCCGCCGTTTCGGACTCGTCGCCTTGTTCCGCTTCGGGCGTTCCGGACGCGGTCGCCGCCAACGACGCGCCGCGCGTCTCCGCGACCAATTTAGCGCTCGCCGCGACTTGCGCGTTAAATCCCGCTTCAAATCTTGGCGCGTCCTGTCGATATTTTCCTAGAAGCGCTTCGCTTACCGACTCCAAAATAACGTCGCTAACGATAACCGTGGAAAGGGTTTCGATATTGTCGATCTTGGTCTGATTGTTCGACGCGCTCATGTGGTCGTAAGACCGCAAAAGCGACGACGCGCTCGCGGACGGGAAATAAATTTCCACGCTCGACTCGTACTCTTTCGGAGTAACGGTGTACTTGTAAACCGACAACGCGACGCCGACGATCGTCATCAAAACGACGATCCAAAACTGCCGACGCAAAATTCCCAAAATATCGAAGAAATTCAAATCGCGTTCGCCGCCGCCCATACCGACTTGCGGAACCGGTCCGCGCGGAATTTCCGGTCGTCGCTCCGACCAAGCGCCGCCTCGCGGTTTCCTCTCGGGGTTCCGCGTCGACGAATCGGACGCGGGCTTTTTCCATTGCGGAGAATTGTTCTGCGAACCGTTCTCTGTCATCGTCTTATCCATTCCAATTCCTATTTGCGACTCTAATGCGCGGCGCTTTCGTCGTTTGGCGCCGCCGCGCGTTCGCGTGGCGACGTCGCGATCCCCATCGCCGCGCCGTCGTTTCTCGAACGCCTTTTAAGTTTGTTTCATTATACTAAACGCTTTCCATCTCGAAAAGAGGAATTTCAACCGCCCGCGAAACCGCGTAAAAACGTCGGTCCGGAGCGCGCTCTTTTTCACTTAAAGACGAAGCGGCTTTTTTTTCTTATTTTTTCCTTCGTTTATGACAAAATACGCAAGACAGACAGTATATACCGTTCAAAATAAGTAAAACGCGATGCGGCGACCAATTAAAAACAATAAGCAAACTTAAAACAATAGGCAAGATACGTAGAATATCCTAACCTCAAACCTCGCGTCGTCCTAAAAAATTTTCTTCAAAAAAATTAACTTAATTTCTTTTTTTTCTCGTCCCAACGACGCAAACTCCGCTTTTTTCCGGTTAGCGGGGCTAAACGTTTACTTTTGCCGCGCAAATCGGCGCGGGCGCGCCGCTCGCTCGTTCCACTAACCGCGCTCTTTTTTCACGACCGCGCGGCGCAAGAAATAAAAAAGGAGCCGATCGCTCGACTCCTTTTTTCTCTTCGGCAAAATTACCGCCGCGCAACAACTAGCGTTGAACGCCGGAAACGTCTTGCGGATCGTCGTCATCGACGCCAAGCGCGATCGCCGTCGCGACCAAAGCGCCCGTCAATCCCAAGATACCCCAATTATTATAGTAGCCCACCGTCGTAACCGGCGCTTGCGGCGGAAGTTGCGGCATGCTCGGCATAGGACGAACGGCGGCGTTGACAACCGGTTTGTTCGGAATAACGACCGCGGCTTTGTCGTCGTCGTCTTCTTCAATCAAACGCAATTCAGTCGGGGTAATCTCGTATTTAAACGTTTCGTCGACGGCGGGAACTTCCATGACGGCCGAACCGTAATAGACTTGATCGCCCATCTTTTGTTCGACGGTAATTTCGTATTTTCCCGCGTCGCCGTTGAACGTAAATTCGGAACCGGCGCCGTCGACAACGATCGCGCCGTCCGCGTTGGCAACCGAATATTCCACGTTTTTAGCCGGAACAAATTTGTCGCCGGCAACGCGATTTTTGAACTCAACTTTAACGTTAGCGGCTTGAACCGACGCGACGGTCGTCAACGTCAAGACCGCAACCAACATCATTAAGGCACGTTTCATTTTTACCTAGCTCCTCAGACGGCGACCGCGCCGTAAATAGGAATAACGCATCCCTTTTTCAAGCGCAAAAATCCGCTTTATCCTCTGTTATTTTACACTCAATTATTGTTTTTGACAAGTCTTTTTTTTTGTTTTTTTGCAATTTTAACAAAAAAAACTTAAAAAAACCTAATAACCCGTCCCAAACCCAATATTTCAAACTCGCTTCGACCGCGATATTTTTCTCGCTAACGCGTTTTATTTCGACGCTCAATTTTTAACAAGCGCGCCTCCGTCGGCGACGTTCGAATATTCGCTCTTATTTTGCCGTCGCGCCGCGTTCAAAGTTTCAAAGTTTTGCTTTCCAACGTTCGATCGCGACGGTTAATTCGGTCGCGACCGCTAGACCGCGTTCTTGCAAAATCGCGGCGACCGACTCGTAATACCAAATTAAGTCGGCGCTTCCGCCTTTGAAACGCGACAGCGTCGCCTCGGATCCCGCGAGTTCCATCGCTCGAATAAGGGACGTTATATTGTCCAACTTATCGCACCCGCTCACGAGCGCGGCGGCTTCGGAACCGGTTCGCAAATGCGTCAAATACGCTTCCTTACGCTCGCGCCAAGGCGCCTTGCGGTTCGCGTCGGCGGTCGTCGAGTCGGAAGTTTCCAACACGACGTCGGCGACGAAATCGCCGAAACGCTCGCGAATCGTCGCCTCGGTCTCCATTCCGCCGCAATCTTCGACCGCGTCGTGCAGGAGCGCGGCGATCGCGACGTCTTCGGAAGCGCCGAAATCGAGCGCCAATCCGGCGACGCGGAGCAAATGCGACAAATATGGAACGCGACCGATCTTGCGCAGTTGTTCGCGATGAAGGTCGGAAGCGAACGCCAACGCTTCGTCGAAACGCGAGCTCAACGGCCCGGCCCCAAAATTATCGCCTGTTTTAGTCGACATTATTTTTTTGGCTCCTAACAACGAAGAATCGACGTTCCCGTCGCGTCTATTACTTATTTTTTCATATTTTCGCGTCGGCGTCAAGTAGGTACCGCGCATTTCCTACTTTTTTTATCGATTTTCTCGATTATTTCGCCGACGTCGACGTTAATTTCGGCGTCGACTCCCTCGTTCTGGCTTTTCAAACTTATCTTTCAACTCGATCGCGTCGAGTTCGACCGTTCCAACGCCTTCGAGAATCCCAATTTGCAACGACGCTTCGGTCGCGCGACGCGGGACGGCGATCTCTTCGCTCATTTCGCGCCAATCAAAGGTTCCGGCGGACGCGGCCCAAAGGATTTCGTCGGCGATCGGCTTGCGATTGCGGTCGAAAAAGACGATTCGCGCCAACGGAACCGTTTGTCGGCCTTCGATCGCTTGCAAGTCGAGAGCGCGCGCCTTGCCGGTCAAGACGATTCTCTTCACTTTCGTCCCGTCAACCGGAATAAACTGCCGCAAATGACAGTACATTTCGCGTTCGCGCTGACGTTCCTTAAGATTGGCGAAATCGCTCGAAAGTTCCCGACGGTTCTCCGGAAGCGTCGCCGCCGCGAAGCGCGCTTCGTTGCGGTCCTTTTTGCGATGTTCCTCTCGCACCGAAGCGTTGTCGCAGACGCAAACCCGGCTTCCCTCCGGCGCGTCGTCTCGTTCGGCGACGTAAACGTTCCGCGTCGCGTACCAACCGACCGGCGTCGGGAGGCGCGGCGGAAGTTCGATCGCCAATTCGTTCGACTTCTCTTCTTTTTTATCGGCGGAACCGTCGACTTTCGCTTCTCTTTCTTGCGCGGACGCTTCGTCTTCGCCATCTTGCCCATTTTCCCGCGACGCGACGAGCGCGGAGCGGACGATTTCCTCGAATCCGCCGCCGACGATACTCGGTTTCGCCGGATCGGGCGCGTCGGCGCGCTTTTCCTCCGCTTCGCCGGTCATCGGAACGAAGCAGATCGGAATCAGCTCTTTGCGCTCGATTTTACCGTCTTTCTTTTCGCAAAGAACGAAGTACTGTTGGTACCGCTCGCCGACCGGAATGATCAACTTGCCGCCCTCTTTGAGTTGGTCGAGGAGCGGTTGCGGCACGTCCTCCGGCGAACAGGTAACGATAATCTTGTCGAACGGCGCGGCTTCCGGCCAACCTTGGTACCCGTCGCCGACGCGAACGAAAACGTTGTCGTATTCGAGCTTTTTCAACGTTTCGGCGGCGCGGCGACCGAGATTTTTGACGATTTCGATCGAATAAACTTCGGAGACCAAGCAACTTAACACCGCCGCTTGATACCCGCTCCCCGTCCCGATTTCCAAGACGCGGTCGGTCGGTTGCGGATCCAACATTTCCGTCATGTACGCGACGATAAAGGGGGCGGAGATCGTTTGTCCGTCGCCGATCGGGAGCGCGGCGTCTTGATAAGCGTATTCGCGAAACTCCTTCGTAACGAACTCGGCGCGCGGGATGCGCGCCATCGCCTTTAAAACGCGAACATTGCGCAGTTCCTTCGTCGGAATCAACTCTTCGAGCGTCATTCGGAGCGCGTCCGGAACGACCGGATATCTTGCGTCGAGCTCTTGCGGCGTTCGCGGTTCGAGCGGCGACGTCGGCGTCGGCGTCAAAATCCCGGAGTCGGCGTTCGGCTTAGCCGTCGTCGGCGTTTTTCGGGTCGTCGACGGTTTCGCCGGTTCCTTTTTCGGTTCGGCTTCCGCTTTTTCCGGCGCTTTTTCCGGCTCGGCTTCCGCTTTCTTTTCCGCTTCTTTTTTCGAAGTCGCGTCCTTCTCGGCGCTCGTTTTTTCCGGCGCCGGTTTCAACGTAACGCGTTGCGCCGACGCGACGTCCGCGCTCAACGCCAAACTCGCGACCAACGCCGCGCTCAAGCCCCAACGTTTCATTCGTTCCGTTCCTTTTTGCGAAAAGTCTTGTCGCGATAAGCCGACGGCGCCGGAAGCAAGCGAACGAACCGGCGCCGTTTAAAAGCGTTTTCCAAGGATATTAAGCGGTGATCCCGCGCGTCAGCGTCATAAACGCCGTTTCGAGGTTCACTTCCTCTTCGCGGAAAGATCGAATCCGGAAGCCGCGCTCGATTAACCGCGTCAGGAGCGCGGAGTAATCGTCGAGCCCCTTCCCCTTTTCGATCAAAACGCGAAGCGCGTCGTTTTTCGTCTTTTCGACCGACTCGACGACCGCGTCGTCGGTCAGGAACTTCGCGCATTCGTCGATTTTCTTCCCGAAATTTTCGTCTTTCGGCTCGGCCAACTCGACCAATACGACGACTTGGTCGCGAACGCGCTTCATCACGTCTTCGACGCGAGCGTCGACGAGGAGTTCGCCGCGCTCGATAATCCCGACTTTATTGCAAACGTCGGCCAATTCCGGGAGAATATGACTCGACACCATAATCGTCTTTCCGCGACCGCCCAAGCGTTTCAGCAACTCGCGAATTTCGATGCGAGCGCGCGGGTCGAGCCCGCTGGCCGGTTCGTCGAGGAGCAAAACTTGCGGGTCGTGCAGTAGAACGCGCGCCAAACCGAGCCGTTGCGTCATCCCGCGACTAAGGCTCGTTACCAACGCTTCGCGCTTGTACCCCAAGTCGACGAGTTCGAGAACCTCGTTGCAAATCTTGCGACGCGCTTCGCCGCGAACGCGGTACGCCGCCGCGAAAAACTCGAGATACTCGATAACCTTCATGTCGTCGTAAACGCCGAAAAAGTCGGGCATGAAGCCGATCAAGCGCCGAATTTCCTTCGGTTTCGTATAAATCGAAAGCCCGCAAACGTACGCTTCGCCGTACGTCGGTTGAAGAAGCGTCGCGAGCATCTTCATCGTCGTCGTTTTTCCGGAACCGTTCGGGCCGATGAAGCCGAAAAGGTCGCCTTCGTTCAACTCGAGCGTCAAATTTTTCAACGCGAAAAGTTTGCCGTATTGCTTCGTTAAATCTTCGGTTTTAATCATCGAACGCGGCCCAATTTCTTCCTTATTTCGCTCGCCCTTTTAACTCGGCGTTTTCTTTTTTTTCCAATGTTTCGGTCTTGCTTGCGTTTTTACTTTTGGCGACGGTCGCGCTTTACCGCTCTTCGCCCGGCGCCGCGCCGCGACGCAACGGCAAAATCAGTCGAACGGCGACCGTTCTTTTCGACGGCGCGACGTCGCTTCCCGCTCCGGTCGTCGTCGCGACGGTCGGCGTCAATTCTTCGCTCGACCCGAACGTCCCGAACTTTTCGACGGCGAGTTCGGCGTCCGTTTTTCCTTTTGCGGAACCGGTTCGCGCCTTCGCGTCGTCTTCGAGCGGGCGATATTTCTCGGCTTCGGGGTCGACGACCGTCCCGTAAACGACGGCGCGTCCGCAACGGATCAAGTCGCTCAAGTCGACGTCGCCTTGGAGCCGCTTTTCGAGCCCGTACGTTTCGAGCCCGCCGCCGAGATCGTAAAAGGACGCGGCGCGCAAAATATACGGAACGCGGCGCGATCCGGCGTTGTAATCGGTCGAGTTCCAACGTTCGGCGCGTTCGGTCGGAACCGAACTTCGATGTTCGTTCAAAACGCGGCGCGGTTCGAGCCGAATCGCGGAACGTTCGAGCTTCGTTTCGCCCGGCGCGAGCGTTCCCAACGAATACGCTCCGCCCGCGTAAAGAACGAAGGCCGAGTAAATCGGGACGTCGAGCGGGTTAACGATCGTTCCGCGCAAACCGAGCCCGTCGTCGTAAAGGTCGCCGCGCGGCAATTCGGCCAAGCGTCCGGTCCAACGTCCGACGAAACTTTTGCTCGACCGCGCCAAAAACGGAACGTCGTTCAAACTCGCCGTCGCGTCGACGTTCGCGTCGCCCGAATAAGGCGCGTTCCAAACGCGCGGCGCGAACGTTTGCTGCTCCGCTCCGCCGACGCCGTTTCCGGAAAGCGACAACGGCGTCAACGTCGCCGTCGGCTCGTCGAGAAATTTCGCGTCTTTACCGAACGTCGACGCGGCGCCGACGCCGAACGTTAAATCGCGTCGTTCGTCTTGCGGCGAGTAAATCCCGAACCAAGAGACGTTGCGAACGACGCCGCTTTCGACGTCGACGTCGAGCAAGTCGATTTGATTCAAACGCGGTTCGCTCGTCCGCGTCGCGCTCGTCGTCCAAACGGCCAACGCGCCGAATAAAAGAACGAACGCCGGAAACGTCGCCCAAGTCGTCGACGGACGCTTGAAAACTTTTTTCGCTAAAAACCAATCGAGCGGACCGACGGCCAACAGATAAACAAACGATAAAACGAGCGCCAACGCGAAAGACGGCGCCGCGACGCCTTCAAAAACGTCGTTCGCGCTCCTTAGTTGCCCGGAAATGTCGCGATATCCGCGTTTAACGTAAATCGGCGCGTCGGCCGCGGTCGCCGCTCCGGACGACGCGATTCCCAAAATTTCCGTCCAAAGAACGCCGCGCCCCGTCCAAGTCGAAAACGGCGGCGTCGCCAAATCGGAAGCGAAAAACGAAACCGTCCCCAAGCCGACCGGGCGTTCGACCAAAAGAGGCGTTTCCGCTTCCAACATTCCGACGACGGCGTTCGGTTTCAATTCGGAAACGACGGGAACGCGCAAGTAAGGCGACGACTTCGTTCCGGTCATCGCGAGATTCTTAACGCCTTCCAAATTCGCCAAAAGCGAGTTGACGACGCGGAACTCGTGCGCCGCGTCGGCGACCTTCGCGCCCGGCGAAAATGCAAAAAGCGCGCCGTTCTCTTTCAACAACGGTATCGAATCGGCGCCGGCGAGCAAAACGACGTCGCCGCCCCGCTCGAGCCAACGTTCGATCGCGACGATTCGCGCGTCGGTCGGGCCGCGTCCGGCGAAAACTTCCGGGTTGGTCGTCGATAAAATCAGTCGTTCGACCGCTTCGTAAGACCGCCAATCGGTCGGCGCGTCGTCGAGCGACGCGAGTCTAACGACGGTCGGACGGCGCGCTTCGCTCCAACGCAAGGTCGAAAACGCGTCGTCGAGCCCGACATCGCCTTCGCCGACGACAAGATAAATCGATTTTGACGCGGACGCCGGCGCGTTAAAGACGGTCGTCGAATCGGCCGAACGCGTCCCCGGTTCAAACGTTTTCTCGACCGTCGTCCCGCTCGCGTCGACGCAACGCAACGTCAACGGAGCGTTCGCTTTTGGCAAAACGATCGAAAATTCGGCGCGACCGGCTTCATTCTCGACGGAAGTCGGCGTTTTCGCGACGGCGAACGGCGTTCCGTCGGAGTCGAGCGTTTCCAGCTCGACCCGCTCGGCGTTCCCTTCCCAAAACGCGACGACTCGCGTTTGGAAACCGTTTTTATAAACGCCGTCGACGCCGACGTTTACCGCGACCGCTTGCAACCCGGTCGCGCCGTCCTTCGCGCCGTCCTTTTCCGCTCCGAGCGCCGAGCCAAGGCAAACGAGCGTCAATAAAAACGCCGCGACGCCTTGCGACGCCGCGCGCCGCAGCCCGTTCGCCGTCGTCAATGTTCCGTTTTCGTCCGTTCGTCGCCTCATTTTTACCTCGTTCGTCGTTCCGCCGCCCAACGCGCCGTCCTTCGCTTAACTTCTTTTAAATCGTCGTCGCCGCTCGCTTTTTTTTGCGCCGTTAAGGTTTTTCCGAGTTCGGACACTCGCAAACGAGCTTGCCGCAACCGGGACAACCGGTTCCGTATTTGTCGACCAACGCTTTGTTTAGGTCGACGCCGACGACGTTCGCGATCGTCGTCAACCAAGCGAAGACGTCCGCAAACTCTTCTTCGCGCTCTTTTTGCGTTCCGTCGCGCAACGCGGTCGAAAGTTCGCCGACTTCTTCCATCAACCACATGAAAGTGCCGGCGACGCCTCGTTCAATATCTTTCTCGACGTACATCTTGCGAATCAACGCTTGGAAGTCGGGAATGGAGAGTTCTTTCGTCGGCGCGCCGGACGCGTCGTTTTTCGCTTCTTGATTTTGCATCGTTCGTCGCTTTTATCTTTTCTTAAACCGTTTAATACCGGAACTTAGCGCGCTCGCGTCGTCCAATAGTCGGGAATATTCGGCGGAGGCGCCCTCTTCCCCGCTTCTATTATACCGCAAAGCGAGCGTTTCGCAAGCGGAGCGCCCCGCTCTTTTTAACGCGTTGACAACGCGTCGCGGAACTCCGGCGTCGCGAAAACGTCGATTTTTTCGGCGGTAAACGGCGGTTCCGCGTCGTTTTTAACGCGATAAAGAACCGCTTCGAGCGTTTTGAAGCGCTCGGGAGTTCCCGCTTTCTCCGCGCCGACGTTTTTCAAACGTTCGAGCAATTTCGGCGTTTCGTCGAGACCTAAAACGCAAACGGCGCTCGCCAACGCGTCGGCGGCGGTCGCGTCGTCGGCGACGACCGTCGCGACGCAACGCCGCGTCAACGGTTCGCCGGTTCGCGGGTCGATAATATGCGAATATCGAACGCCGTCGATTTCAAAGAAGCGGTTGGCGTCTCCCGACGACGCGACGCCGACGTTCGCCAACTTGCGGTAAAACGCCGGTTCTCCGTTCTTTACGAGTCCGGCGATTCCGATCGTCCAACCGTCTTTTCCGGGCGGCGCGGCGCCCAACCGCAAATCGCCCCCCGCGTCGACCAACGCCGACTCTATCCCAAACGTTCGCAACGTTTCCAAGGCTTCGTCAAGCGCGAACCCTTTCGCGATTCCGCCGACGTCGAAGCGAACGCCCGGCGCGGTTTCGACGCCCGCGTCGGTTAGTTTCCAACCGTCGAGACCGACCGTTTTTTTCGCCGCTTCGAGTATTTTTTCCGGCGGCCGTCCTTCAAAGTAAAGACTTCTGCGCCAAAGCTTTACAACGGGTCCGACGGTCGCGTCGAAAGCGCCGTCGGTCAAGACGCAAAAGCGGCGCGACTCTTCCAACGTCCGCCGCAAATCGGCGCTAATCGCGACCGGCGCGCCGAGATTGCCCGATTCGCGACAAACGCGAACGATTTCGCTTTCCGAGTCGTAATCGGAGAGCGCGGCGTTAAGTTCGTCGAAGCGTTTCCAAACGGCGGTCGCGGCGGCGTTTGCGGTCGCGGCGTCCGGCGCGTACATAACGATTCGCGCCGGAACGCCCATTTTCTTCTCGGAAAACTCAAACCGTTTCCATTCGGCGACTTGCGTCGCGCCGTCTTTCGCCGTCGTCGTCTCCGCTCTTAACGTCGCCTCGTCGAGCGCGGCGCTCGCTCGCTTCCATCCGCATCCCGCCGCGACGCAACCGCAAAGCGCGCTTATAAACGTCCGTCTTTTCATCGTTTAGGCTTTCCGTTTTAGGTCGACTTTTAGGTCAACGGCATAATGACGTAAGAGTAACCGTCGGAAGTCTCGAAAAGAGCCGGTTTATCGGAGAGAAAATAGAACGAAACCGTTTCTTCCGGCGCGAGACATCGCAAAAAGTCGCTCAAAAATTTCGAGTCGAGGCGCAGCGCGGTTTTTTCGTCGTCGTAAGAAATCGGAATTTGGACGCTCGATTCGCCGATTTCCTCGCCCGCCGCCGCGACGACGACCTTGCCCGGTTCGAAATTGAGCCAAACGCCCGGCTTCTTTTCCGACGCGACAATTTCCGCTTGCCGAACCGCCGACGCGAGCGGTCCCGCGATAAAATCGACCTTTTTGCGCCCGCTTTTTTCCGGGAAAATCGCGCGCCAGTTCGGGAACCGCCCGTCGATTAAAGTGCTGGAAACGACGAAAGAACCGATTTTAATCAACGCTTGTCCTTCGTTGACCGCGACCAACGCTTCGTCGACGTCGCCGAAAGCGCGTTCGAGCAAATTTAAGGTGCGCGGCGGGAAAATCGTTTTGTTTTCCGATTCGTGTTCGCCGACCGCCTCCGCGACGCCCTCTTGGAACGCCAAGCGCCGTCCGTCCGTCGCGACCGCCGAAACGCGATCGCCGACGAAATTCATCAAAACGCCGCCCAACGCGTAATGCGAATTCTCCGCGTCGATCGCAAAAGTGGTGCGTCGAATCATTTCGCCGAACACTTTCGTCGGAATCTTATGATAGGCTTCGGCGTTGAACGAAGCGACCGGCGGGAAATCGCTCGCTTCGCAAGTGGTCAATTGATAGCGGAAGTTTTCGCCGGTAACGGTCAAGGACGTTCCCTCCGCTTCAATCGTCGCTTCTTCCGTCGTCGTTTCGGCGAGAATTTTGCGAAGGAGCTTCGCCGGAAGGATCACGTCGCCCGTTTCCTCGACGGTTATCGCGTCGCCTTGCGCTATTTCAACGCGAGCGCCGACGTCGCCGTCGGTCGCCATTAGTAAAACGCTCGACTCGACGGCCGATAATTTAACGTTTTGCAACGCGGGACGAACGTCGCGAGTCGCGGTAAAAGACGCGATCAACGAAAAAAGCGGCAAAAACTTATCGCGACGACAACGAATCTTCATAAAGGTCCTCGTTTATCAGGTATTCGGTGAGAGTGCTAGCAAAACGACGGTTCGAACAAACCGTCGCGTATCTATGTTATCGTCCTTTTGAACCGTCTCTTTTAATGGAAAACCAAAACAAATCGTGTCCTTGAAATATCACGGTGTTAATAACCAAGAAACAGCTATAATAAACTTCAAATACGGCGTTGATGTGGATAAAAACATAATATTTATTATAAAAATATAGTAGTAATAATAGTGAGAAGAAAAAAAGTGTCGATAAAAAAGACAAACTACGCGTAACAGTTGAAAAACAATAGTTAAAAAAGTGGATGATAGTGTGAAGAAAAAGAAAAAAGACTGTCTGCTGTGTGTAAAATGAATAAAGGTGAATGCAAAATAGAAATAAAGAAATAAAATAATAAAATTTAAAAATAAAATATTAAGACAAAGACGAACATGTTGTAGACAGATTATGCAATAGACGGGAAGGGAAATTTATGCGAGAAATAAGCCTGCGTATAAGCAAAACTTCTTTTTAGAAAGGGCCGGCGCGACGGAATTGCGTTGAGTCAAACGGCGTCGACGGGCGAACGTTATTCGAGCTTGCGCGTCGCGGAGTCGAGCGGACGAAAGATTCCGGTCGCCGCGTCGACGGCGAAACGCCGGGCGTTTTGACGCTCGCTTTGAACGACGATAAGAAGTTCGTCGTTAGAGAGAATTTCAACGCGAGGGACGAAATGTAGCGCGCCGGCGTCGGGGGCGAAAAAAGGGGCGAAGTCTTGCGCGCGACAAATCCAAACCAAGCGGCCTTGCGCGCGCGGATCAAGCGCTAAAAGCGCGTCGTTTTGTCGGCGGAAAGCCTCCGCTTTCTCGTCTTCGCGTCGCGGAGCCGAGACGTTAAGGAAAAAATAAACGCGCCCGAAGATTTCCGTCGCCGGAATAGCGGAAGTCGCGTTAAGTTCTGAAATCGCTTCGTTTGAAAGCGACGATAAGCGAAAAACGACGCCGTCTTGCGACCAAAGCGGAAGAGGGCGTTCGAGGTCCCAAGCCGAGACGATTCCGCGCCGACGATCGACTTGCCAACGCGCGTTTGAGCTAATATAACAATCGACGTAAGCGTCGGAACGGTCGTGAGCTGCGGCGACGCGGGACGCGCCGCCGACAAAAGACGTCGCGACGGCGAACGCAAGGGAAAAACAACGGAAACGACGTTTCATAGGCGCGGCGGATCGGCGATATTAAGTCGCGAAAATGGTAAACTTCGCAAACGGAAGAGTTAACGTTAAGCGCGTCGTTGAAAATCGTTGTCAAGGCGCGACGCGGTTGTTGCGCGACGTCGCAAGGTAGTAAACGACGCCGAGAACGGCGACGGCGACGGCTCCCAATCGGTACGCGACGCCTATAGTCGCTCCGTATCCTGTTGTAAATAGAGCGGTTGCGTCGCTCTTAAAGAGGGGGTAAAGCTCGTCGAGAAAATATTCGAACGGTCCGGCGCTCAACGGAACGATCGAGCCGACGTTTGCGGAGCAATAAAGGACGACGTGGTCGACGAGCGAAGGAACGGCGCCGTAAAGTCCCGACGCAAAACAATATAGAGCGGCGGAGAATAGCGCGTGAACGACGAGCGTCGCGACAAAGGCCTTGAAGAGCGTTATTTTGCGTCGCCGATAAAGAAGCGTCGCCGCCGTCGCTTTTTGGAGCAGGGGCCCGACGAACGGACAAGCGCCGGCGAGCTTTTCGCGGAGTCGGCGTCGGCTCGGCGGGAAAACGACGAACGCTAAAAATACTGTCGACGCAAGAGTTAGCGCGAGCAATCCTTGGGCGGTAAATTGGGCGAGCGGTTCCGGAATCGCGTAAAAACCGGAAGCGAACGCGACGCATAGGCCTAAAACAAACATTGCGTAAAGCCCGATAAAACGGTCGATTACGACGCTAGCGGTCGCCGCGTCTGCGGAAATCGACGTTTTCTTGGCGACTAAAACGATTTTCGTCGCGTCGCCGCCGACGACGCCGAGCGGCGAAAGATTAAACGCAAATCCTAAAAAGCCAAATCTTAGCGCGTCGACGAGCGAGAGCGGCGCGTCGAGCGCTTGAACTAAGGCGCGCCAGCGGAGGACGGTTATCGTTGTCGCGGCAAGGCTGAAGAAAAAGCCGGCGGCGAAAAAGCAAACTCCGCGCGCGTCGATTCTAAGTTCTGAAAACGCGGAACCTTGCAACGCTCGAACGGTCATGAAGAAAAAGAGCGCGACGATAAGCGACATTTTGACGGCGGCGACGACGAATTTTTTGAACATTGAATATCGCAAAACGACGCGACGCGTCGTTCATTCTTGTTGAAAAAGGAAGGGAAACGCAACGCGCGTCGAGCAAGCGACGGCGGCGCGGAATATTGAGCGGAGTAAAATCGCGTTTTCATTGTAAACAATAAGAAATAACGCGCAAGCCGGGGAAGGGGCGAGCGCGAAGAATATCTTGAGTTTTTTGGCGGCGCTTCTTTAAAAAATAAAATTTTAGGTTATAATAGAAGCGTTGGGGTTCCTGTCCGGAATTTCTGCGAACTAAGGAAAAATGAAGCGTTTTTAACGTTTGCGCCGGTCGTTTTGGTCGGTAAAAAAGCGCGGCGTAAAAAAGACGTTTTAATCTTTCGGCAAGCGTTCGGACGAAAACGTTATCCGACCGACGAGCGACGGCGAAAAGTCGGCGAGCGCGGCGCGAGAACGTCGGCGAAAATAAAAATTTGGAGAGACGAAGCGAAATGGGCTCTTCTTTGCGAAACGTCAGTCGGGAAACGATCGAAGCGATCGTTCGTCAAATTCTTCGCGACGCCGGGGGCGCGTCGAGCGCCGAGGTCGCGAACGCGGTCGTCGGAGCGTTGGGCGGGCAAGTGCCGGAACCGGTCGTTCAACCGCGCAAGTCGGAGCTCGTCGTCAGTATTTCCGCGCGTCATATTCACCTGACCGACGCCGACGTCGAAACGCTCTTTGGCAAAGGCAAAACGCTGACGAAAATGAAGGATCTGTATCAAGACGGCTTCTTCGCGGCGGAAGAAACGGTGATGCTGATCGGCCCGCGTAAGCGAATGTTGCCGTCGGTGCGAATCTTGGGACCGACGCGAAAAGAGTCGCAAGTCGAATTGTCGTTTACCGACGCGATTTCGTTGGGAATCGACGCTCCGGTGCGCGAAAGCGGCAAACTCGACGGTTCGCCCGGTTGCGTTTTGGTCGGCCCGGCGGGCGTCGTCGAATTGAAAAAAGGCGTTATCCGAGCGGCGCGACACGTCCATATGGGCCCGGAAGACGCGGCGTATTACGGCGTTAAAGATAAAGACATGATGAAACTGCGCGTCGAGTCGAACGACTGCTCGCTCGTTTTCGAAAACGTCTTAGTGCGCGTCGGCAAGGGGATCAAACTCGAAGTTCACCTCGATACCGACGAAGGGAACGCGGTCGACCTCGAACACGCGACGAAAATCGAGTTGCTGAAATAACTCTTGCGGATAAGTCGTTAATTCGCGGCGAACGGAGCGTCAAGCGAGTTTAACTCGAAATTGGCTTCGACGACGAAAAAAAAGTCGTCAACATCGAACGCGCGATAAAAATCGAAACGCCGAATCAACGCGGCGACAACGAAGCGAAATAGGCAAACTATGCAAGTTTTAACGATTAACGAAGTTCCGGGCGCGCAAATCGAACGAGCGTTAGGGTTGGTTCAAGGTTCGGTCGTTCAAACGAAACACGTCGGACGCGACATTTTCGCTAATTTGAAGTCGCTCGTCGGCGGCGAGCTTGCCGGATACACGGAGCTTTTGAACGAAGCGCGGCAAATCGCGACGCGGCGAATGATCGACCGCGCGACGGAAATCGGCGCGGACGCTATCGTCGGCGTTCGGTACACGTCCGGCGAAATCGCGCAAGGCGCCTGCGAAGTTTACGCATACGGGACGGCGGTCGCGTTGAAAAAATAAACGAACGTCGCGTAAAACGGCGTTAAAATAAATAAAGCAACGTAAATAAAACGTTAATTAGAGAATAAACGACGGTCGCGAGTCGCCCGGCGGCGCTTAGAAGCGGCGGCGAAAGACGAACGACTCGACATTATTAATAATACGGAGAACTAAAATGGCAAAACCGATGCAAGCGTTGGGAATTCTCGAAGGCAAGGGCTTCATCACCCTGTTTGAAGCGACGGACGCGATGATGAAAGCCGCGAACGTTGAATTTCTCGGTTGGGACAAACCGGGTAGCGGGATCGTTACCGTCTTCGTTACCGGCGACGTCGCCGCCGTCAAAGCCGCGACCGACGCCGGCGCCGCCGCCGCGTCCCGCATCGGCGAAATCACCGGCGTCCAAGTCATTCCGCGTCCGAACGGCGACGTTGAAAAAATCTTGCCGCAAGTCAAAAAATCCGCCTCGAAATAGTTAAAACGAACTCCAAGGTTCGTTTTTTCGAGCGCGACGGCGCAAGAAATAGAGAATAAAACGAAAATAAACGCTAAATAAGAAGGAAATAAAAATGAACGACGCTATTGGATTGATTGAAACGAAAGGCGTTCTCGCGCTCGTCAACGCGACCGACGCGATGGCGAAAGCCGCCGACGTCGAAGTGGTGAAAAGCATCCGCATCGGCGGCGGTCTCGTTACGACCGTCGTTCGCGGCGACGTCGGAAGCGTTCGCGCCGCGGTCGACGCCGGCGCCGCGGCCGCGCAAGCGGTCGGCGAATTGGTCGCCGCGCACGTCGTTCCGCGTCCGGCCGAGGGCGTGATCGAAGCGTTCACCGCTTGAGATAAAGCGAGCGCCGAACAGAGTTTGCGTCGTTGAGCGAAGACGAAAGTTTTTGACGCGACGCGGGCTGTTTCACAACGTTGAAAAAGTAACGTTTTTAATAGTAAAAGCGTAAATTTTTCAGCGAACGGGGGCGTTTTGCGCAAACGCCGGTCGAATCGAACTCGAAAAAGTAAAACGAGGAGCCAAAGCGATGAAAATTTTGGTGGCGAACTTAGGGTCGACCAGCTTCAAGTACAGTTTGTACGATATGGACGGCGAACGGCTCTTGGCGCGCGGTCGCGTCGAGCGCATCGGCGAAGCGTCGAGTCCTTGCCAAATTTCGATCGGCGACTTTAAAAAGGAAGAAAACGTTTCCGCGCCGAACCACGGCGTCGCGGTGCGCGAGTGTTTGCGTCAATTGACCGACCCGGAAACCGGCTGCCTGCAAAGCGCGGACGAGATCGCCGGAATCGGTTTTAAAGCCGTTTTCGCTTACGGTTACACCGGCGTCCAACCGGTAACGGACGAACTCCTCGCGGCGATGGAAGAGTTCAACGCGGTTCTTCCGGCGCACAACCCGCCTTACGTCAAGGCGATGCGCGAATTGAAGGAAAAATTGCCGGAAATTCCGTTGGTCGCCGCGTTCGAAACCGGGTTCCACGAAGAAATTCCGGCGCGCAACCGTTATTACGGCGTCCCGTTCGAATGGGCGGAAAAATACGGCGTCCGACGTTACGGTTTCCACGGCGCGAGCCATCGTTATATCGCGACTCGTTGCCGCGAGCTGTTCGGCGCCGACCGTCGCATCGTCAGTTGCCACCTCGGCGGCTCAAGTTCAATTTGCGCGATCGCCGACGGGAAAAGCCGCGCGTCGAGTATGGGCGGAAGTCCGCAAACCGGGCTCCTGAACAACAACCGTTGCGGCGACTTCGACCCGTTTTGGTGTTCGTATTTGACGAAAAAAACGGGCGTTTCGCTCGACGAACTCCTGCAAACGCTCGCGACGAAGAGCGGTCTGCTCGGTCTTAGCGGCGTTTCCGGCGACATGCGCGACATTTCCGAAGCGCGTTCGCAAGGGAACGAACAAGCGACGGTCGCGTTCGACGTGTTCGTCGGCGATATTCGGCGTTACCTCGGCGCGTCGTTGGTCGAACTCGGCGGTTCGGACGTTATCGTCTTTACCGGCGGCATCGGCGAACACCGAACCGAGATTCGCGAAGCCGTTTTGGCCGGGCTCGAAGATTTGGGAATCGTTCTCGACCGCGACGCGAACGCGGCGGCGCTCGGCGTCGAAGCGAAGATTAGCGCGCCGTCGAGCCGCGTCGAAATTTGGGTTGTTCCGACGAACGAAGAGATTATCGTCGGGCGGCAAACGAAAGCGCTTCTCGAAGAGCGCGGCGCTTGATTGGCAACGATTTAGGAGCGAAGAATGTTTATTGCGAAGGTGGTCGGTTCCGTCGTCGCGACGCAGAAAACGGAGTCGATGCGCGGTTCAAAACTGCTGATGATCGAGCCTTACGTGATCGACCCGAAATCGCGCGACCGATTAATAACGACAAGCCGTTCCTTGATCGCCGTCGACGTTGTCGGCGCCGGGCAGGGGCAGTACGTTCTCGTCGTGCAGGGGTCGAGCGCGCGGATGACGCCGGAAACGAAGCCGCTTCCGGTCGACTGCACGATCATTGGCGTCGTCGATACGGCGACGGTCGGGAAAACGTCGTTGCCGCTCGAATGAACGGCGTTCGGCGCAAAACCGACGAGAAGACAAAATTTAACGATTTTAACGCGGCGTTTGATTGAACTTGCCGCTGAAATCGACCAAAATAAAAGAAATTAGCGGGAACGACGATGCGACGACGACGGACGAACCGTTCGGAAGCGGAGAGCGACGCCAAGCGGCGCGCTCGCCGACGCTTCGAGTCGGAGCGAAAGCGTTCCTTTCATCAAGGGAGCGATAATAAAATGGCGGAAATTAACGAATCGCTTGTTCGCAGCGTCTTGCAAGAAGTGTTGTCGCGTTTGGGCGGCTCGGCGTCGTCGGCGAGCGCGGTCGGCGGCTCGGCTCCGAAAAGCTACGCGGGACGTTACGGCGTCTTCGACGATCCGAACGAGGCGGTCGAAGCGGCTCGTCAAGCGTTTGAAGAGCTGTCGAAACGGACGCGCGCCGAACGCAAAAAGATGATCGACAAAATCCGTCGCATTTGCATCGAACAAAGCGTCGAGCTCGGCACGATGGAGATGGAAGAGACGAAAATCGGGCGTCTCGAACACAAAATCGACAAACTCCTCAACGTCGGTTACAACGCGCAAGGCGTCGAAGCGTTGTCGGCGGAAGTCTTTAGCGGCGACTACGGCCTTACGGTCATCGAACACGCGCCGTTTGGCGTCATCGGCGCCGTTACGCCGGTTACGCACTCCCTTCCGACGATCGCGAACAACTCGATTAATATGATCGCCGCCGGGAACGCGGTCGTTTTCAACCCGCACCCGAGCGGGCGCAAGGTCGCGATCGAGGGCGTTCGCCGCTTCAACCAAGCGATTTACGCCGAACACGGGATCGACAACCTGATGGCCGCGATCGCGAATCCGACGCTCGAATCCGCCGACGTTATCTTCAAGCACCCGAAAATTAACCTTCTCGTCGTTACCGGGGGCGCCGGCGTCGCGAAAGCCGCGATGTCGCAAACGAAGCGCGCCATCGTCGCCGGGCCGGGGAACCCGCCGGTCGTCGTCGACGAAACGGCCGACCTCGACCGCGCCGCGCGTTCGATTATTTTGGGCGGCGCTTACGACAACAACCTCCTTTGCTTGGCGGAAAAAGAAGTTTTCGTCGTCGATACCGTCTTCGATAAGATGATGGACGCGATGGAGCGCGCGGGCGCCGTCCGCTTGAACGCCGTCGAAACCGACGCGATGACCCGTCGCGGAATCGTTCAAGTCGGCGAAGGCGCCGCGAAACACGACGCGCCGAGTCGCGAATTCCTTGGGAAAGACGCCGCCGTTTTGGCCGCCGGGATCGGCAAAAGCGTCGCGTCCGACGTTCCGATGTTGTTCGGCGAAACCGATTACTCGAACCCGTTCGTTCCGGTCGAGCAAATGATGCCGTTCCTTCCGTTCGTCCGTTGCCGCAACGTCGACGAAGCGATCGAACGCGCTTACGAATCGGAACACGGCTTCCGCCACACCGCGATTATTCACTCGAACAACGTCGTTAATATGACGAAAATGGGCAAGTTGCTCGACACGACGATTTTCGTCAAGAACGGCCCGAGCACCGCCGGAAACGGCGGCGGCGGCGAAGGTTACGGTTCCTACTCGATCGCGGGCCCGACCGGCGAAGGGATTACGCGTCCGTTGACCTTTACCCGCAGCCGTCGTTGCGCGTTGGTCGAAAGCCTGCACGTTTTGGGCAAATAAGGCAAAGTTTGAGGGCGAAACGGGGCGAGCCGAACGGGCGCTCCTTGTTTGGCGACCGTCCGCGCGTCGTTGGAGACGGCGGCGCGCGGTTTTAGCGCTCGAACGAGCGTTTTCAGGGGGTAACGAAGGAAAGCGTCGCGACGATGACGATCGAAACCTTTAATTGGGGCGACTTTTGGGCGTCGGCTTGGAGCGCGAGTTGGTGCGAAATCGGCGCGCTCGTCGCGTTGGCGTTCCTTTGGCGGCGCTTGCGAAACGGCAAAACGGGCGCCGACGCGACCGACGTTAGCGCTTTCTTCCTCTTGGCGTCGGCGTTTGCGTTGACGACGTTAAGCAAATTATTCAACGACTTAGACGTCGTCGCGTTGGGCTGGGCGGCTTTAACGCTGGGGACGGCGCTCGATTATTGGAAAGCGCGTTCGCGTCGTCGTCGGGAGTTGCAAGCCGCCGAATTGGAGCGACGCAAGGCGGAAGCCGCGCGGCGCCGCGATTTTTGGGGCGGAAGCGATTCGAGCGCCGAAAGTTCGCGCCGTCGTCGACATTCTCGGCGCTCCGGACGCGGCGAAAGCGAGCGGTCGAGTTCGAGCCGGTCGCGCCGTTCCGAAAGTTCGCGAAGTCGGCGCGGCGGCGATTCGAGTTCTTCAAGCGACAAGAGGAGCGGCGAATGAACCGAGCGCGAATTATCGGTTACGCGACGTCGGTGATGAAACATCAATCGCTTACCGGCGCTAAAATGTTGCTCGCCGTTCCGGTAACGACCGACGGCGAGCGTCCGGACGGCGATCCGGCGATCGTTTTCGACGCGCTCGGCGCCGGAATCGGCGATTTGGTGTTGATTACGAGCGACGGTTCGTACACCGGCGGCGAAATTATCGGAACGGGAATCACTCCGGCGCGTTGGGGCGTCGTCGGGATTATCGATTCGGCGAAAAAAGAGGAAAACGAGTAAAAATGGGCGGTTTAGGTTGGAATTTGGACGAACTGGTCGGCAAGGTGATGGCCGACTTGCGGGGCGACCGCGCCGCCGATTCCGCCGCTCGTTTAAGCGTCGCGTTGTCGAACGATTTTAAAGCCGTTCAAACGTCGCGTTCGTCCGTCGTTTTGTTTCCCAAAGAAGTTCAAAATAGCGAAGATAGCGAAAAAAAAGCGGGGAGCGCGTCTTGCGGTTGCGCCGAGCGTTCGTCCGCCGCGTCGATTTCGGACGCTTCCGCTTTTTACGTCGCCGAAAAGTTGCTCGTCGCGGAGACGGTTCGCCGTTTGGCCGCGTCGACGAGCGAAAAACGTTGGCGCGTTCGCCCGAATTGCATCGCGACCCCGTCGGCGAAGGACGAGTTGCGCAAGCTGGGCGTCGAGTTGATCGTCGACGGCGGCGCGGCGAACGTCGCGAACGAACCGAGCCAAACGGCGGCGCGTCCGAAGACTCCGCGCGTTACTTACTCCGCGTCGAA
>JAZNJF010000370.1:0-2132 GCA_045577885.1 Thermoguttaceae bacterium | reverse complement strand
GGCTCCTTCGCGGCGGCGCTTCGCTTCGACCGTCCGTTCCAAACCGACCAATTCCGCGTTTGGCGTCCGGTCGTTCAATTCGACTTCGAGCAAGTTTGGCAAGACGGCGCGACCGAAATCGGCGGCGGGAGCGCGTTGACGTTCGACGACGCCGATTGGAGCCGAGCGTTCGCCCGCGTCGGCTTGGAGTCGGAATTTAATTCGCCCTTTTTGCTCTTCGACGCCCGCGCGTTTTACGGGATTTTGTTGACCGACGACGCGGCGCCGGTTTCGACCGCTCGCTTCGCCGGATTTAACGGCGACTCGACCTTTACCGTCGCCGGGGTCGATCAAGGCGAATCGTTCTTCGAAGCGGGGCTCGGGGCGCGCGGGTACCTCGACTGCGAGCGACGTTGGGTCGTCGGCGGCGATTACGACTTCGTCGCGTCGGAGAAAACGACGTCGCACCTTGGAACGGTTTCGCTGTCGTATGTCTTCTAAGACGGCGCAAAGACGGTAAAATCGTTAAAAACATTAAAAAGAGAACGCCGAAAACGTCGTTTCGGAGCGCGATCCGGGGGGGCGTTTTCGGCGTTTGACGTTAATCGACTAACGGCGCGACGGGGCGAGCGTCATTTTTTTTCGTCTTTATCGTCGTCTTCGTCGTCCTTGTCGTCGTCTTTATCGTCGGCGTCGTCTTTGTCGTCGTCCTTGTCTTTCTTTTCTTTGTCGTCTTTCTTGTCCTTATCTTTAGCGTCGGACTTTTCGGCTTTTTCGTCTTTCTTGTCCTTATCCTTCGCTTCGGCCTTTTCTTCTTTCGTTTCTTTTTCGGTCTTCGTTTCGTCGGCTTTCGTTTCTTTTTCGGCCTTCATTTCTTTGTCGTCGGCTTTCGCGCCGTTTTTGCCGTTTTTACCGTTTTCTTTTTTACCGTTTCCGTTTTTCTTTTCTTCGTCTTTTTTCATTTCTTCGTTATCTTTCGTTTCTTCGGCTTTGGGTTCTTCGGCTTGCGGTTGGAGCGTTTCGGACGGGATCAAAATCTCGACCAATTCGAATTCGAGCGCTTCCTCTTCGGCTTGCGCTTCTTGCGACTTCAGCGCTTGGTAAACTTTGAGGCCGCGCGGGATTTGGACGCGGTCGATCGGGTAAACGTACCCGTTGACGCAGCGGACGACCGGGGCCGGGAAGCTCGCGGCGGCGCAAAGGTCGCCGTCGCCGAGACCGACGCCGCCGTTTCGGTCGCAAACTTCTTGCTGTTCCTTCGTCTTGTCGGCGATCGCGTCGCAGTGGAGCGCGAGTTCGTCGGCGCGTTCTTTACCGCAATACTTGACGCAGGAGTCGTAATTGCAGCAGCAGGCGAGGCGTTGGAGCTTCGTCAACTCGGCGGGCGAAAGCGATTCCGGGCAAATATGGTTCAGGACGATCGCGGCCAACGCCGGTTGGCAGGCGAAGAGTTGTTCGAGCGACTCTTGCGGCCAACGGGCGAACGCTTCGTCGGTCGGCGCGAAGATCGTGATGCGACGGGCGCCGCCGATCAGCTCTTCGAGGCCGGACTCGTGAATCGCTCGCGAGAAAACGGCGCATTCCGGACACTGCATGACGCAGGAGAGCGTCGACGCGTTGTAGTTGTACATGCGCGGCTTGACCGGCGTTTTGGCGGCGTCGGCGTCGGCTTTCGCGGTTTCGAGCGCGTCTTTGGCGGCGTCGGCGACGGCTTTCGCTTGTTCTTGGCCTTCTTTCGCGACGGCGTCGAGTTGTTCTTTAGCGACTTCCGCGGCGGCTTCGGTCTTTTCTTTAGCGTCTTTCGCGGCTTGCTCGACGTTTTCCTTCGCGGCTTCGACGGCGGCCTTGGCTTGTTCTTTCGCGACGTCGGCGGCTCCGGCGGCGTCGCTTGCGACCGCTTGAATCGTTTCTTCGAGCCCGTCGCGAGCGGCTTGAGCGGCTTCGGCGGCGCGTTCTTTCGCGGTTTCGATCGCGTCTTCGACCTTTTCTTTAGCGGCTTCGGCGGTCTTTTGGACCTTTTCTTTCGCCGCTTGGGCCGCCGCTTCGACGTTTTCTTTCGCGTCCTTAACGGCTTCCTCGACCTTTTGTTCCGGAGTCGGTTCGGCCGGTTGCGGGGTTTCCGGAGCCGGGGCCGGAGTCGGTTCTTCCGCTTT
>JAZNJF010000369.1:0-4991 GCA_045577885.1 Thermoguttaceae bacterium | reverse complement strand
TCGATTCCCCATTCGTCGGCTTTGGAACGGACGATTCGGATCGTTCGCTGGACGTCCTGCCAAGCGGCGCGGTGTTTTTCGACGCCCGGGCGACGCGGCGTCCGATAGCGCAACATGACGACCGCGACGCCGTTTTCGACGAAGAAATCGCGCGGCATAACGCCTTCGTAGTCGTACGCGACGCCGTTGTAAGCGCCGCCGCAGCAAATAATTAAGCAAGCGTCCGTTTTCGGAGCTTTCGGCGCCCAAAATTCGAGCGTCGGCGTGTAATACGGGCCGCCGTTTTCCTTGTATTGCTCCGCCTTGTCCCCCGGCGGGGTCGACGGCCAAACGTTCAACGTTTCGAACCCGAACGCCGACGACGCGACCAACGCCGTCGCCAACGCCAACAATAACCGCGTTTGCGTCAAAAATCGCATTTTTCTTCTCCTTAAAATAACGAACTCCAACGTTTTCGCTCGCCGCCCAACTCCGAAACGTCGACGACGCCCGCGAACGCCCTCTATTATCGGACGTCGGCGTTCAAATTGCAAGCCTCGTCGCGCAATTTTCTCGTTATTCTTTAGCGCCGCTCTCCGTTTCGCGTCGCGCCGCCTTTCCGTACGCGGCGCGAAACGCTTTCGGCGTCGTTCCGTACTCCGCTCTAAACGCTTTTCCGAAATGACTTTGGTCGAAGAAACCGGTTTGAAGAGCAATCTGCGCGAGCGTTAAATCGGTCGAGGTCAAGAGCCGCGCCGACGCCCGCAAGCGAATTTCGGCCAAAAACCGACTCGGCGTCATCCGGAAAATCGCCCGAAACCGACGTTCAAACTGACTCGTCGACAAAAACGCCAACTCCGCCAGCTCGCGCGTCTCGATTTTGCGTTCGTAATTACTCAACATAAAATCGACGACGTCGCTCAAATCGTTATTCTGTTCCGACGACGTTTTATCGAAACGCCGATAGTTCCGCATCGCGCCGACGACGCCGAGAATCGGAGCCCCTTCGACCGCCTCGCCGCGCCGCGTTCGCCCCCGCAAAGGCCATTTATTCGACAAAAACCAATCGATCGTTTTATTCGCGTTGCAAACGAGCCAAGGTCGGTCGACGATCGGCGTTCCGGTCGCGACGACCGCCTCGTCTTCGCGGCGATAATCGAGCGCCAAGTCGCGCGGAAAAAAGTCGAAATCGCTCTTGCCGACGATCTCGTCGAGCGACGCCGCCCCGCACAACTCGACCAAAAACGCGTTCCCCCAAACGAAACGTCCGTCGCGATTTTTGACGAACAAACAAACGTTCGGCGTCGTTCCGAAAAGCGCCTCGAACGGAAACCCAGACGCGCAATCGTTCATAAAATTCGCCGCCTCGACTCGCTCGCTCTTATCTCCCTTTTTCATCGTTCCTTCTCCTTGCCTACCGCCTTTGAACCGACGCGCCGTTCGCTTCGGTCGACGCCGATATTTTACCAAAATTTGCGAAAAAAATACAAGACTTTTTAAGAAAATTTCAATAAAATTAGGGCAAAGAACGGAAATTTCCTTGCATTTCGCTTGAAAATCGGGAAAATAGAACGCGTCGACGCCGACGTTCTTCACGAACGCCGACGTTTTCAAACAATAATCGAACCAATCAAACGCCGAACGTTCGACGCGAGAGAATCCGTTCGTTATTCATTTTTTCAAACACCGCCGTTTCGCCAAGGAGAATCCGCAATGCTTCCTATTTCGCGCCCTCCGTTCCCCCGTCGATTCGCCGTCTCGCTCCGTTCCGCGTCGACGCAAGTTTCCCGAACGCTTTTCAACGTCGCCGTCGGTTGCGCCGCGCTTTTCGCCGCCGGAAATAGTTTCGCCGACGAACCGCAAACCGCCCCTCAAACGACGCCGCCGGAAGGTTGCGTCGCGCTCTTCGACGGCGAAACGCTGAACGGTTGGAAGGGCGACGCGAAGTTTTGGACGGTCGAAAACGGTTCTATCGTCGGACGTTCGACGCCGGAAACGCCGGTTCCGTACAGCGAATACCTCGTTTGGCAGGGCGAGCCGGTCGGCGACTTCGACCTTTACGCCGACTTCCGCGTTCACGCCGGGAACAGCGGGATCGAGTACCGCGCTTGGCTCGACCCGAAACGAAATTTCGGGCTGAACGGTTATCAAGCGGACATTAACCCGGGCGACATTATGGGCATTCTTTACGGCGAAGCGCTCGGCGAAATCATCGCTTGGCGCGGCCAGTCGGCCCGCTTCGCGCCGGACGGCAAAAAGACGATCGAACAATTCGGGAACGCCGCCGAAATCGCTAAGTCGATTAAAATGAACGGTTGGAACACTTATAAAATTGAAGCGCGCGGGAATCGTTTCGTTCAATACATCAACGGCGTCAAAACGTCGGAGCTGGTCGACGAACGCCCGAACGCGCCGAAAGCGGGAATCTTCGGACTCCAAATTCACCCGGGTCCGCCGTCTCATTTCGAATATCGAAACATTTATTTAAGAAAACTTTAAAGATCCCAACCGTTGTAACGCCGTCGTTTGCGTCGCGACGTTTTCCGTCGGTTCGTTTCGTTTGCGACGTTCGCCCGGCCGCTTCTCGCGCCGCGTCGTCGACGAATTCGACCGCTCGACGCGGCGCCGGAGCGCCTTTCGTCGCGACGCCGTTTTAACGCCGTTTTGATTTTCCGAAAAACGCGCCCATTTCAACGACCGCCGCGTTTTGATTTTAAGAATTATCGTTTCAACTAAGCAACTTTATCCCCGTTATTATTAAATCGAGGTTACTATGCAACTCACTCGAAGAACTTTGTTGAAATCGACCGCCGTCGCCGCCCCTCTTCTCGTCGCCGGTCGCGTCCTCGGACTCGACGCGCAAACCGCGCCGAGCGAACGCGTTAGAATCGGCGTCGTCGGGCTCGGCGGTCGCGGGACGTACATCGCGAACGTCGTTTCCCAAGCGAAAGACTGCGAACTCGTCGCCGTTTGCGACATTTTCCAACCGCGCCTCGCCAATTACACGAAGAACCGTCCGCAACTCAAAGCTTACGACGACTTCCGCAAGATGATCGAAGCGGAAAAACTCGACGGCGTCTGTTGCCAAACGGCGACGCACCAACGCGCTTGGGTCGCGATTCACTCGAGGCATAGCGGGGCGCACGATTACATCGAAAAGCCGATGGCGCTGACGATTAAAGAAGGCCGCGCGATGGCCGACGCCGCGAAAAAGCTCAAGAAAGTAACGCAAGTCGGAACGCAACAACGCTCGCTTCCGCTCTGCCGCTGGGCTTGCGAACAAATCGCCAACGGCGCGATCGGGAAAGTGAAAACGGTTCTCGTTCCGAACTTCGTCGGGCCGAACGTCGTCCCGGATCACGACCCGCGCTTCCAACTCGACCCGAAAGACTGCGAGCCTTGGTGGGATATCTGGACGAACCAAGCGAAACTCCGCGCTTGCATTCCGGAAATCCAATACCAATGGAGCAACTGGGGCGACTACGACGCCGGCGGCCTCTGCTTCGGCGTTTCCGGTTGGGGGACGCACTCCTTCGACCAAATGCAAATGGCGATCGGCACGAGCCTTACGGGCCCGACGCAACTCATCTTGGAAGAGCCCTGCGAAATCCGCGACTCCGGCAAATTCACGAACCGCCCGTACTCCGAAGAAGAAACCGGCGCCGCTTATTACCATATGGCGAAGGTCGTCGGCCCGCGCGCTCGCGTGAAGGCGCTCTTCCCGAACGGCGTCGAAGCTCGTTTCGAACTCGACGGCGACCGCGGCCCGGGTCTCGGCTGCATCGTCGTCGGCGAAAAGGGCAAGCTCGAAATCAACCGCCACAAGATCGCGTCGAACCCGAAAGAGTTGGCCGCGTCGTTGCCGGAAGAAGCGAAAAACAAGCGCGACGAAACGATTTATCACGTCGAAAACTGGGCCGAGTGCGTCAAGACCGGCGCGAAGTGCAACGCCGACGTCGAAATCGGCCAACGCTCGACGACGATTTGCGAATTGATCAACATCGTCCGCGCGACGGCTCCGGTCGGCAAACCGATCTTCTGGGACGCCGAAAAAGAAGAATTCGGCAACCTGCCGGAAGGAAACGCGATGCTGTCGCGTCCGCGCCGCAAAGGTTGGGAACTCCCGACCGTTTGATTTTTTTGAAAATCGCCCGATATTCCTTTTCGCGTTTGCGATTTGGCGGGCGAACTTTCCTTTTACTCCCGACGTCGACCCGTTTTCGCGTTTTAACGCCGACGGTCGGCGTCGCCGTTTAAAGTCGCGACGCTCGCTCCGCGTTGGCGAACGCTTCCAAGTCGGCGACGCTCGCCAGCAAACGACGCAACCCGTTATTTTAGGAGATTTACCAATGCAAATCCGTTCGATGAACCGCCGCGATTTCTTGCAAACGACCGCCTTCGCCGCGCTCTCCGCCGTTTCGCTCGGCTTGGCTCGCGACCCGTTCGCCGCGCTCGCGCTCGCCGCCGAAGAACCGGCGCCGCTCGATCCGAATCTTGTCGCGATTTTCTCCGACATTCACGTTCGCGAACCGGAGTCGTCGCAACAATCGTCGCGTTTTATTAAAAGCGTCGCGCAAGTTTTAGCGATGAATCCGCGCCCGGCGACTCTCCTGATTTACGGCGACGTCGCGTACGACGCCGGCGCCCCCGAAGATTACAAGATTTTCCGTCGAATGGTCGAGCCGCTCGAAAAGGCCGGAATCCGTTGGGAAGTCGCGATGGGGAATCACGACCGCCTCGAAAATTATCGCGCCGTTTTTCCAGAGCGTTTCGAAAAGGCGCCGATTCTCGAAAACCGCTACATTAATATCGTCGAAACGCCGCGCGCCGACTTCATTCTTCTCGACTCGTATCTCAAGGGCGAAGTGCGCGGCGAAATCGACCCGGCGCAACGCGAATGGCTCGGCGAAACGCTGAAAAAATACGTCGACAAGCCGGTTTTCGTCGGTTGCCATCACCCGATCTCCGAAACGCTGTTGACCGAAACGCTCCTCGCCTGTCCGAAATTCTCC
>JAZNJF010000368.1:0-2534 GCA_045577885.1 Thermoguttaceae bacterium | reverse complement strand
GGGCGTCTCGGTTGAATAACGCGACGGCGTAATTTGCGCCGAGTCGTTCGGTTTCGACGGTTGGACGGGCGGAAAGCGCTCGTTCGCCGTCGACGCCGAGCGTTCGGCTTTCTTGAAACGGCGACGCGGATTGCGGAAGTCGGGCGGTTTGCGTCGACTTTGCCGCTTACTTCGTCGCCGTTGGAACGCAACTATAGGAAAATAGGAGAAAGCGGCGAAATGGGAAAAGCGTTTGAGCCGGATTTTTCGATCGACTTGCACGGGTTTCATCCGGACGCCGCGATGGAGCGGTTGCGTCGCGAGGTCGAGTCGGGAGCGCGTCGCGGAAAAACGTTGGAGGTGATTCACGGTTGCGGGCGCGGCGTTCTTCGGGAACGGGTGCGCGCTTGGGCGGAGCGTTCGCCGATGGTGCGCAAAATTTGGCCCGGCGAGGACTGTTTTTTACCGGGCGGCGGAGGAGTTACCGTCCTTTTTCTTTAGCGTTCGTCGCGGCGTTTCGGCGAAAAAACGTTCGCGCCGCGCCGATTGTCGGGCTTCTAACGATTGCGCCGACTAAAATTTGAAAAAAGCGCGCGGCGAAGTCGAATAATCGGTTGACGGTTCGCGCTTCTTGGCGTTATACTATATCTTTAGCGGCTCCGCTCGAGAGCGAAGGTCTTCGAGCGTTTTTGGCCGCGCTTTTCGGTCGACGCCGGGAGCGCGGCGCGCGACGTCGCGAACAACATCGTTTTTAGAAATAGAGCGCGAAAAATGAAAACAACGCTTTTAAACAAAATTTGGAAAGAGATTTCGAGTCGCCGCTTCGTTTCGACGGCGCTTTGCTCTTGCGCTTCGTTGTTCCTCGTCGCGAACGCCGCTCCGGTCGCCGCGCAGGGCGACGTCGCGATGCGCACGATTCGCCCGTTCATCGGTTTCGACGAAACGTACCAATGGAGCGACGTGCCGGAAATCGTCGCCGACGGCGTGAACAAAGAGGGCGGAACCGCCGAAGAGTACGCGTGGGCGACCGACCTTTTCTTTACCAAAGAAATTTGGCAGCTGGAATTCAGCTATAAAAATATTCGAACGATCGAAGTCGATTTCCCCGCCGAAAACGGTAAAATGCAACGCAAACGCGTTTGGTATCTCGTTTATTCGGTTACTAACACGGGAAAATGTTTGCGTAACGAATTGAGAAAGGAAAAGGGGAGCGTCGCGATCGAAGGCGCGAGCCAAGGCGATATTGAAAATTACAGCGTCGACGTTTCGCTTGGAGGCGTTCGCGACGCCGACGACGAAAAGTTCGAAGCGCCGTCGAACAATTTGAGCGGTCTGCCCGCGCCGGAAACCGTCGATTACAACGGAATGGCGCCGAACGCCGACGGTTCGATTCCGGGCGCCGTTCGTTTCGCGCCGCGGATGGTTTTCGCCAGCGCGTCGATTCAAGAGCGCCTCGCGTACGATAAGAACAAGAGCGGTTTCTTCATCGGGCAAAAGCGCGGCTCCGAAGAAGGCGTTTATTACGACCAATATTTGCCCTTGGCGTTCGCGCAAATCGCCGTTAAGGAAGGGCGCGGGCAAAACTTCTTCGATTCCGTGCGGATGGCCAATCGCAAAATCGCGCCCGGCGAAACCGTTTGGGGGATCGCGACTTGGATCGACGTCGACCCGCGAATCGACCGTTTTTCGGTTTATATTAGCGGTTTGACGAACGCGCTCCGTTGGGAGGACGCCGCCGAACAAGAAACGGACGCCGACGCCGGTATTGGAAGCGGGCGCGACGTCTTTCGCAAGGTCTTGAAGTTGAATTTTTACAATCCGGGAGACGAATTCCACCGCGGAGGCAAAGAAATTTATAATAATTTGCCGGGGGAGCTTGACTACCAGTGGATTTACATGTAAAATAGCGGAAAGCGTATATGCGTCGAAAACCGCGCCCCCTCTTTCCGCTCTCTCCGACGCGGGCGAGCGTCGGGGGACGCGTTCGACGAAACGATAAAATGACGCGCTCCTTAGCTCGAAACGGTTCGAGCGGAACGAAGCGAAGAGATTCCGCGATCGGCGGTTTTTCAACGAAACGTTCGCGGCGGCGAGGCCGGTTTGCTTTGAGTCGATTCGGTTAGTCGGTCGGCGGTTGACGAGCGAGGAGAAAAACGGACGAAGCGTCGCATCCAGAAACTTAATGTTTCAAGTTAGTTTAATTTGAAGGTGGTATAATGGCTCACAAGAAAGGTCAGGGTTCCAGCCGCAACGGTCGGGACTCCAACGCGCAACGTCGCGGCGTCAAAGTTTACGGCGGTCAATCGGTTCAACCGGGTTGCATTATCGTTCGTCAATGCGGCACCCGCTGGCGTCCGGGCAAGGGCGTCGGTCTTGGCACCGACTTCACGATTTACTCGTTGATCGACGGGTACGTCAAGTTCGACCAAAACGGTCGTCGCGTCAACGTCGTCGAAGCTCCGGCTTCTTGATTTGGCGTTTCGCGAGCGAGACGGCTTGAGACGAACGGCGTCCCGACGGACGATCGGCTCGTTTCGGGTTCGAATCGCCTGAAC
>JAZNJF010000367.1:0-1869 GCA_045577885.1 Thermoguttaceae bacterium | reverse complement strand
CGTCGAACAACCGGCCAACGGCGACATTTACGACTCGATGGCCGCGGTCTTCGAATACGGCAACGGTACGACGTTCTACTCCCTCTGCCGTCAACAAAACGGTTGCTGGGGCGAAAACAACGCGCACTTCGCCGGGACGAAGGGCTTCGCGACCGTCCTCGGCGGCGCTCGCATCACCGACCTCGACGGCAAAGTTATTTACCAACAAAAGAAAGTCGCGTCCGACATGTACACGCTCGAACATATCGAAATGTACAAATCGATTCGCGGCAAGATCGACACGATCAACAACGGCGAATACATGGCCAAATCGACGATGATGGGGATCATGGCTCGCGAAGCGTGCTACACCGGTAAGCGCCTGACGTGGGAAGAAATGATGAAGAGCGACAAATCGTACGCTCCGTCGTCCTACGCTTGGGACGGGACCCCGTGGAACGTCCAAGACGAACAAGGCCGTTACAAGATTCAAGTCCCGGGTATCGGTCAAGTTTACCACACCGTTACCCGCTAGTCGTCTTTAACGTAAGGCGGAAAGAACGAGCGTTCCGAACGTTCGCGAACGAAACGGTTTAGCGTTAAAACGTTAAAGCGTTCGTTCGCGAACGTCGGGGGCGTTTTGCCGCTCCGCGACGTTTGACGACGCCGCGTCGGCGCTTGGAAACGGGCGTCGGCGCGCTTTGTTCCATGAAGTTTACGACGATTTTTTAACGAGAAAGGTTGGGCGGCGTTCGACGGAACGCTAGCGACGACAACGATGGAGAACGTTTTGAACGGCGGAAGGGGCGCCGCGGTCGACGCGACCGGCTCCGAATTTCGACTCGATCCCGCGACCGGGCGCTGGGCGCTAATCGCCGAAGGGCGCGGCGCTCGTCCGACGAACCTGGAGCCGAGCGGCGACAAAGTCGCGAACGCGACGGTCGACGGTCCCGACTCTTTTTGTCCATTTTGCCCCGGTTCGGAGTCGATGACGCCGCGCGTCAGCCTGATCGCGTCGCGACTTGATAACGGCGAAACGGAATTTCGCGAAGCCGAGACGGACGACGACGTCGACGGTTTGCGCTGGAACGTTCGCGTTTTCGAAAACAAGTACCCGATGTTTCGCCCGACGGAAGTCGTTTCCGGCGCGGCGGACGCGAAACCGTCGGCGGCGTTCGAGGACGACGGCGCGGCGGCGCTCGAAGCGGGCGCGCTTTTCCAAACGGCGACCGGGCTCGGCAAACACGAAGTGATCGTCGACTGCGACCGACACGCTCGCGGTTGGAGCGATTTTTCCGACGCGGAAATCGAAACGGCGTTTATGACGTTCCGGCGGCGGCTGCGGGCGTTGCGCGACTCCGGCCAATACGCTTACTCCTTTATTTTCAAGAACGTCGGTTCCGACGCCGGCGCGTCGCAGGGGCACTCGCACTGTCAGCTGACCGCGACGAACTTTCTCCCGCCGGACGTCCGCGTCGAGGTCGAGCGGCTGATTCGATACGAACGGGGCCGCAAAGCGCGCGGCGAGGAACTCGGCTTTTGGGACGCGCTCTTAAACGCCGAATTGGCCGACGGTTCGCGAATCGTCGCCGAGACGGAGCGTTTTGTCGCGCTTTGCCCGTTCGCGAGTCGATTCCCGATGGAAGTCGCGATTTGGCAACGTTTCGACGGTTTCTTCGAAGACGCCGCCGACGCGGCCGTTTCGGAGCTGGCCCGACTTTCCCGCGATTTGGTCGCCGCGCTCGAACGTTCTCGCCGTCGTTTCGACGCGAAAGAAGGGGCGGAACTGGCGCACAACGTCGTTTTCCGCAACGCGCCGAGCCGCCTCGACGGTTCGCTCGCCGAGGGCGCCGGGCTTTTCCGTCCGCGTTGGTCGATTTTGCCGAGTTT
>JAZNJF010000366.1:0-4094 GCA_045577885.1 Thermoguttaceae bacterium | reverse complement strand
GACGAGCCTTGCCGATTGACCAAGCCATTATACCAGAACCAAAATTCCTTGCAAGCCATAGCAGATCGAGCCGCGACGCGCAACGTGTTGGAATTATACCAGAACCAAAATTCCTTGCAAGCCATAGCATCGCCGAACGGTTTTAGCCGTCCTTCAAGATTATACCAGAACCAAAATTCCTTGCAAGCCATAGCGAAACGCGGCTTGTCCGGCGCGTCGTCGGCATTATACCAGAACCAAAATTCCTTGCAAGCCATAGCGGGTATCGCCTTCTTGCCGTCGTTCGGGTCATTATACCAGAACCAAAATTCCTTGCAAGCCATAGCTCAATTCCCCAACGAGAAAAGGCATACGCTATTATACCAGAACCAAAATTCCTTGCAAGCCATAGCCAATTGTCATTCCGATAGCGTTTCGTATCAATTATACCAGAACCAAAATTCCTTGCAAGCCATAGCCGTTTTCGTGCGCGGAGTGTTCGCCGTCGCATTATACCAGAACCAAAATTCCTTGCAAGCCATAGCCAGAGCAAATTAAGGCGATTCGACTTTTTATTATACCAGAACCAAAATTCCTTGCAAGCCATAGCTCTTCTCGATACCTTTGATGAAATTTTAAAATTATACCAGAACCAAAATTCCTTGCAAGCTATAGCGGTGATGAGTTGCGTCAAAAGCAACTGTTTATTATACCAGAACCAAAATTCCTTGCAAGCCATAGCCCTGCTAGTGAGCGAGGGCCCGACGCGGCGATTATACCAGAACCAAAATTCCTTGCAAGCCGTAGCAAGATTTTTTGCCGCCGTATCGCGTATTTTATTATACCAAAACTAAAATTCCCCGTAAGCCATAGCGTGCCGTTGCGAAAACTACCAAAGCGACGGCGCGACGGAAGAAACGACGGCGACGGGGATTTATCTTCCCGGCTTCGACGCGCCGGTTCCGTTTGTCAATACGGCGGGCGTTCCGTTGCAGGCGGCGACAACGCGTAATTTGCGAGCCGTCTCGTTTTCGTACAACGTCCGCGACTTCTCGGAGTCGGTCGCGCTTGCGTTGTGCGGGACGGTCAACCGTTCGCCGGTCGTGATCGCGGGCGTCGCTTACCCGGCGCGTTGCGTCAAGCTCGAAAATATCGGCGCGACGCTCGAAGAGGAAAACGACGCGCAAGGCTACCCTAAGTGGCGGTATCACAAAATTAACGTCGAATTTTTGGTCGACCCGCAGACGTGGAACCGCGATTATCTCAACGTCGGAAATCACGTGCGCCTTCGCGGCGGCTTGCGCCGTATTTGGCAGTGGACGAACGACGACGGCTCGACGCAATACGGCGATCTGTACAACGCTAATAAGGCGGGCGCCGAGGACGTCGAGGAAACGACGGAGCCGATGTTTCTGACTCCGGCAGGCGACAATATTTCGCCGTTTGACGCCGAGGGGCGACAGGTTCCGACGTACATCACCGGCTGTTTGTCGCGTCCCGCCGACTGGACGGTTCTTCAACTCTCGAAAGTAAGGTAAATCAATGAAAAAGATAGTCTTAGGTCGCGGCGCGACAAAGCGAATCGTCAAACGCGGAACGCCGATTAAGCGCGACGGACGGCAAACGATCAAAAGAGCGGAGCGCGCGAAAGTATTGTCAAATTTCGACGTTCGCCCCGCGAAAATTTGCCGATCGTGGTCGCGGAATGACGCGGGCCTTTGGTATACAAACGCGCACTTTATCGTCGGAAACGCCGTCGACGAGTCGTTCACGTTTCAAGTTTTCGCTCCGCTCGCTTGTGAACAAACGGAAGAACCGACGACGGCGAGCGCGAAAGTTTCGGTCGTTTGGCGCGGACGTTGGGAAATAATCGATTTGCCGCAACCGTTGCTCGTGAAACACGCCGACGACGAAACGTTTTCGGAAACGCAACGGATTATTTTCGAAGGATATATGAACGTTGGACAAACGGAATCCGGCGACGCCGTGCGCGTTTGGTGTTCGACCGGGACGCGCGGTTTTTCGCTTAACGCTTTCCCCGCGCCCGTTTCGCAAGCGACGAATTATTCCGTTGGACATATCCCGTTTGACTCCGCGCAATTTGAGGTTGCGCAAAGCGTCTTAAATAACGCGCAGGCGATCCGAATTAAGGCTCCGTCTTTACGGTATACGGAGGACGTTATTATTGACGGAGTGTATTTCGGGCGCAAGGGCGACGTAGTAACACAAATAATGACAGGCGGTAGCGTTTCTTATGTAAACGGCTCTTATATTTTCAAGCCGACATTTACGCCGGTTGAGGTCGTTTTGGGAGGCTGAAAAATGAAATTTTTCCGTTTTTGCCTACGCTTTTGTCTACGCGTCGCGCTTGGAGTTTGCGCGACGCTTGGAGTCTTGTTTACGCTATACGCCGTACTTTTTTACGCGGTGTGGACTAACGATGAGTTCGCTAAGTTTGCGGGGCGAATTGGACGCGCTCTAATCGGCGTTTGACAAGAAAAATTTTCCCGGCTAAAATTTGTCGCAAAGGAGGGCTTCACAATGTCTACGAAGCGTAAAATTTTACTGTTGGGCGGTTGGCTTGCCGCCGCTTGTTGCGTTATCCCGTCGCACGGAAGCGAACGGGACGAATTGCCGAAAATTGCGCAAACGTTGGGCGAACAACACGCCGCGTCGCCGCGCGTCGTTTGCTCGACCGGCGGTTCCGGGTATTCCGCCGGAACCGGAACCGTTTTCGGCAAGACCAAACGCGAATACACGGTCGGAACGAACGCGCACGTCGTCGAGGGTTCGAACTCGATCACCTGTCAGTTTTTCGGCGACGGCTACCCCGTCAACGTCGACGCGACGCTTTGGCGTATGATGTACCGCGACGGCGAGGACTTCGCCGTTTTGACGATCCCGCGCGAAGCGCTTGAAGAGTACGACCCGCCGATTTTGCCGCTTGCGCCGTACGGTCGCGCCGCCGTCGTCAAAGACGAGCCGATCTCGTCCGCCGGTTGCCCGAAAGCGCGGGAGCCGATGGCGTGGAAAGGGCGTAATATCGGGGAGTTCGGGAAAATCCGAACGTTCAAACCGGCGCCGGAACAAGGCCAATCCGGAAGCGGAATCGCTCAATGGAACGGCGATTATCTCGAATTGCGGTCGATTTTGTGTTATCGAATGGACGGCGACAACGCGCCGCGCGAAGAACTCGACTTCGACCGCAACCTCGGCGGCGCGCTCGACTTCCGCAACATGTACGACGCGTTGGGCGTTCGGAGCGGTTCGCGCTCGACGGTTCGCAACGTCGGCGACGTCGTGTCGAATAATTCGCGTTTCGTCCCGGCGGTCGCGTCCGTTCCGTCGACGAAGACCGTCGGCGGTTACGCGATTCGCCCGGCGGTCGCGCGATTGACGGCGCAAGAGGTTCGCGAAATGGGAATCGACGTTCCGCTTTCGCCGACGAGCGAGTAAAACGCCGTTTATCCGACGCTCGTTTTTTTGACGTCGCCGCGTTGCGCCGCTTGTCCTTCGCAGGCGGAAACGCTAAGTTTTTTGAAGCGGCGCGGTTACGATATTCGTTTTATTGACGTAACGACGGAATACGGCGCGCGTCGTCGCGGAATACAAGACGTCGCCGATCACGCCCCAATTCATCGCGATCTTGCGAGACGGCGCCGACACGCGCGTTAAAACGGTCGCTCATCTTGTCGGGGCGCGCTCTCAACAAGTTCTTGAACGATGGGGCGTCAATTTTTTCGAGACCAACAAGCCCGCGTTGTACGAGCCGTCGCCGTCGCCGCTTCCCAAACCGCAAGCCCCGCGCCCGTACAAGCCGCCGTTTCGACTCGCTTCGTTTCAACCTGCGGAGCTTTGTTTTGACGAGGCGGAGCCGACGAAAACTATTTCCGAACGGTCGCCGGTTCCGCGAATCGTCCCGGAGCCAAAACCGAAAGAAGAGCCGAAACCGACCGCCGCGTTTACGAAGGAATCCGGCGATACGTCCGTAATCGAACGGGTCGAAACCGCCGCCGAGTTGCCGGAAACGGTCGAAGAACTCATCGCCGAGCAAGCGTCGGGCGTCGTCGCGAAGTCGGAGGCCAAGCGGTCTTAGGAGGACAAATTATTGTGCC
>JAZNJF010000365.1:0-4323 GCA_045577885.1 Thermoguttaceae bacterium | reverse complement strand
CCCTTCGAGTCGTCGAATCGCGTCGCGCAACGCGGCGAGTCGTTCCCGTTCGAGCGCCCGTTCCTCCGGTTCGCCGTCGCGCGCCGTCGGTTCGATCTCCTCGACGGCGACCGCCTTCCGACGCCGACGCCAACCGCTCTTCAAGACGTCGAGCCCGACGTTGTACGCGACGCGAAAGACCCAAGCGCGCAAGTTCGCGATTTCGTCGAGCGCGTCCCGCTTCTTCCAACAGCGAACGAAACCGTCCTGCAACGCGTCGCGGGCGTCGTCGGGATTCCCCAACAAATGTTGAAGCGTCCCCAACAGCTCCGGCTCGAAGCGAGTGAAAACGTCCTCCAACTTCAACTCCGCGGGCGTTCGCGCCGCCGAGCCGTCGTTCGGAAAGACGAAGCGTCGTTTCTTGGTTGTCGTCGTCATTATCAATTAACGTTATAACGTTCGTTCAAATCGCGTCGCAACTTCCGCTTCGCGCCGCGTCTTCCGTCAAGAAAGACGAGCGACGCGACGCGAAAGATTTCGACGTTCGAGAAAAAAGGAAAAAAGTTGCGCGTCGCCGAACCGTCCGGACCGCTCGCCCTAACGTTTCGACCGCTTTCAACGATAAAACCGATTCCAGCGGTCGAACTGCTTCAACCTCCGAACCGGTTCCAGCGGCCGAACCGGTTCAACGGCAAAAGCAATTTAACCGTCAAAAACCGCCCCGACCGCTAATTTAAGCGCTTTCCGCTAAACCGCGCGATCGTCAAAAGTCGCGCCAACCCCGCAAACCGCTCAATCGACGCGGCGCATCTTGCCGAAATTCGGCCAAAAATGCCAACCGACGCCCGGAAGCGGCTCCCCGTGCGGCCAGTAAACGCAAAACGCTTTGCCGATCAAATACTTGCGGTCGACGTAATGCGGAACCGAGTTCGTCGTCCAAAGTCGGCTGTCTTGACTGAATCCGCTGTTGTCGCCGAACGCGACGTATTGACCGGCGTTTTGACGGTAAAGCGCCGATTTCGTCCGCCCGTATCCGCTCCATTCGGACGGCGACGACATAAAGCGCGCGAACTCCTCTTCGAACCGCTCCGGCCCCCCGGCTTCGTCGAAACGCGGACGCGAATCGAAAAGGCGGTCGCAACGGCGCGAGCTGCGCGAGTCGGCGAAGCGCGTCGAATCCCAACGTTCGAGCCCCCAGCCGGCGGCGATGTAATAAACGTCCCGCAACACTTTCAGCCGCTCGACGCGAACCGTCGCGCCGCGCGCTCCGACGGCGACCGGCGCCAAGTCGCGAGCGTTCGGGTCGCGGTCGCGCGGCAACGGCGCGACGCCCGTCTCCGGATTCGGCGTCGCAAGCGCGGAGTATCGCCCGCCTCCGGTCGCCGCGACGACCGCTCCGTCGACGCCGACGCTCGGGAAGTCGAGTTCCGCCCCGTCGACGACGACGCGCATCTCTTCGTCGACGTTCAAAAAGACGAAATCGACCGTTTTTCCAACCGCGAACGGGAGTCGCGCCGTCGTCGGCTTGAACTCCGGAACGCCCGGAATCGACAGCGTCGCCGTCGCCGCGCTCGGGTCGACCGCGCAACGAAAGACGACGCCGCCGCGAACCAAGTCGAACAAGATTCGATCGTCCGGCGACGCGTTTTTTTCGACCGTCAACCGACAAGAAACGGCCAAGTCGCCGACCCAGTTGTACCCGAAGCCGTCCGGATTTTTCGCGCAAACGATTCGGTTTCCGCCGTCGACGTTCGGATCGGCGAGTTGGCGCGCGTACGCCGAGAAGTCGTCGGTTCCGTCGTTCGCCCATTGGTAGGCGCCGGTAACGCGGTTCGGTTCCGCGAAACGAGAAATTCCGGCGTTATAAGCGGTAAAGTCGTCGATCAGTCGCGGGTTGTTCGCGACGACGCCGCTCCGTTCGACCTCCGGCGGGAGTTTGCCGGTCGTCAAATAAAACCAATCGGTCGACGACGGAACGACGCGGCGGTATCGCATCCAACTCGTTTGGACGTCCTCCGCCTCGACCGGCGCGACGTTCGCCTCCGTCGCGAGCCGCAACGTCTCCCGCGTCTCCGTTTTGACCGGAGCGCCGTCGAATCGGAAGCCGCGCGCCCCCGCTTCGCCGAACCCCGTCCAACCGGCGACGCCTTCGTTCCGCGCCGCCAAGTCGTCCGTCCAAGGCTCCGGCCAACCGAGCGCGGCCAATTTCGGCGCCGAATAATCCGCGTCGCAAACGGTTTGCAAAATTTGTCGCAAATATCGCCAATCTTTGCGGGCGATCTCGAACGGCGCGCCCGCCGCGGCCGCCGCCGTCTCGCTTTCCGTTCCGACGCCGTTCGACGCGTCGCCGCTCCCAAACGCGTCGGAGAGATCGACGTCCGGCGTCATTTCGTTCGCGCCGTTCCCCGTCGCGACGTCGGAAGCGCCGGTTTTTCCGTTTTCTCCGGTTTTATCGGCCGCCGCGATCTCCGCTTCGCCGAGCGGCTGAACGAAAAGGTCGCCGTATTGAACGCGGAGGCGTTCGTTCGGCAGTCCGACGATTCGCTTAATGAAGTTGACGTTCGGGTCGGCGGGCGAACGGAAAACGGAGACGTCCCAACGCTCCAAGTCGCGTTGGTCGAACTCCAACTTGCTGACGAGAATGCGGTCGCCGGCGAAGGAAGGCGCGCCGACGTCCTGTTTCGGATTCGGATTTTCGTCCCCAAAATACTTGGTATACGAGCATTGCGGGCAGGTTCCGGCGACGACGTGCCGTCCGCTGCGAACGTTCGCGGCGCCGTCCATCTCCTCGCTCGCGCTGATCTGGAACGGGAAACCGCATTCGTCGCAAACGACGTCCTTATGCCGTCCCATTAACGTCGGCGCCATCGAGCCGGTCGGGATGACGTAAGCCTCCGCTTCAAACGTTTTGAAGAGAAACGCCAAAAAGAGCGCGACCGCCAGCGACTCGCAAACTTCGCGAATTTGTTCGAACAGGGACGCCGGCGGCTCCTCGTCCTTCTTCTTTTTCGCCGTCGAAGGCGCGCCGGTAACGCCGGAAGAGCCGGCAACGCCGGATGAGCCGGATTTAACGGTTTTGCCGATTCCGCCGGCTCCCGGATTTCCGGACGCGGCGGAGGACGCGTCCCCGACGTCGGAACGCGTTTCCGGTTTTTTCGAGTCCAACGACGATAAAATCGACATAATCGGCGCCTTTCTTCTCTATATGTCAAAACGCCGCCGTTCCTCCGCCGTTCCGTCGAACGTCGGGGCGCGCCGGTCGCTTTCTTTCAGCGTTTTAATCGCGGCAAACCGCTCTGTTTATTTTGACTAACTTTTCTATTTTAACGTTCGTTTTCGATTTCGCAAGCGTCGCCGCCCCTTTTTTCGGACGAAAAGGCAAGAAATCGAAGAAAACGCCGCGTCCGCCGCCGCCTCCAACTTTTAAAAAAAGCGGAAACGATTATAATCTAAGAAAAGACGTCGACGCCGAACGCGTTTTTCCTTATTATACCCGCGCTTTCGGAATTTTCCAAGCCCCCGAGCTGGAGAACAGCGCCCCGCCGCGCGATTTCTCGGCGTTTCCGACGAAAAAAGTCGAAAAACGTTCGCTCGACGGCGCTCGTTTTTCCCGTTCGCCCCCAAACGCCGTCGCTTCGGTTGTCGACGGGGCCCTTTTTTCGCCGCCGTCGCGCCGTCGTCGTCTCCTTTCCCTTCCCGTCGCCGCAACCTCGGACGCTTCGCTCGCCGCCGCGTCCTCAATCGAGCCGCTCGAACGGCCCCTATAATAATAATGACAACAGCGTGTAACATCGGCAAAATTGGTTTCATCGGTTTGGGTCAAATGGCGACCGCGCTCGCCTCCGGGTTCCTCCGCGCCGGGCTCGTTTCGGCGGAGCGTCTTTTCGGGTTCGACGTTTCCTCCGACGCCGCCGCTCGTTTCGCGTCGACGACCGGCGCGACCCTTTGCGCCGACGCCGCCGAGACGGTCGCGAAGGCCGACGTCGTCTTTTTCGCCGTCAAACCGCAGTATATGAGCGCCGCGCTCGAGCCGGTTCGCGCCGCGCTTTCCGACGCGCCGTCGAGCAAGCTCCTCGTTTCGATCGCCGCCGGGCTCCCGATCGCTTACTTTGAGTCGGCGCTCTTTCCGGAAATTCGGCTTGTTCGGGTAATGCCGAATACTCCGGCGCTTGTCGGCGCGGGCGCGGCGGGGTTCGCTCGTTCGCAAAACGCGACGCCGGAGGACGGCGCCGTCGTCGGCGAGTTGCTCCGCTCGGTCGGCTCCGCGTTTGAACTCGCCGAAAGCCAACTCGACGCCGTTACCGGCCTTTCCGGTTCCGGCCCGGCGTTCGTTTACCTCGCGCT
>JAZNJF010000364.1:0-9402 GCA_045577885.1 Thermoguttaceae bacterium | reverse complement strand
AAATTATAGTTATGTTTCTAAGATCCGCCGCTCAACCGACTTACGCTCTCGCTCCGCTTAACCGCTTACGTTAACCGCAAACGCGTCAAACTCGGCGCGAACCGTCGACAAGCGACAAAATCCCAGACGCCACTCTTGCATCACCTAATTGTAAAATATCGTTTAAAACGAGCTTTCGCAAGTTTTAAGCAACTTTAACAGCCTTTCGACCGTTAAACTTTCATTTTTTTCGTTTACCGCTTTCATCGAAGCGACTCACTCAATTTACCACCGTTTTCGTTTTCGTCAAGGGCTTTTTTGAAAATTTTTTATTTTCGTTTTCGCTCGACGTTTTCGCTCGAAAGCGGTCGGCGGTTATCGCACTCGACTCGTTTAACTTAGAGTCTCGTTTGAGTCGTCGCGGTCATTACCAGCGACAGGTAAGAATATACCCCAAGAAGAAAAAAGCGCAAGGGGCTTTTTTAGATTTTTTCGTTTTTTTTGTTTTCTCTTTTTTTGAGGAAGCGCGCCGCTAACGCCGTTCTCAACTTCCTTCTCGCTATACTCCTCATTCTCCGCGTAAACCGTCCCACGCCTCGTTTTTTACACAATATTTTTAATTTGCTCGCGCTATTCGCTTGTTTTAATTAAACGTCGATATCATTAATATTGCGCGCGTTTGTTTTCCGTCGTCCTTTGCGTCGCCCGAGAGAAAATTTCAATAAAAAAGAAAAATTTTTTCCTTTTTTCTTCAAATTTTCACCGCGTTTCTTTCTTATGGGCGTAAAGAGTGAATCGACGTAAAACGCGAGCCTCCGTTAACTCGCGTCGTCGCTCTCGCCGGGAAACGCCGAATCTTAACTTCAACGCGACGGCGACAATTTCCGGCAATCGTCCAATCCAACCCTATATTATTAGAGTCAATCGCCCTAAGCAACACGTTTTTGGGAACCTTAGGTTCTCAATAGAAAGTTAAAGGCAACGTTTATGTTACGCAACATTTTCTTCGCGGTCGTCGCCCTTTGCGGCATTATCACCTTCGACGCCTGTCAAGTCTACGCCGACGAGCCGACCGACAACGCTCTCGACGTTTTCGAGTATCTCGACGAGAACGACTACGATCCGAAATTCGACGACGACGGCGACATTATCTTCAAGCACGGCAAAGGCGCTTTTCTCATCATTTTCGACGAAGACGACGACGATTATTACCGACTTATTTACGCGAACTTCCAGCCCTTGGAATCGGAAGCCGAGTGGGTCGCCAGTCTGCTCGCCGGACACAAAACGAACCTTGAAATGAAGGCGGCCAAAGTTATCGTTCCCACCAAATACAAGCCCGATTCCAAACGAATCTTCGACCAACCGTTCGTTACGATCGAAGCCTATTATTCCACCCCGTCTCACTTCACTCGCGTAATCCCGCGGTCGATCAAAGCGATCGAAGGCGCGGCCCTGAAATTCGGGCTCACGATTCGCGAAGAAATGGAAGAAGACGATTGAGGCTCCGCGCTTAAATCGCGATAAAACCTAAAACGCAAAACGCCGCTTCGACGCTCATACGTCGGAACGGCGTTTTGCGTTTCCCCCGAACGTCGACGAACGGTCGACGCCGACAAGCGAGCGACGCAACTCGCGCGCTTGCAATCTAATAGCGCGTCATTTCTCCCAAACGAAAAGCGTTCCGTGTCCCGGTAAAATCCAGAAACCGGCGCCCAACTCCGCTTCCTCGACGGGACGCGCGACGCCGTCGACCGGCGAGACGATCTTCAACGTCGAAAAGCCGTCCGGTTTCGCGAACTTCGCCTTAACCGACGTTCCGAAATTCAAGTTGACGACCATCGCCGCGACCGAGTCGCCGTCTTTTTGCGCGAATTCGCCGACCATCAACTTCGGCGTTTCCCCCGCCTCGTAAACGCCTTGCGACGAGAACGCCGCCGTCAAACCGGGCAAAACGTTCGTCGGAAGGGGCGGCAAACCGTCCGTTTCGGTTATCCCGACCGCCGTCGAACGCCAGCCTTTGAGGAAGAGTCCGAGCGCCTTCGCTTGAACGTTGATTTCGCGCATATACGTCCAAGAAAGCGTTTTGTTCCCGTTTTTATCGATCGGCGAACTATGCCAGCCGAGCGGATAATAGAGGAACCACGTCAGCCCCTCCGCTCCGGCGGCCAACGCCGTGTACGCTTGACACGCGTAACGAGCCGGCGTCGGCGGCGACGAATCCTTCATAATACACAAACTCGACCCAATATACCAAAACGGCAGCCCGTACTTTTGCGCGACGGAGCGCACTTCAAACAAGTCGTCGAAATGACTGCGCCCTCGTTTCCAGTCGCGCAAATCTTCCGAATACTCGATCATGTAATTATCGTAACTTAAGAACTGCGGCTTCACCTCTTGGACGAAGCGCTCCAAATACTCGCGGTACGACCGAGTCCCCATCTGCGAGTCGACGTCGGCGCCGATCGTCGACGCGTACCCCGGGTACAGATTAATATACGCGAGCTTCCCCGGCGCGTATTTCTTGATCGCCGCGACCGCCGCCGCCAACGAACGGAAATGATACGCGCCCGGCTCGTCGGTGATCGAGTACCCCAAGACGGTCGGGTCGTTCTTCGTCGACTCGACGCGCTCCTTGATTTTTGTGTCGATTTCCGCCAATTTGGCGCTTATTTCCTCTTCCGAAAGCGGGCGTTCGTCGAACCGCTCGACGTTCGCCTCGAGGATGCACTTCAAACCAAGTTTGCGGCAAATCTCGACGTCCTCGACGTTTCCGACAAACGCCGACATAGTGAAACCGCACTCGGCCATACTCGCGATCCCCTCCGGAATCGGCTGATACTCCGCGCCCCAATGCGCCAGGTGATCCCAAGGAAAGAGCGGAAAAAAGTCGTCCGGCAAGACGAGCGGCTCGAGCCCGAGCGATTCGGCGGTCGCGTTCGGATCGAACGTCGGCGCTTCGCTGTTTTGCCCAACTTGCCCACTTTCCCCTTCTTGCGACCAAACGAAATCGACGCTTCCGACGCCGCATCCAAGAGCCAACGCGAGCGCCGCCGTCGCCGCCCGCTTTTTCCAACGTCCGTTATTCATCGTTAACCCTCTGTTTTTCAACCGTTGCGAAAAGAGCCGTCGTTCCGAAAACGGCCTCGTCGAGCGAGCGAAACGCGTTTCCGCTTCCTCGCCGCCGTCATTATACCCGAACGCCGCCCGCGACGCCAACGTTTTTTCGCTCCACGGCGCCGTTTTTGGGAAATTTTTCTTTTCCTTATCTCGCTATTTCTTCCGTCTTTCCTATTTTTTGCGTTTTATAAGGACGAAGTCGGCTCGTCGGCTCCGATTTTCTTCCCCTGACGCTCTTATTTTTCCCCGATTTCTTGAATTCGCCGTCGTCGCGACGTTTGCCCGACGCTCCCACGCGCGCTCTCCGCCGCCTCCGCCTAACCGTTTTAATTACCGAAAGTTAAGAAAATCTCGTCGACGCGTCGAACGTTTGCGTTTTACCGCCGCGAGCAAGTTTTTTGAGAAATTTCGAGAAAAATTTTATTTTTCCCCTTTACGAGCCGCGTTGTTGGGTTATAATGCAAATGTCGATTAAAGAAACGACGTTTTTTGATCGCGGGATGGAGCAGCTGGTAGCTCGCGAGGCTCATAACCTTGAGGTCGTAGGTTCAAGTCCTACTCCCGCAACTGATCGAACGCCGACGATTCTTTTTAAGAGGTCGCGTTAAGGCGTTAGGTCGTTTAGGCGAACGTTTTTTACCGTTCGTCGCACATTTGGCCGCGGGATGGAGCAGCTGGTAGCTCGCGAGGCTCATAACCTTGAGGTCGTAGGTTCAAGTCCTACTCCCGCAACTGAAAAGCCGTCGATTTCTCGACGGTTTTTTTATTTCTTGACGGCGGTCTTCGGTTTCTTTTCGCATTTTTATTGTCGCCGTTTTTACTTCCTTCTTCTTCGTTGCGTTTCCTTAAACTTTCGCCCTTCTCCCGATTCGCCGTCGCCCAATTATCCTCCCGAGGACGCGCGTTTTACCTCCGACTATTTATTTTGCGCCGATCGGCATTATTCGCCGTTAACGCTCCGTTTTTTACCTTTGTTTCGCGAATCGGCGACGGTTTGTTTTACGCCGTCGGCCCCGTCGTCTCTTTTCTTCGCGTTCCGGAAGCGCCCGCCTGTTCGAAACGCGAAAATCCGGTACAATGTCGGTAACGCGCGGCGCCGATTCTCCGCTCGTCCTCCGATTCCGGTCGGCGAGCGACGTCGAAAAACGCCGCGACGGCAAATTACGCGATTTACAGAATTTGCGCGACTTGCGCATTTCGTTAAAATAAAAAGTTCACGCAATTTAAGAAAGGTTTAACGCATGACCGACGCGCTTTCGGCTCGCGATTATTTTCAAGCGTTCGACGTCCTGAACGTCGGCGATAAAAAATACGGCTACTACCGCCTCGCCGCGTTGGAGGAACGCGGGCTGACCAAACTCGCCGCGCTCCCGTACTCGATTCGCGTTCTGCTCGAAGCGACGCTGCGCAACTGCGACGAATTCGCGGTTTCCAAAGCCGACGTCGAAAATTTGGCGCGTTGGACGCCGAACGATCTCGGAACGCTCGAAGTCCCGTTCAAACCGGCGCGCGTCATCTTGCAAGACTTCACCGGCGTTCCGGCGGTCGTCGACTTGGCCGCGATGCGCTCCACGATGAAACGTCTCGGCGGCGACCCGAAAAAAATCAACCCGCTGATTCCGGTCGATCTCGTCGTCGACCACTCGATTCAAACCGACTACTTCGGTTCCGCCGATTCGCTCCAAAAGAATATCGACCGCGAATTCGAACGGAACGCCGAACGCTATTCGCTCCTCCGCTGGGCGCAACGTTCGCTCGACAACTTCAACGCCGTTCCGCCGTCGGTCGGGATCATTCACCAAGTCAACCTTGAATTCCTCGCTCGCGTCGCGTCGACCGTTTCGAACGACGAAACGAAAGCGGCGGGGCTCGACGGTCTCGTCTTCCCGGACTCCGTCGTCGGCACCGACAGCCACACCGTCATGATCAACGGCCTCGGCGTCCTCGGTTGGGGCGTCGGCGGCATCGAAGCGGAAGCGGTCATGCTCGGCCAACCTTATTACATGCTCGCGCCGCAAGTCGTCGGGTTCGAGTTGAAAGGTTCGCTCAAAGCGGGCGTTACCGGCGCCGACCTCGCGCTCACCATCGTTCAAATCCTCCGCAAAGAGGGCGTCGTCGGGAAGTTCGTCGAATACTTCGGCGACGGCGCGACGAGTCTTCCGGTCGCCGACCGCGCCGTTTTGGCGAATATGGGCCCGGAATACGGCGCGACGACCGGCTTCTTCCCGATCGACGAAAAGACGCTCGACTTCCTCCGCGAAACCGGTCGCGACGCCGAAACGGTCGCGCTCGTCGAAGCCTACTCGAAAGCGCAAGGCCTCTTCCGCTCCGCCGACGCGCCGACGCCGAATTACACGAAAGTCCTCACCCTCGACCTCGCGACCGTCGAACCGTCGTTGGCCGGGCCGAAACGTCCGCAAGACCGCGTTCCGTTGAGCGAAATGAAGTCGGCGTTCCAAAAATCGCTCCGCGCGCCGATTTCCGAACGCGGTTTCGCCCTCTCCGAAGAGGAAGCGAACAAAAAGGTTAACGTCGTTTGGGACGGCTCCGACTGCCCGGAATCGCCGCGCCTTCCGAAAACCGGCGTCGACGAAATCGGCCAAGGCGCCGTCGTCGTCGCGTCGATCACCAGCTGCACGAACACGAGCGCGCCGCGCCTGATGATCGCCGCCGGTCTCCTCGCGAAAAAAGCGGTCGAACGCGGTTTGCGTCCGAAATCTTACGTCAAAACGAGCTTCGGCCCGGGCTCCCGCGTCGTCGTCGACTACCTGAAAAAGGCCGACCTGATGTCGCCGCTCGAAACGCTCGGCTTCAACGTCGTCGGATACGGCTGCCTCACCTGCATCGGGAACAGCGGCCCGCTTCCGGAACCGGTCGCGAAGGCGGTCGTCGACGGCGACTTGGTCGCCTCCGCCGTTTTGAGCGGGAACCGCAACTTCGAAGGGCGCGTCAACCCGTTGGTTAAGGCGAATTACCTCGCCAGCCCGCCGCTCGTCGTCGCGTTCGCGTTGGCCGGGACGACGAATATCGACATGACGACGGAACCGCTCGGCGTCGACCAAAACGGCGCGCCGGTGATGCTCGCCGACATTTTCCCGTCGAACGAAGAAATCGACGCCATCGCCAAAGACGCGCTCGACGGCGAAGTTTACGCGGCCAACTATCGCGGCGTTTACGACTCGAACCCGCTTTGGAACGCGATTCCGACCGAAGAAAGCGAACTTTTCGACTGGAACGCCGACAGTACTTACGTCCAAGAGCCGCCGTTCCTCGCCGAAATGACGAAGGACGCCGAAGAGCCCGCCGCGATTACCGGCGCCCGCGCGCTTCTCGTCCTCGGCGACAGCGTTACGACCGACCACATCAGCCCGGCCGGCGCGATCAAGAAAGACTCCCCCGCCGGTTCGTTCCTCTTGAACTCCGGCGTCGAGTTCCGCGACTTCAACAGCTACGGCTCGCGCCGCGGGAACGACCGCGTCATGACCCGCGGCACCTTCGCCAACATTCGCATTCGCAACCTTTTAGCTCCGGGAACCGAAGGCGGCGTTACGAAGTTCCTCGGCGTTTCGGCGAACGACGGCCCGGTCGAAAGCGTTTACGACGCGGCCCTGAAATACCGCGAAACGAAGACGCCGCTCGTCGTCTTGGCGGGCGCCGAATACGGCACCGGGAGCAGTCGCGACTGGGCGGCTAAAGGAACGACGCTTCTCGGCGTCCGCGCCGTCATCGCGTCGAGTTTCGAACGGATTCACCGCGGCAATCTCGTTGGGATGGGCGTTCTTCCGCTCGAATTTGTCGACGGTCAAACCCGCGAATCGCTCGGCCTGACCGGGACGGAACTCTTCGACATTCCGACGCTTAGCGACGATTTCGAACCGCGTTCGGAAATTGAAGTCGTCGCGACGTCGACGGAACCGGCGACGCTCGGTCAAAAGACGACGTTCAAGGTTCGCGTCCGCATCGACGCGAAAGTCGAACTCGTTTATTACAAGAACGGCGGCGTTTTGCAAACCGTTTTGCGCCAACTCTTGACGAAGTAAGCGCCGAAGCCGCGAGCGTTTAAACGCTTTTTTGGGCGCCGTCCGACTTTTCGCAAGTCGACGGCGCCCCGTTTTTTCTTCCTCGTTCTTTCTTTCCCGGCGCGCTTTTTACGACGCCGCGTCGAAAAATTTCTCTCTTTTTCGCGAAAAATTTTATCTTCCGCCTTTTTTCGCTTGACTTTCCAAACGCAACGCCGAATAATATATTACAAGCGATAACAATCCGAGCGACGCGCCCCGTTTTCGCGATTCTCGCAACGAAAACGCGTTCCCTGCTCTGTTTTTCCTTTGTTCGACTCGAAAAGGAGATCACAATGACGCCCGAAACGCCCCCCGTCTCGCCTCCGTCCGACGTCGCGTCGACGGCCGCCGTCGAATCGCCCGAAAAGCCGAAACGGCGCCGTCTTTTCTCGGTTTTAACGTCGAAACCGCTTCTTTGGACGGTCGCGATATTGGCGCCGCCGCTCGCTTACGTCGCGCCGATCGGATTCTTTCTCGGAGAGTTCCTCGCCGCCGGTTCCTTGCCGACGGTCAAGTGGGAGCTTCCGTTTGATATGGCCGTCGCGGTTTCGCGCGAAACGCACAACGCGTTCATTACTCTCGTTATGGGGTTGGCGGTCGCCGTCTTTTGGCTCGGGGCGCCGCTCGGAACCGTCGCGTCGGTCGGAGCGTTCCGCCGGAGTCGCCGCGGTTGGACGAAGGCGCTCGCAACGCTACTAATCGTCGCAAACGCTTTAATGTTGTTCTTCCGCCCTATATGCGTTTTACTTGCGGAGGTATTCGGCGTTTATTTCGAATTTTATCTTTGAGCCGACGCGCTCAACGCTTTAACGCGTCCCAAGCGCCGACAAAAAAACCGCCGCCGTTCGCTCCGCGTCTTTTTCGGTCGGTATTAAACCGTTTGTTCCTCCGCTTGCAACGAAAGGGTTCGTTATGTCGACTCCAACGCTTCCCGACGCCGCGTCGCGTCCCGGATTCTTCGCAGATTTCAAAAGTTGGCCGTTCGAAACGTCGACGTTCGCGGGACTTGCGCTCGCGCCGCTCCTTTGGTCCGCGCCGTATCTTTTGGCGCTCTTCGCTTGGCGCGACGAGTTGACTTGCGCGGAAATCTTCGCGAATTTTCCCCTTCCGGTCGTTTTTCTCCTCGCCGCGATCCCGACGGCGTTGCAATGCGTCGCGACGTTCGCCCTTTGGACGCGCGTTCGACGACTTGGCGTCGCCGGAACGCTTTACGCCGTTTTGGCGACGCTTGTTAACGCCGCGCTCGTTTGCGTTCTCGCGTACGCGCTCCTTTAACGCCGCTTTCGAAGGAGACTCCAATGCCCGAACTTGAAAAAACGTTCTCCCCTTCCGCCGACGTTCGCTCCGCCGCGCCGTCGCGCTCCGTTTTCTTCGCCGATTTAGGATATTGGCTCCTGAAAGCGCCGACGCTCGCGCTCGTCGTTTTCGCGACGCCCTTTTATCTCGCCGCGGCGCCGCTCGTCGTCCTTTTTGCGATCAGCGAACCGACGACGGAAAGCGAGCGACTTTTTTCGGCCGTCGCTATCCCGTTGACTTCCGTTTGCGTCGCGACTCCGCCGCAACTCGCTTTCGTCGCGCTGATCGGCCTTTGGATTCGCGCTTGGCGACGCGGCGCCGGACTCGGCGCGAAAATTTTCGTCGCGCTGTTAACGCTTCCGTATTTGGCGGCGGCGACGGTTCTCTTTTGGGCGCCGTCCGCGCTCGAAATCTTCCGCAACTTGAACGCTTCCTAACGCTCGTCGCATTTCGGAACAAAAAAGACCGTCGCCGCGAATCCGTTCGCGACGACGGTCTCCCCCTTCGACTCGATTCCTGGGCGGCGAAACGAAACAACGCTTGGCAAGCGAGCGTCGCCGTTCGTTTCGAGGCGCGACGTCGTAAAACGTCGCGGGTAAGTCTCGAAACGTTCGTTAACGTTTCGCCGCTTTTCGGAACGATAAACTTTCGGCTTTCGTTGGTAAGAGACGCCGCTAAGAAAATTTTGCGTTAAAAACTCTCAATTTTTGAAAAATTTTGAAAAATTTGAAAACTTTCGCGCCGTTGCTTAAAATGTCTTGCGCGCCGAGCGCCGGCGATATTTTAAGCGTCGCCGTCCTCTTCGTTAACCAAGATAGCTCAAAAACGGGAGCGACGTTCAAAGCAAGAAGTAAAAAGTCGAACCGGCGAATTTCCAACGCGGCGCCCCAACTCCGCGCGACGCAATAAAAAAAGCCGTCCCCCAAAAACAAAACGACGAACGACG
>JAZNJF010000363.1:0-3901 GCA_045577885.1 Thermoguttaceae bacterium | reverse complement strand
AACCTCGCGTACAAGATTTACCGTCGAACGCCGGAGGAAAACGGGTACGCGTTCGAGCGTTGGATTTCGGCGCGCAAGATGGACTTGATCGGCTATTTCGACGCGCACGACCAAGTCCGGGGCGTTTCGCCGTTGCCGTCGGGCGTTCGCGAATATTGGCATTTGTACGAGTGTTTCGACCTCGCGCTGATCAAGATGAAGAGCGAAATGACGATCGGCCTCATCGTCAACCGCGACAAGTCGGACGACGGATTCGGAACGGACGCGGAGCGGGCGGCGCGGGCCGAAAACGCGTTCGACCCTCGCGCCGCGTCGGAGAAATACGGCGACGGGCTAATGCTTTTCGACTTGGGGCTCAACGAGAAAGCGTCGGTTTTTCACGACGGGACGCCGTCGCAGAACTTCCAGTCGTTCGTCGAGTCGACGACGCGGTTGGCGCTGGCCGCGCTCGACGTTCCGTACTCGTTTTACGACGGTTCGTCGACGAACTTTTACGGAAGTCGCGGCGAGCTGAACCATTACGTCGAGCGTTGCAAGTTGAAGCAGCGGGCGTTTTTCCCGTTCCTGAACAAGACGACGCGTTGGCTCCTCGAATGTTGGGAGCGGGACGGACGAATCCCGTCGGGCGCGGCGTCGGTTCCGTTCCGTTGGACGGGCGCGGCGGTTCCGCTTTGGCTTTTGGTCGGCGACGCGAAAGATTGGCAAGTCGCGATTTCGAACGGGTTCGCCGACCAGCGGACGGCTTGCGAACTGCACGGCGTCGATCCGCGCGGAACGCTCCGGCGAACGGCGGAAGCGCTCGACGACGCGCGAGCGAACGGCGTTTCGCTGGCTTACGCGCCGGAGTACGCCGGGAAAACGAACATCGGGATATAACCGCGACCGCGCGGTTCCGGGCCCGCGCTACCGCGCGAATTCGTTTTCTTCGCTCCGCTGTCGCTTGATTTTTTGAGCCCAACGGAGCGGAACGAAAACGGTTTCCAAGGAATAAGGGGAAAATGGATATTTTTAACGAAGAAAGGACGGCGCCGACGGCGCCGTTTCGGGCGGTCGCGTTGACCGGGAACGTCTTGCGACACGGCGTTCCGACGCGAGACGGCGGGCGCGAAACGCTCGAGTTTGTCGTCGATTTGGCGACGGTCGCGCCGACGCGGACGCCGCTCGTCGTCGATTACAATCACGACCCGGCGGAGATCGTCGGGGCGGCGAGGGTTCGCGCCGACGGGTTCGCGCTCTTGGCCGACGGGGAGCTGACCCCGTTTTTGAGCGACGACCGCGCGTCGGAGATTATTTCGAAAGCGGCGCGGGGCGTTCCTTACGGGATTTCGCCGACGTTCGACTTCGCGGCGGCGGAGCGGGTCGACGTCGCGCCGGGGGAGACGTTCGAAACGAACGGACGCCGCGTTGTCGGGCCGGTCGTCGTCTTCCGAAACGCGCCTCTTTTGGGGCTTTCCGTCTGTCCGTATCCGACCGACGACGGGACGGCGTTCGCGCTCTTGGGGAAAGATTTCACTTTGTTGACGAAAGGTAACGAAATGGCCGAGGAAAAGAACGAAAAAACGACCGAATTGAAGGACGACGCCGCGAACGCGCCGGACGGCGAAGGGGCGACCGGAACGAGCGACGCGCCGTCGAGCGTCAAGAACGCCGAGTTGCAGGAGTACGTCGACCGGTTCGGGCTCGAACTGGGCGTCAAGTATTTTCAGGAGGGCGCCGACCTCGCGGAGGCGACGTCGAACGCGTTCCAAGCGTTGAAAGAGGAAAACGAAAAGCTGAAGTCGCGCCTTGCGAACGACGGCGGCGCCGGCGACGCGTCGAAGAAAGACGACGCGCCGAAACCGGACGACGGCGGCGGTAAAAAGGACGGCGACGCGCCGAAGTCGGGGAGCGACGGCGACGGCGGCGAACTCGCCAAGCTCCGCGCCGCGCTCGAAAAGACGAGTCGCGAACTGACGACGCTTCGTCGCGACTTCGCGACCTTCGCCGCCGCCGACCGCGACGGCGTTTCGACCGCCGACGAGGGCGCGAACCGACAGAAAACGGAGTCTTACCGCGAGGCGTTCAAGCGCGCCGTCGGCGGTTGAGTCGGCGGAGCGGAGAAAACGGGGGAAATAGGAGAAAGGAAGGAAAATGACGACGGCTGTTAACTGGTGCGATATTTTGAAATTCGACGGGTTCGGCGGCGGGCGCGAGATCGCGTCGGAGGTTCGGCTGAACTGTCCGGAGTTCACCGGCGAGGATATTTACGGGAACCGTTTCAATATCGGCGCGGCGCAAGCGACGATTTCGCAAGATTACGTCGAGGGGTTGATTCGGAAGGAAACGACGCCGGTCGACGTCTTTCGCGACGTCAACGAAGGGGTTCGCACGTCGAAAGGCGAATACGAGCGAACGCTCTTCAAACTTTACAACGCCGGGAGTTACGTTCGATACGACCGCGCCTTGATCGACCGCGACAAAGCGCGCGGCGCTCGACTGATGGAGGCGGAGGCGACCCGCGTCCTTGAAAACGCGATTCGAACGCTCGGAACGCAGTTCTTTTACGGCGGCGTCGAAGGTTCCGGCGCGTCGAAAAAAGGGTTCCAAGGCTTGCAAAAGTTCGTCGGCGACGATTTCGTTCTCGACGCCGGGGGCTCTTGGGGCGGAACGTCGGCGCTGACGAGCGCGTACTTCGTTCGCTTCAACGAAGTCGACGGCGTCTCTTGGCTCTTCGGGCGCGACGGGCGGTTCTACCTTTCCGACGTCGTCGAGAAAGACGTTCCCGACCCGAGCGACCCGGAAAAGACGATTCCGGTTTACCAACAGTTCCTCGAATTTTATCCGGGGTTCGGCTACTTCTCGAAGTACGCCGCCGTCCGCGTCGCGAACGTCGACGTTTCGACCGCCGCGACGCCGGGGGGGATTTCCTCGACCGCGTTCACCGACGAACATATTCTGGTCGCGCTCGAAAAGTTCAAAGGCGCTCGTCCGGACGCGCTCTTTATGTCGCGCAAAGCGGGGATTTTGCTCGCCGCGTCGCGCCGTCCGACGATCGAGATTTCCGGGACGACGATTTCGACCGGCTCCGTCGCGCTTCCGAACGAAGTTTACGGCGTTCCGATTCTTTACACCGATTCGCTCGTCGAGAACGAAAAGGCTTGGTCGACGGAAAGCGTTTGAGAAAACGGAGATAAGGAAGGAGAAAGAAGACGATGAGCGGTTTTACCAGTCGCGACGCGACCCTTGTTAAGACGCAAAAATTCCCGACCGCCGGAAAGGCCGGTTCGACCGCGACCGACGCGATCGATTTGGGCGTCCGTTCGGCGATCGGCGTTCGCTCCGAGCGGTTCGAGTTGGAAGTCGCCGCGCCGGAGACGACCGACGCGACGCTTCCGAGCGGAACGTCGGCGACGTTGAAGCTCGTTTCGAGCGATTCGCCGAGCTTCGAAACGCCGACGGTCGAGAAGAGTTGGACGCTCTCCGGCGCGGGGGAAGCGCGGGCGTTTCGGTTCCGGCCGACGCTCGAATCGAATCGATATTGGCGCGTCGAGTGCGAGACGACCGGAACGACCGGCGCCGGGAGCGACGCGCTCGAATACTCGTTGGCTTACGTTTGCTGAAAGGGGGCGTCGATGCTTGCGATTTTGCAACGGGTCGAGAACGAACTGATTTCCGAAGCGATTCGCGCTCGGAACGCCGACGCGGCGGAGCGACTCGGCGCGTCGTTCGGGGCGTTTCGCGAAGACGACGTCGCGTTTTTAAAGTCGGTTCGAGCGCGAATCGCCGACGGGCTCGACGCGTCGTTCGACCGCGTTCTCGTTCTCGAACCGCGAGCGCTCCTTTATCCGAGCGGACTCGATCTCGAACGGGAACTCGACGCGCTCTTTGGAGAGGAAACGTCGGTTCTTTGCGCGGCGGATTG
>JAZNJF010000362.1:0-4115 GCA_045577885.1 Thermoguttaceae bacterium | reverse complement strand
CGCTTTCCGCGCTCGCGACGTCTTGGAACGGTTCGTTCGCCGTTTCCGCCGGCAAGGACTGCGCGATTCGCCTTTGGGGGCGTCCGGTCGACGCCGCCGACGGAGCGAACGCGTCCGATTCTCGCGCTCGTCTCGCTTCGTCGAACGCCGACTCGCCGAGCGCTTGGCGCAACCTGCTCGAGCTCGAAGGGCACGTCGACTGGATTCGCGCGCTCGCGCTTTCGCCGAACGACCGTTACCTCGCGTCGGGCGGCTGGGACCAAGTCGTTTATTTTTGGGACCTTGCGTCGGGCCGTCGTTTGCGTTCCTTGCCGGAGCGGGTGAAAGGCGTTTCGCAACTTGAATTCGCGCCGGACGGTCGGACGCTCGCGACGGCGACGGAGTTCGGGGCCGTTACGCTTTGGGACGCCGCGTTGAACGAGGCGGTTTTCCGGGTTCAAGTCGGTTCCGGAACGGCGCGTTCGTTTCGTTTTAGCCGCGACGGTCGTTATTTCGCGACGGCTTGCGACGACGGCGCGGTTCGGATTTGGACGGGTCGCCGCGAAACGCCGTTGCGCGAAATTTCCGACTTCCCGGCGTCGATCGCGGCGGTCGACCTTTCCTGCGACTCTCGCCTCCTCGCGGCCGGTTGCGACAACGGCAAAATTTACGTCGTCGACTTAACGGACGCGACCGGCAAAACGCGTCGGGTTCTCCCGGGTCATCTTGGCGGCGTTCGCGGCGTTCGTTTTTTCGCCGACTCCGACTGGCTCGTTTCGAACGGAAAAGACGGAACGGCGCGGGTTTGGAACTTACTCGACGACGCGGAGGCGCGAACGCTTTCGAGCGGCGAATCGTCGATTACGTCGACGGCGCTCGACTTCGTCGGTTCGAGTTTTTTCGTCGGCGAAGAGGGCGGCGCGCTGAAACGCTGGCGTTTCCGTTGGGATTACGACTGGCCGGGCCCGGCGAAGTCGGCGGCGGAGATCGAGCGAACGGTCGCCGCGTTGGCCGCGTATTACGCGATCGGCGAACCTCTTGTCGCGCAAGGCGTTCCGTCGTCGGCGTATTACGGCAAAAACGCGACGCGCGTCGTTCGCGGTTTCGGCGAAGCGCCGCCTCTCGACGCGAAGATCCTTCAAAAGATCCAAGCCGAAGTCGCGTATCGCGGCTTTGTCGCCGTCCCGAAAGAGACGATCCAAAGAATCGCGCAAACCCTCTGGGAACGCAAAACGATTATCAACGATTGACGCCGCTCGTCGATTTTTCGCGCCGCCGTTGAACGTCGCGTTTCCTATTCCCGGTTTTAAGCCGTTTGCCGTCTTTTTCGCTAATCCGCGACGTCGCCGTTTCGCCGTCGTTTTTGTTTCCTCGCATAAAACGCGACGTCGACGTCGGGCCGGCTATTTTTTTACGCGATAGAATTTAGCGTCCGCCTATCGCGCCGACGTTCCGCAACGCCAAACGCCCTTCGACTCCGCGAACGTCGACCGTTCCCGAAATCGAAGGGCGTTTGGCTTTTTTTACCGTCGACTTTTAAACGTCTATGCAATCGGCGTTTGAGCTCGCCTCAACTCAACGACGGCTTGCCTGCGCCATCACCCCGCTTCGCTCATTTTAAAGCGTTCCGTTTAAAGGATTATTCGGGGAAATATCCGAATCGATATTTCAGTCTCTCGGAATAACGCGCTTTTTTCATCATTCTAATCCAACGCAAGATTTCGCCGGTGCGTTCGCCAAACGGGCCGCGGCCATGCGCCATCTGAACGACCCAAATACCGCCGCCCAACGTATTGGCTTCGAGCAATAACGGCTCTCCGTCCGCGTCAAGCGTAAAGTCCCAATTGCAACTCCCCAACTGCGGAAGCGCCTCGTGCATTTTCACCGCCGCAGCGAGCGCTTTCGGAAAGAGTTCGATTCGATATCCATCGAAGACCAAGTCGCTATCCGGATGCGTTTGGAACTCCTTTTTAAATTCAGTAAACGCGGTGGAGTCTAAGACTCCGTCTTCGTTCACCGCGATAAACATACCTCCGGCATGCGCGTTGTCAAGATAATTTCCCCCCTGCCCGATTCGCATAATCGTCGGCGTCGCGTAAATTTTATCGCGCCAACGATAGGTAATGATGCGAAACGTATTGACGGAACCGGCGTAGATTTTACGAATCGACTCGTGGCAAACAAGTCTTTCCTGAATCGCAAAATTTTTTCCCAATTCGTCTAAAATTTCGTCGACGGTTCGTTTACTTAACTTATCGACGCCGTTTTCAAAATCGGCGACAAAACATCCCTGACCGCTACACGTATCCTTAGTCGGTTTCGCAAAAACTCCGCCTAAATCGCTCATTTGCTTCAAAGCTTCGTCGCGAGAAATCAAGCGATTGTTCGCGTCGCGATACCCGCCTTCGCACGCCGTTAAATAACATTTCGGCGTTTTGACGCCGACGCCGGCGGCGACGAGCGCCAAGAAATTTTTATCGGTCAAGAGCTTGGCGAACTCTCGGTCTATATTCATAAACCGTTCAAATTCCGGAATATACAACAGCTCCGGAAAGTAAGCCGCGTCAAAATTACCGGTAAACGCGGTAAAGTGCCGGTGCCAAGTATGGGGGACCTTTTCGCCGTAATTTTCAAGAAACAGCGCGTCGATCGCTTGTTTTTGCTCGTCCCTCAAGTTGACTTTAGAAAAAATTTCAACGCGACGCGGATCGCGGAACTTGCGTATCTCGTTTTTTCTACTACGTCTAATCAAATAATTTTGCCAAGATTGAAATTGGCTTTCCTTAAAGCGCTTTTTTATTCTTCTAATCAACGACATGAAGCGACTATCTTCCTTCTTATCCCTATGCCAATTCTTAACAACTCACTTTGCTTTTACAAAACGCTCGCCCACACTTTTAAAACGTCGCGCTTTTTCAGCCAACTTCCGTCCGTATGAAGTATCCAGAACTTCGTTTCTTAAGTTTGCAAAGCCAAACCAAAGCACGGTAAAATATGTCGCAATACAAACAAAGACCGCGCCCAACTGCCATACAATATGCCTAACAATTAAATCCATATCGTTGTTTTGAATAACCTCTAATAAAGAGCTGTCAAAGCAACGGCGGCTCAGCGCCAAACAAGCGTACCCTACGCCGCTCATAACCGAGGCCGACAAAATCGTCGGATAAAGGTTTTTAAGTATCTCCCCCAATTTAAACCGATAATAATAATGTAAAACGATCAACGAAGTAATCGCCAATTGCAACAACAAAATCGTCCGCGCTATATAAAGCGTTTTGAAACCATAATTTACGCTTATCATTAGCGTGGGAACCGCAAATAACAAATGAAACAAATGGAGGAACAACGAAATTTTCGGTTGCCCCTTGCTCCGGTACACTTCGCTCGCAAAATTGGCAAAAAGGATCGCAAACGGGAATATCAGGCCCAACAGCCCAATGAATCCGCTCGTCTCCATCCATTGGGAACCTAATAAAATAAATGTTACGAAATCGCTAAATAGGTAAATTCCAAAGCCCAACGGTATAATTAAAATCGCCGTCATGCGTAAAAAAAGATAATATATCTTTTTAAACTCCTCGTTATTATTTTGAGTTCTCGACAACGCGACAAATAAAACCGGCGTAATCGACGCCGTAATAAGCCCAAAATACGAGTTGATCGTAATCGACGACGTTCTAAATAACCCCAAATAATAGTCGTTTAATTTATTTCCGACAATAAAAATCCCCGCATAAACCACCGCCCAAATCGAAATCGTTTCAAGAAGCGTCCACATACTAAACGCGAACATTTCTTTTAGTTGTTGGAAACTATAATAAAATGAAGGCTTCCATTCCGACTTTATCGTCAAAAACACGGCGGTGAAAGTTTGCCCAACCATCGTTCCTATAAGGAGCGCCCAATAGTTACGCAATAGGAACGCCAGCGGTATCGTAATAAAAACGGGAATCAACGCGCCAACAATCCGAGCGTAAAAGAGCGTTTTAAAGTCGAACGCTCGACGATAACGCGCCATTTGGATACTCGAAAACGCCGCGACGATAATCAAAATCGACGCGATGCTCAACGAATTGCCTAATTCCGGGCTTCCCACCGCCCGCGCCAAGTCGTGCCGAAACACAAAAATTCCC
>JAZNJF010000361.1:0-9555 GCA_045577885.1 Thermoguttaceae bacterium | reverse complement strand
GCCTCCGACTTCTTCGCGCCGTCGCCTTTCGAGTCGACTTCCGCCGAAGCGCCGTCGTTCGTTCGGAACGGCCTCGTTCAAGGGTCGCGTTGCGCCGTCGATTGGCCGTCGCTCCGCCTCCCGACCGAAAAGGAAATTTTCGGCGATTTCGGCGCGTCTTCCGTTCGAGCGTTCGCCGACTCTTCGTCGAGCGCCGTTTGCTCGCTTTCAACCGTCGCGTTATTAAATCGTTTAACCGAAGCGTTTTCGACGCCGCTTTATCTCCGTTTGCGCAAAATTCTCAATTGACCGCCGACCGCGCTTTGAAAACGAAAGAAAACGCGACAATAAACTAAAAATCAAAGAAAGACCCAGGATTCCGAAATGACCGAATTGAAACACAACGACGATCAACCGAAAGCCCCGTCTCCCTTCGTCGCCGTCGGCGCGCTCGCCCTTCTGCTCGTCGGAGGCGCGCTCGCGTTCTTCGTTCTCGGCGGCAAAGTCCCGGCCGGTCCGGCGCACGGCGAACCCGGACACGTCCACGGCCCCGGTTGCGCGCACGACCACGGCGAAGAAGGACACGTTCACGGCCCCGACTGCGACCACGCGCACGGCGAACCGGGCCACGTTCACGACGAAAACTGCGAACACGAACACGGCGAACCCGGCCACGTTCACGACGAAAACTGCGAACACGAACACGGCGAACCCGGCCACGTTCACGACGAAAACTGCGATCACGAACACGAACACGAACACGAAGCGGAAACCGGCCGCCCCGCCCCGGAAGTCGGCGCGTAATCGTCCGCTCTTTTTTAACGTCAACGTTTACACGTCGTTTTAACGGAGATAAAGCGCGTCATGAAAACCACGAAATCGCGTCGCGATTCCCGCCGTTTCCTCGGCGTTTTCGCGACATTCCTCGCCGTCGCCGCGTTCGGGTCGTTCGCCGGTTGTCAAAAAACGCTCGACGCGACCGCCTCGGGCGAAACGGAACACGTTCACGGCCCCGACTGCGATCACGACCGCGCCGCGGAGAACCCGCCGCACGGAGCCCCCGGACACGTTCACACGGAAGCCGAAAACGCCGACCGTCTCGCGCTTTCCGAACTCGCGTTGGCGAACATCGGAATCGCCGCGGGCGACGCCGGAACGCTCGAACTGCAACCGTCCGAGTACCGCAAGTCGTTTTCTTTCCCGGGTTACGTTCGCTACAAACCGGGACGTTCGCTCGTCGGCGTTCCGTCTCCGGCGACGGGAATCGTTACGAAAATTTACGTCGAAGAAGGCGCCGCGCTCTGCCCGGGCCAGCCGCTCTTCGAACTGCGTCTCGTCGGCGAAGAGCTTGCCGCCGCTCAACTTGAGTTGACCGCTCTTCTGCGCAAACGCGATCGCCTCGCAAGCGAAGAAAAACGCCTCGCCGACCTCGAAGCCGGAATCGCGCCGCGCGAGCAACGGGAAATCGCGCTCGAAAAAGCGGAAAACGAAGCCGCGATCGCGACGCAAAAAGACGCGCTCCGTTTCTTCGGACTCCCGGAAGCGACGATCGAGGAAGTCGTCGTTGCGAAGCGAACCCTTGTAACGTCGCTGACCGTTTGCGTCCCGACTTTCTCCGACGACGCCTCGTCTTTCGACCCGGCGTCGACCGCTCGTTTCGAGCCGCCGACGCACGAACACTTCGCGGAAAATCCGCACTTTCACCAGTTAGAAAAGACGCTCGTCGAAAAGGGCGAGTCGGTCGAAATCGGTTCGCCCCTTTGCGTCGTCTCCGATTTGCGCGAACTTTGGATCGAAGGCCGCGCGTTCGAGTCGGACGAACCGCTCGTCAACGCCGCCTTGGCCGAGGGACGTCCCGTCTCCGCGATCTTCGTCGGCGCGTCCGGAACCGACGCTTCGCGAGAAACGGTCGGCCCGCTCGCCTTCCGTTCGGTCGCGAACCAACTCGACGCAAACGCCCGCGCTTTCGCTTGTTACGTCGAACTGAAAAACTACTTGCTCGACGCGGCGCCGCACAACTGCGCGACGTCCGACGCCGGGTCGCATACGCATCCTCACCCGAACCCGGAAACCGGCGTTCCGCATTCGCACCCGCACCCGGAAGCCGACGCGGAACACGCGCATTCGCACACGGAAAACGACGCCGTGTCGACCTCCGAAACCGCCGTCGCCGCGACCGACGCAAACGCCGAAACCGCCGCGACTTGCGACGACGCCGCGCCGCGTTTGAACTGGCGTTTCAAGCCGGGCCAACGTTGCGAACTCGCCGTCGAAACGGAAACGCTGCAAAACGTTTTCGTCGTTCCGGTCGACGCGACCGCGCAAGAAGCGAGCGAAACGTTCCTCTTCGAATACGACGGAACTTCCGACGGCAAAAGAATTTGGCGCAAGCGACCGGTTCGCGTTTTGCACCAAACGGCCTCGGAAGTCGTCGTCGCGAACGACGGTTCGATTAAGTCCGGCGCGAAAATCGCAAACCGCGGCGCTTACCAGCTTTACGTCGCGCTGACGAACGGCGGCGGCAAGTTGCAAGCGGCTTGCGACTGCGGTAATCACTAACCGACGGAAACGAAGAAGGAGAAACGACTTATGTTGAATCGAATCATTCGTTTTTCGCTCGCCAACCGCTTCTTGATTATCGTCGGTTCGCTACTTCTCGTCGCGGTCGGACTTTATCGCGCCGTTCACACGCCGATCGACGTGTTGCCTGACCTAAACCGCCCGCGGGTAACGATTATGACCGAGTGTCCCGGGATGGCGCCGGAGGAAGTCGAAACGCTCGTTACGCTTCCGCTCGAAACGGCGCTCGTCGGCACGACCGGAATCGAGGCGCTCCGTTCGTCGTCGGTCGTCGGTCTTTCGACCGTCGTCGCCGAATTCGATTGGAGTTCCGACCTCTATCTGGCGCGACAAATCGTTTTCGAGCGAACGCAACGCGTCGCCGACGAGCTGCCGGAAGGCGTTTTTCCGCGCATGACGCCGGTCGCGTCGGTGATGGGACAAGTCTTAACGCTCGCGATTTACGCCGAAAACGGCGAGACGTCGCCGATGGACTTGCGCACTCTCGCCGACTGGGACGTTCGTCGCAAAATCCTTGCGCAAAAAGGGGTTAGCGAAGTTTACTCGATGGGCGGCGAACGTCGCCAATACCAAGTCGCGCTCCGTCCGGACGACCTGCTCCGTTTCGGCCTGACCGTCGACGACGTCGAAACCGCGCTCCGCAAGAGCAACCGCAACGTTACCGGCGGCTTCTTGACGCAACAAGGTCCTAAACAGTTCTTAGTGCGGTCTTTAGGACGAATTAAATCGCTCGACGATTTGCGAACGCTCGTCGTCGATCCGTCGACCGAACCGCCGATTCTGCTACCTCAAGTCGCCGACGTAAAACTCGGCCCGTCCGTTCCGATCGGCGACTCTTCCGCGGCGATTCGGCTTCCCGACGGTTCCCTTTACAAAGGCGACGCCGTCGTGTTGACGGTCGAAAAACAACCGAGCCAAGACGCCCGCGAACTAACGCAAACCGTTCTCGACGAAATGGTTAAGATGGAGGCGAAACTCCGCCAAACTCATCCCGACCTTCGCATCGTTCCGGTTTACCAACAGCGGACGTTCGTCGAGTTGGCGGTGAAGAACGTTCTCGACGCGTTGCGCGACGGCGCGTTTTTGGTCGCGATCGTCGTTTTCCTCTTCCTAACCTCTTGGCGAACAACGCTTGTAACGCTCGTAACGATTCCGACGACGATTGCGACGTCGTGTATCGTTTTCGCGGCGTTCGGCATGACGATCAACGCGATGACGCTCGGCGGGCTGGCGGTCGCGATCGGCGAACTGGTCGACGACGCGATCGTCGACGTCGAAAACATTCACCGACGGCTCGGCGAAAACGCGCTTTTGGACGCGCCGCGTCGAACGCTAACCGTCGTATTTGAAGCGAGTTCGGAAATCCGCAACTCGATCGTCAACGGCACCGCGATCACCGTTCTCGTCTTCTTCCCCCTCTTCTTTTTGGACGGGATCGAAGGCAAACTTTTCGCGCCGCTCGGCCTTGCTTACATCGTGTCGCTGTCGTCGTCCCTTTTCGTTTCCTTAACGCTGACGCCGGCGCTGTCGCACGTCGTTTTCCCGGCGATTTTCCGTCGTCGCAAAGGCTGTTCCGACAAGGCGTTAAAGACGTCCGTCAAGCGCGAAAAGAAGCCGAGTTTCGTCTTGCGAACAACGCAATATTTCGCGAGTTCCGCGATTCGTTGCGGGCTCGACTTCCCGCTCGCGACGCTCTTCTGCGCGGTTGCGCTCGGCGTCGGCGGGCTTTACGTTTTCTTCTCGCTCGACCGCGACTTTATGCCGCCGTTCAACGAGGGCGCGATTCAAGTCAACCTCGACCTAACGCCGGGCGTCTCGCTTGAAACGTCGTCGGAAGTCGCGGAAAAACTCGCTTTACGTCTCGCCGAAATCGACGGAATTTCCGCCGTCGTTCGCAAAACCGGCCGGAGCGAAATGGACGAACACGCCGTTCCGGTCAACACGTCGGAGTTCATTTGCTCCGTCGACCAAAGCGTCGGCCGCGATTTTAACGAAATCGTCGACGAAGTACGCGGCGTCATCGACTCGGAAAACGTTCCCGGAACGATCGCGTCATATGATCAGCCGTTGCAACACTTAATCAACCATTTGCGCAGCGGAACCCGCGCTAAAATCGCGATCAAAGTAACCGGCGACGAGCTGTCGATTTTAAAAGAACGCGTCGCCGCGATCCAAGAGCTGATCGCCGACGTCGACGATATCGGCGCGTTGCGAATCGAACCAATTCAAGCCGACCTGCCGCAGGTGCAAATCCGTCTTAAACGCGACGCTTTGGCGCGTTACGGCTTGACGCCGGAAGACGTCGACCAAACGGTCGAAATCGCGATGAACGGATCCGTCGCGACGACGGTTCTCGAAGGCGAACGCCCGGTCGAGCTCCTAACTCGTCTCGGCGAAGACGTTCGAGAAAATATCGACGCGTTGCGGCGCCTCCCGATTCGACTTCCGGAAAAGACGAAGCGCTTCATTCCGTCGTCGAATCCGGAATCGGCGATCGCCGCGGCGGTTTCGGGCGCCGACGACGAAGGCGCGTCGGAAACCTCGACCGATTACGCCGCGTCGCAACTCGGCGTTATTCCGCTCTCGGTGGTCGCCGAAATCGACGCGCAAGCGTTCGGTCCGGGCCAAATCGACCGCGAAAACGCTCGGCGACAAGTCGTCATTCAGTCGAACCCGCGTTATCGCGGCGCCGTCGAAGTCAAGGAAGATATCGAGAAACGTCTTGCGACGCGTTGGAGCGAACTGACCGCCGACGGCGTCGACGTCCGCGTCTCGGGCCTTTTCGAAAGCGAGCAAAGCGCGTCGCGAACGTTGACCGCGCTCTCCGTTTTCTCCGGTCTCTGCGTCTTCCTGATTTTGTACCGTATGTTCCGTTCTGCGAACCTCGCGTTGCAAGTGATGGCGATCGTTCCGCTTGCGTTAGTCGGGGCGGTCGGCGCGCTTTGGCTGACCGGGCAGTCGCGAACGATTCCGGGGCTGATCGGGATGATCTCGCTCTGCGGCGTCGCGTCGCGCAACGGTATCCTCTTGCTGGAACGCTATTTGCATCTCGTTCAAAACGAAGGCGAAACGTTGAGCAAGTCGATGATTATGCGCGCCGGTCGCGAACGCGTCGCGCCGGTTTTGATGTCGGCGCTGCCTTCGGCGATCGGTCTTTTGCCCCTCGCGGCGGCGCCTAACCTCCCGGGACGCGAGATTTTATATCCGATCGCGACGGTAATGATCGGCGGCTTGCTGACCTCGACGGTGTTGGAATTTTTCGTCCGCCCGGCCCTCTTTTGGCGCTTCGGGCTGAAATCGGCGCGACGCGTTATCGCCGAAGCGCAAGACAAAGCCGAACGCCTCCGAACCGAAGAGCGCGACGCTAAAACCGATTTTTAAACGGTTTCGAGCGTTCGTTAAGGACGTTGGCGAAACGCGGCGTTCGTCGAAATTTTCGCGAACGCCGCGCCCTCCGTCGCGCTTGAAACGGTTGTCGACCGATTAACCGAACAAACGCAACCTTAATCATTTTAAGACGTTATATCCGATGAAACTCCCAATTCTCTCCCGACTCGCCCTTCTGACGCCGACGCTTGCGCTCGCGTTCGCTCCCGTCGCTTGGTCGCAAAACGCGCCGTCCCCCTCCGACGAATCCGCGCTTCCGCCCGCGACGCTCGGTTTCGACTCAAAAGCCGCCGCCGAAGCGTTCGATTTCGGACGGACTTCGATCGCCGCGTTGCAAGAATTTGCGTTGCAACGGCACCCGGCGCTTCAACTCGTCGACGACCGAACCGACGCGGAACGAGGCGTTTACGTTCAAGCCGGTCTCGCGCCGAATCCGACGTTGCGATACGGCGGCGAAGAAATCGGCGTCGACGGTTCCGCCGGAAAACACGGCGTCGCAATCGAACAAGAATTCGGCGGCGGCGCGCGACGTCGTTTAGCGCAAGAGGCGAGCCGCAAAGCGACCGTCGCGCTCGACTGGGAACGACAAGTCGTCGCAACAAAAATCCGAAACGACGTTCGCGCCGCGGCTTATCGTCTTTTGATCGCGCAAAAACGGGTCGAATTTCGCCAACAGATCGCGTCGGTTTCGCAAGCGGCGGAGGACCAAGCGCGCGCGCTCATCGCGGCGGGCTCGCTTTCGCAGTTGAACTTCATCCAATTGCAGAATCAAACGCGCGAAGCCAAGTTGGCGTTGACGAAAGCGCAAAACGCTAAATCCGCCGCGCAAAAGGCGTTGCTTGCCGTTCTTGGCGCGCCGAACGGTTCGATCGAGGCGATTCTCGACGATCCGGAAAAACTCGGCGGCGAACCGATCGACGAAAACGCGACGCTCGACGACGTTCTCGAACGTAGTCCGGAAATCGAACGTTTGAAAGCGCAAATTGTTCAACGGCAAGCGGTTCTGAATTACGAACGCGCGCCGAAGCGCGAATTTTCGGTCGAAGGCGGCGTCTCGTACGCGTTCGGCGATTCGACGACGTTGGCGAGCGCGGGCGTCGGCGTTCCGCTCCGAATCAACGACCGCAACCAAGGAAACATTCGGCGCGCGACCGCCGAATATTTCGCCGCGCAACGCGAACTTGAACGAACGCAACTCAAACTCCGAGCGGAGTTTGCGGAAACGTTCGCCGTTTACAAAAGCGCCCGCGAAGAAGCGCGAACGTACCGCGAAGAAATTATGCCGAGTTTGGAGAGCTTCTTCGAGATGAGTCAACAAGCGTTCCTTTCCGGCGAAATCGACTTCCTCGAAATTTCGCAAGCGCGCGTCGTTTACATCGAGTCGTCCGTCAACTATCTGGAATCGCTCGAACGCCTTGCGGAATCGATCGTTAAGCTCGAAGGCGCGCTCCTCGAACGCTGTCTCGACGATTAACGACGCAACGTCGTCGAATATCGACGACAAAACATCGTTTTTGCCCGGCGACGTCATATCGCTTAAAACAAGCGACGGAACGTCGTTTGTTAAGTTTGACGCCAAGTCGCGTTTGACGCGGCGGTCGTTCGTCGCCCCGTCGGTTCCGCGTCGTCCCAACGTTAACGCGACGCGGAGTCAACATTACCCTTCCCTTTATTTTTTAACGTTTTAACAACAAGGAAAACCCGATGTCGTTTCGAAAAAATTCGTTTGCGACGCGTTTTAGCGCTCTTTGCGGCGCCGCGCTTCTTTTCGTCGGTTCCGCGTTCGGCGCCGACGCTTCCGCCGTTTCCGCTTCTAACGACGCCGCGTCGTCCGACGCTAAAACCGACGAACAAAGCGGTTATTACGTCTTCTCTTACTTCGTCGGCAACGGAGAAGACGGGCTTCATTACGCCGTCAGCCGCGACGGTTACAGTTGGACCGCGCTCAACGGCGGCAAGTCGGTCTTCGCGTCGCCGCTCGGCAAAAACGTCAAGCTGATGCGCGACCCGAGCATATGTCAAGGCGCGGACGGCGTTTACCGTCTCGCTTGGACCGTTTCTTGGGACGGCAAATCGATCGGCGTCGCTTCGAGCCGCGATCTTATCGAATGGACCGACGTTAAAGTCGTCCCGACGATGACGCACGAGCCGACCGCCCGCAATTCTTGGGCGCCGGAAGTTTACTACGACAAGAAGTCGCAAGAATTTTACATCGTTTGGTCGACGACGATCCCGGGCCGTTTCTCGCCGGCCAACGAAGGAACGAGCGAAGATCGCCTCGACCATCGCGCCTACTACGTTACGACGAAAGATTTCCAAACTTTCTCGCCGACGAAGCTCTATTTCGATCCGGGGCACAACGTTATCGACGGGTACCTCGCGGAGCAAGACGGCGAATATTTCCTCTTCTATAAAGACGAAACGCTCCGTCCGGAAGCGAAAAAGACGATTCTCGTCGCGAAGGGCAAGTCGCCGGTCGGGCCGTTCGAAAATCCGAAAACGATTTCGGCGCAAAATTGGGTCGAAGGCCCGAGCGCGATTCGCATCGACGGCGCTTGGCTCGTTTTTTACGATTGCTATCGCGACGGCAAATACGGCGCCGTCCGCTCCGTCGACGGCGAAACTTGGGAAGACGTCGGCGACAAGGTGCAATTCCCGAAAGGAACGCGACACGGCACGGCGTTTGAAGTCGACCGCGAAACGTTCGAACGCCTCGTCGAAAAATACGGCGACAAGTAAAGCGTTCGCAACCGTTTAAGCGTTCCCCGCTTAACGTTTTAGACGGCGGCGGTCGGAGTTTTCAACGCTCCGAGCGTCGCCGTTTTGATTTTCTTTTAACCGCGTCTTTTTTCAAACGCGGCGATAAAAAACGCTCGCCGACCTCCAAAAGTCGACGAGCGTTTTTATCGAACGTCCTTCATTTGAAAAACGCAACTCTCGCGATTAAAGCGTTTAGTCGCGCGGTTCTTTCGTTTTGCCGGTCAAGATATACGAACCGACGCGGTCTTTCTCGACGCTTTCTCGCGGAACGCCAAGTTCGCGCGCCAAAATGTCGAGAACGCGCGGACCGCAGAAGCCGCCTTGGCAACGTCCGCAACCGGGACGGCAACGGCGTTTCACTCCGTCGAGCGTTCGCGCGCCGACCGGACGGCGGATCGCTTCGACGATTTCCCCCTCGGTGATCTGTTCGCAACGGCAAATCACTCGTCCGAAACGCGGGTCTTTGCGGGTCAGCTCGGCTTTTTCCGCGTCCGAAAGTTCGACGAAGCGAATTTCCGAACGGTTCGGGTTAAACTCCGGATTTTCCGTCAGTTCGAGCCCCGATTCGGCAAGCAATTCGACGGCGAAACGGGCGATCGCGGGCGCCGACGTCAACCCCGGCGACTTAATCCCGGCCAAGTTGACCAAGCCGGCGACGTCGGGGTCGCGCTCGATAATGAAGTCTTTCCCGTCCGGCAACGCGCGAATTCCGGCGAAGTTGCGAATCGAATCGCGGAAGTCGATTTTGTCGCAAAGGAGCGCCGACGCTTCGCGAACGAATCCGAGCCCGCCGCGCGACGTCGCCGTATCGTCTTTTTCGCCGCCGTCTTGAGAAGTCGGAGGCCAAGC
>JAZNJF010000360.1:0-6323 GCA_045577885.1 Thermoguttaceae bacterium | reverse complement strand
AGCGGTAGAGATTGAGAAGGGGAAAAACGCCGCGTCGACGGGAAAACGTCGAGCGCGGCGCTTTGAAAGTTCGAAGTTTCAAACTCGTTCGTCAATTATTTGTCGAGCGAGAGAACGCGAACGTTGCGGAATTCGACCGGGTCGCCGTGGCCGAGGAAACCGAGGAAACCGGTTTTGTTCTTGAGGCCCGGGTGTTCGGCGTTGTGAATCGGTTTCGCGTTCGTAATGTCGGCGTCGACGATGAGTTGGCCGTTGACGATGACCTTAATGAACGGACCGATGGCGATAACTTCTTCGGTGTTCCATTCGCCGGTCGGTTTCAGCGCGCCGGTTTTCGCCGGAACGACGCCGTAGATCGAGCCGTGTTGTTGCCAGTCGGCGGCGCCCGGGTAGTCCGAGTTCAGGATTTGGAGTTCCATCCCGTGATAGGCGGAGTCTTTACCAAGCGGGGTGCGGATGCCGACGCCGTTGTTGCCGCGCGGCGGGAGTTTGAAATCGAAGCGGAGAATGAAGTTCCCGTACTCTTTTTTCGTCAAGAGTTGGCCGCCTTTACGGCAGACGAACGAATCGCCTTCGACCGGGTAACCGTCGATGCTGCCTTGCCAAATGTCGCTGGAAAGGGCTTTGCCGTCGAAGAGGAGTTCGAAGCCGAGTTCTTCTTCTTGCGGGGTCAGTTTGTTGAGTTCTTGCGCTTGAACGGAGGACGCGAAAGCGCAAACGCAGGCGACGAGGGCCGCGACGAAAATCTTTTTCATTGTGAAAATCCTGTCGACGCAACGAATTGCGAATAAAGGGGGAAATGCGGAAACCGTCGACGCGCAAACGAGGCGTCCGCGTCGACGTAAAACGCGGAGACGGGCCGAACTCGAACCGCTCCCGATGAATCTTATTTTAAGCGAAAACGCGTCCGCGTCAAGCGTTTTCGCCGTCGAAGAAGCGCGTTTTCCGATTTTGCCGAGAATTTTCGGACGCTCGAAACGCTTCGGACGGCGGAACGCTCGAACGCTTCGGACATTTCAAATGTTTCGGACGGCGACGCGTCGGTTGAAACAAAGAAAACGCAAAGACGCGGCGCGACGACGCGAACGACGTTAAATAGCGGCGGCCCGACCGGCGACCGGAAGCGAACCTAACGCGCTTCGAAGCGGATCCCGTTTTCGGCGGCGTATTTCTCCGCGACGGAACCGACGGCGCCGTAAAGCGTTAAGTCGGCGGAGCGACTGTCGAACGCGGCTTCGCCGATGGTTTCGACGTTATCCGGAATTTCGACCGAGGTCAACGATTCGCAACCCCCAAACGCGCTTTCGCCGACGGTTTGGACGCTCGACGGAATCTTGACCGACGTTAACGAGCCGCAAGCGTAAAACGCGCCGTTTTCGATCGTTTCGACGCCGTCGGGAACGGCGTATGTCGTCGTTTCTCGCCCGCAGGGAAACTGGATTAACGTTTTGCCGTCGGCGGTGAAAAGAACGCCGTCGACCGCTTTAAAACGCGGGTTGTTCGGGGCGACCGAGAACGACGTTAAGGAAGCGCAATCGACGAACGCGTCGCCGATCTCCTGAACGCTCGCCGGGACGGAGACCGATTGTAACGACGAGCGACGCGTAAACGCGTAGTCGGCGATTCGCTCGACGCCGTTCGGAATCGCGTATTTCAGTTTGGCGTCGCCAAGAAACGCGATTAACGTCTTGCCGTCGGTGGTAAAAAGGACGTCGTCGACGAATCGGAAATTCGCGTTGTTCGGGTCGAGCGAGAACGACGCTAAGGAAGGGAGATAGCAGAAGACGCCGGGGGCAATTTTTTCGACGCTCGCGGGAACGACGATCGATTCCAACGATTCGCAGAACGCGAACGCGCCGTCGCCGAGCGTTTTGACGCCGTTTTCTATGTTGACCGACCGGAGCGTCTTGCAATGTATAAACGCGCCTCGGGCGATCGTTTCGACGCTCGCGGGAACGACGATCGATTCCAACGATTTGCAATCCATAAACGCGTTTTCGCCGATTGTTTCGAGGCCGTCGGGGAGCGAGACCGATTCCAACGATTTGCAATCCATAAACGCGCCTTGGGGGATCGTTTTGACTCCCGCCGGAATCGCAATCGATTCCAACGAATCGCAATCCATAAACGCGTTTTCGCCGATCGTCGCAAGACTTGCCGGGAGAGCGATGGAACGCAGCGAATCGCAATCGTAAAACGCGCTTTCGCCGATCGTCGCAAGACTCGCCGGGAGCGCGACGGAACGTAGTGAATCGCAGTTGGCAAACGCGCTGTCGTCAATCGTTTCGACGCTCGCCGGGAACGCGATGGAACGCAACGTTTCGCAAGCTTCGAACGCTTTTTTGGCGATCGTTTCGACGCCGTTGGGAACGGCGTATTCCGTCGCGTCTTGCCCGGGGGGAAACTTGATTAACGTCTTGCCGTCGGCGGTGAAAAGGACGCCGTCGACCGTTTTAAGACGCGGTTTGGACGGGACGACCGAGAACGACGTTAACGCGTCGCAATCGTCAAACGCGTCTTCGGCGATCGTTTCGACGCCGTCTGAAATTGCGACTGATTGTAGCGATTGGCAAAGGTAAAACGCGCTTTTATCGATCGTTTTGACGCCGTCGGGGATTACGACAGATTGTAACGATTTGCAAACGGCAAACGCGCGAGCGCCGATTTTTACGACCGGGCGTCCGTCGATCGTCTCCGGAACGACGACGTCGGTCGCGGTTGAGTCGAGGAACTTAACGATGACGACGCCGTCCTCTTCGAGCCGCGTTTCGAAAACGTTCGCCGAGTTTGCGGGAGCCGCGGGCGTCGACGATTGCGGAGACGATTGCGGAGACGATTGCCGCGGAGGTTGCGGCGCGGTCGGGGATTGCGCGGAAAGTGTTGAAACGCAAAGGTTTGCAATGATAACGGCAGTTAAAAAACGTTGCATTTGAAACTCCGAAAGCGCGAACGTCGCGGAAAAAAGGACGCGACGACGAGGAGAACGAAAAAACGTCGACGCCGGGACGAGCCGCTCGCGTCGACGCAAAAAACGAAGGCGGCCCGACCGACGTCGAACCGCTTCGTTAGAAAGATTTTAAGCGAAAAACGCGCCCGCGTCAAGCGTCGACGAGAGAAAAGAGCGCGTTTTTGCGAAATTTTGTCGCAAGACTACTTTTGAATCAAAAGCCAAGAGTAACTTTCCGGCGCGACGCGGATTTCGACCTTGGCGACGCCGCGTCCGTCGAGTTGCGCGACGAACGGTTCGCTTAGGTTCAAGTCGGAGTCGCCGCGACGGATTGTCGCTTGACCGGTCAAACCGGTGTAATACAACGGAAGTTCAATTTCGCGAACGATTTCCGTTTTCAGCGGATTGTAGAAGAACGCCAAGCCGCGGTCTTCGACGTCGGCGCTCGGGTCGACGTGCAGCCAACCGTCCCAATCGCGCCCGTCCGCTCGGCGGAGGTGAATCAAGTCGGCGTCGAGAATTTGACGGCGCGACTTGTAGAAGTTCACCCATTTCTTGACGACCGCTTTCGTTTCCTCCGAGTCGTAAAGACGCGGGCCGCGGTAACACGCTTGAACGCCGGCGCCGAGGAGGTTCGCGAAACGAGCGTCGTAGTGATCCAAGTGTTCGCGGAGCGGTTCGATCGTCGCCGCCGCGCCGCCGCCGTGATACTGCGAAAGCGGAACGAACATCCAACCCATCGACGCGGTTTTCTCCCAAGTGCCGTCGTAAATGTTTTGACGCTCGATAATTACCTGTTCGGCGCGCGGGAGCGACCAGTTCGTTTCGCGGTACCCCATCCCGGTTTTGTTCCCGCCGTTGAAGAAATACCAGTCCGGTTGGTTGACGTAAATCCCGCGTTCGCGGCACCAACGGTAAAGATTGCCTTGCGCTTTCCATTGAACCCAAACGGAGTCTTCTTTGCCGCGGTGCCCCGGGTGTTTCTCCGATTCGCAGGGGTCGCCCGGGTACGGGCCGTCGTTTTCGAAGATCGAAAACCCGGCGTACTCCATAAACTCTTTCAGCGTCGCGAAATAACGTTGGCCCCAATCGGCGCCGAGACAGGGCCCGCGCTTGAATTTCGGGTTCTCCGTTTGAACGTTGTCTTCTAAGGTTCCGGCGTTGCGCGACGACGTGAGCGAGTACCCGCCGAAACCGAGTCCGGCCGCTTTCGCTTCGTCGGCGAGTTGGCGGTAAATATCGCGGTAGGCTTTCTCCGTGCTTTCGAGGTTGAAGCCGGAGCCGAAGCTCATAATGATCGTTTCGAAGCCGGTTTCGCGGCATTGCTCGATCGCTTCGCGCAGAACTTCCGGGTTCGCTTGCGTTTTATGGAACATCAACGGGTTTTCCGCCGTCCAAGGAGCGAGCGTGCGATACATGCGACGGCGCGCCAACCCGCGACGTTCGCGGTCGGTTCCGTCGTAAAAGAGTTCGAACGAGCGGTACGAAACGAAGTTTTCGCCGGGGCGAACGTATTGCGCCGGGCCGAATTCCGGCGTCGAGACGTAACGACAGGGCGTGTCGAGGCGATAGCAGACTTGCGTGCGGTATTCCGGTTCGACTTCCAGACGGTAGCCGAAGCCCTTCGGCGCGCAACTCATCGTGTAGCCGTAGATGTAATCGTTTTCGACGTAAAGGTTTAAGACGTTCCAGTTGAATTCTTTTTCTTCGACGCGCGACTCCGGCTCGACGAGGCGCAGCTCTTCCGAAACGAACGAGTCGACGCAATATTCCGGCGCCGCTTCCGCGCCTTCAACCGCTTGCGGATAAAGGACTTCGATCCGCTTTTGCAGAACCGGGATTCCGTCGTAAATTTCGTAATAAACGTCGACCGTCGGCAGAAGTTTTCCGTCGACGGCGTCGTGTTTATACGACATGCGGAGGCTTTTCCCCTTCGGCGGCCAAGCGAGGTCTTTCGAGAGCCATTCCGGGCGTTTTTTCCACTCGAACGGCTTTTCGATTTCGCCGATTTTCGCGCTTTCGAAGCGATAGGAGTTTTCCATCGGCTTAAGCGTCGGAATCCATTCGTCTTTGAAGTAATTCAAGACCGGTTGGCCGGTCAGCCCGCCGACCGGATACGACGTTCCGTCGATAACGACGCGCGCTTCCGGAGCGACGGCGCGAATCAGCTCTTCGCCGGTCGTTAAGTTCTTGAAACTAACGGTCGCGGCGGACGGTTCGACGACGATGCGTCGCTCGATAATGCCGTTCGTCAACCGCCATTCCTTTTTCGCTTCGTCGAACTCGACTTGCGCGACGAAGCCGCTCGGGTCGAGGAGCCAATCTTTTTTCGCGTTCGAATCGGCGAACGCGGCGCAGGTTGCGAAAACGGCGAGCAGAAACGCGCTCGCTTGGAGTAAAAACTTCATTTAACGTCTTCTTTCAAAAGGGGGTAACGGGAGAGAAAAGCCGTCGAACCGAACGACGGCTTGTTTTTGGGGGCTAAAATGTCGACGCGGCGTCGCGAGCTAAAACGCCGAACTCGGCGCCGCCTCCTCGCGGAGACGCGCCGAGTTCGGAACGCGTTGCGTTTTAAAGCGTTAAGGGTTTAGCTCCGAAGAGCCTGAAACGCTCGACGGGGAGCGAAAACTTAAAGGAGTTTTTGCGCCCGAGCTTTCAGGTCGGCGTTCGACGTCGTGTCGACGACGCGCTTCATGCCGTCGATCAAGTCTTTGCCCGCTTTCGCTTTAGCGGCGTCGTCCGTTTGCGCGTCCCACTTCCATTCCGGTTGGCTGACGCGAATCTTTTCGGCGACGACGACGGCGGCTTCGCAAGCGGCTTCTTTGAACTCGTCGTGCTTGGCGTATTCGAGCGCGGCGACGACGTTTTCGGCGACGATGTTGCGCTTGAAGACTTCGAAAATCAACGCTTTATCTTCGGCGCGACGGGCCGTTTCGAACGCGATTTTGCACATTTCGATTTTGCGCGCGACCGGCATGTCGAATTGGCGCGGAATGCGGATATAACCGCGAATCCCGCGGGAATGGTACTTCGCGTCGCGAGCTTGTTGCGCGATTTTCAGGCAAACGTCGGCGACCGCTTCCGCGTCGGACGGCGTGTTCCATTCGCCGAGAATTTGCGTCGCTTTGTCGACGGTCGGGCCGTTGCAAGCGGCGGCGACGGCGGCGAGCGCGGTCGGGCCGCCGATTTGCTTCAGGAGCGGCAGCATCTTGTTTTTCGCGTCGACGTTCGTTTCCTTAGCGAACAAGTCGGCGACTTTAGCGGCGCATTCTTCGCGCGGCATGCGGGTGCCGGCGGCGCGGAGGAGCCAGTCGACTTTCGCGTCGTCCGTTTCGCCGTCGAGCGCGGCGACGAGAAGGTCTAAGTTGTCGAGCGA
>JAZNJF010000359.1:0-3664 GCA_045577885.1 Thermoguttaceae bacterium | reverse complement strand
TAAGAGGAACGCTTTGCGGTCGACGCCGCCGTCGTAACCGGTTAGTTTGCCGGAGCTTCCGACGACGCGATGACAAGGGACGATAATCGCTAGCGGGTTGCGATTCAGCGCGCCGCCGACCGCTCGCGCGGCGTTCGGGGCGCCGATTTTTCGCGCGATTTCTCCGTAAGTCGCGGTTCCGCCGAACGGAATCGCCGACGTCGCGGCCCAAACGCGGCGCTGGAACTCGGTTCCGACCGGCGCGAGCGGGAGGTCGAACCGCGTTCGCGTTCCGGCGAAATATTCGGCGAGTTGCGCGGCGGCGCGTCGCAAAATTGGCGGCGTTTCGGGCGGCGCCGCGTCGTCGGCGTTAAGTCGGGCGGCGGTAAGCGGTTGCGCGTCGAAACGGCGAGCGGCGGCGAGTTCTTGCTCGAACGGCGTTTCCGGCGAAAAGGTCGGCGAAACGAACGCGACTTCGGCGAGACGGTCCCCTTCTTCGCGGAGCAAAAGGGCCCCGAGCGGCGACGGAACGAAGAGCGCGCTCATCGGCGGAACTCCTGGCGGGAAAAGAGTTGAAAACGGCGATTCCGGTCGGCGACAAAAGGAAAAAACGGAAAACGCCGCGAATCGATAAAAGGCGCGGAAACGGAACGGCGGCGAAGCGAGTTCGACGGGAACGAAAACGCCGCGTCGCTCGACTAGTCGAAACGGCGCGGCGTTTGGTTAAACGACGTCGCTAAAACGCGTTAAAGCGTTGAACGTCAGTTTTTACCGACGAAGCCGACGCGGTAAAGGCGCGCTTGGCCCGAGCGTTTCGGGAAGTCGATAACGACTTTTTTCATCGCGCCTTTATAAGCGTCGATTTGCGACAAGTCGACGCGAAGCGTCCGCCGCTCGCCGTCCCAATCGACCGGAACCGGAACGATAATCGGCGCGAGCGTCGGGTGCGTCTTCGCCTTTTCGGCGCGGTCCTTTTCGACGCTCTTATCTCCTTCGCTCCAACCGAGATAGTCGATTTGATCGGCGGGCGAAACCGGCTCGATCTTCAGCGAAAGAGCGGTCGGCGCGTCGGCGCTAACGTTGGCGGCGGACTCGAACGCGGCGTCGATTTCCAAAATCGGCGCGTCTTCCGAACGCCAAAAATAACCGGGGGACGCGGCGTAACAACCGGCGGGAACGACGTTAATTTTCAAACAGTCGGAAATCGGGAACCCGGCGTCGGTCGTTCCGCCGTAAATCCAGTTTTGACGGTCGGTTGCGAACGTCCAGTTCGGGACGGCTTGCAACGCGTCTTTCTTCGCGAGTTCGCAAGCGGTCGCGCGGATTTCGTCGAGCGTTCCGACGACGAACGTCGTGCGGTACGTTCGGCGAATATTCCAGTCGAGAATCGTTTGTTCGAGCGGCGCGATGTAACCGGTCGGGCCGTCTTTCGGGCCGAGGGAAGCGCCTTTGTTTCCGTCGCCCCCGTGAAAACCGGCGGTCGTTCGCGTCGCGCCCGGTTGGTAAACGCCGATTCCGCGGTCGTTTTCGTCGAGCAACGCGCTCCAACGCTCCGGCGTGTAGTAGTTGACCCAAGGCCAACCTTTGCCGTCGCGCTTGTCGACGACGACCGTAACCGGCTCGTTTTCGAACGGTTTGTCGCCGAGGTAAGTAACGAGCTTGTACCAAGGCGCGTTCGTGTAAAGCGCCGGGGTTTCTTGACTTCGGCCCGTAAACTGCGTTTTGTCGGAACGGTTGTTAATAATTGTCGCGTTCAGCTCGAAACCGTTGGCGGTCAAGCGGTAAAGGCATTCGAAGACGCATTCCGCCGGAACGCCCTTGTGCGGCCAAAGTTGCGGACGCGTCCGGACGAACGCCGTCGAATCGTCGATCTTCTTGAAATCCAATACTTTAGACTTGTTCCCGCCGCAGTCGCCCGACTGAATCGGGTTCCAGCCGAGTCCGGCCCATTCCGGCGCGGGTTGTTCGCCGTTCGGGCCGATAAACGGGTTCGGGCCGGAGTAATACGAGAGTTGGATTTGGCGGCCCCAGTCGAAACTGTTGATCATATTGCCGGTTTCGTACTTCTTGTCTTCGAGGTAAACGACCGCGCCGCCGATAGATAGGTCGAAACCGACTTTCAAGCGGTCGTTTTCGATGAAGCGGAGCGGCTCCGCGCCGAAGTCGAACGCCGTTTCGGTCGCCATCTCTTCGGCGGCGGTTTTCGCCGGGGCGGCGGACTCGTCCGCGACGGCGCTCGAAACGACGGCGGCGAACGTTAAGGCAAAAAGCGGCGCCGAAAAACGAACGGCGCGGCGGAAAAGGGCGAAATTTCGCGCAAAAGAACGGCGCATAACGGTCTCCCTTGGGAAAATAGGCAAGATGAATCGGGAAACGTCGCGCCGTTAAGTAAACGACGCGGCGTCAATAGTCGTACTCGTCGTAATCGTCGCGGCGACCGCGTTTGCGTTCGCGACGGCTCTTCGCTTTTTCGCGGAGGTTCCCGCCGGAGCGGGCGCCGTCGTAACCGCCGTAATCGTCGCCGTCTTCGTCGAGTTCGTCGCCGTAATCGAGGTACTTCGCCCATTGCTCGTCGTTCCAGCCCGGGTTGGACGAACCGGAAGCGGCGCCGGAGCCGGAACCGCCGCTTCGGGAAGCGTTTGCGTCGGCTTCGCGTCCGGACGACGCGGCGTCGCGAACGGGGCTAAGGTCGATTTCGTCGAACGTCGTTTGCGCGGCGTTCGAGCGTTCGGCGGCGCGGGAGGTCGGCGTCGAAACGGGCGTCGCGTCGTAAGAAGTCGAGCGGTACGCGGCGACGTCGCCGTCGGCGCGCGGAACGGGCGGGGCGGTATACGGCAGCGGCGCGTTAACGACTTCGGCTTGAACGCTCGGGCCGGCGGCGTCGCGGCCTCGCCATTGCTCCATCGTGATTAAAATGTCGCGCGGGCGGGACAGTTTGGCCGGGTTTTTCGGCGAAATGATCCCTTCGGCGGTCATCGTGTCGATCAAGCGAGCGGCGCGACCGTACCCGATGCTGAATTTGCGTTGCAGGAACGACGTGCTGGCGCTCCCTTCGGCGATTACCGCGTCGACCGCCGCGACGTAATAGGAGTCGTACTCGATTTCGCCGCGTTCTTCGTCTTCCGGCGCGTTTTGGTCCGGGACGACGAACTCGTACTCCGGCTCGTCGACGGAGATCGACTCGATGACGGCGTCGATCTCCTTGTCCGAAACGAACGCGCCCTGTCCGCGGACGAGCTGGCTCGTGCCGGGGAGAAGGAACAACATGTCGCCGTTCCCGAGGAGCTGCTCCGCGCCCTTGGCGTCCAAGACGACTTGACTGTCGGTGCGGCTCGCGACGCCGAACGCAATGCGCGCCGGGAGGTTCGACTTGATCAAGCCGGTAACGACGTCGACCGTCGGCTTTTGCGTCGCCAAAACCAAGTGAATGCCGACCGCGCGGCTCTTTTGCGCCAAACGGACGATGTGTCGCTCGACGTCTTTGCCCGACGTCATAATCATATCCGCCATTTCGTCGGCGATGATGACGACGCTCGACATCGTTTTCGGGAACGCGGCCCATTCCTCTTCGTCGCGAGGCTGCAGACGCTTGCGCTTCGTCGCTTCCGGCATCGCGTTGAATTCGCTCAACTTGCGCGCTCCGACGGCGGCGAAAAGTTGGTACCGCTGCTCCATCTTCTCGACG
>JAZNJF010000358.1:0-6739 GCA_045577885.1 Thermoguttaceae bacterium | reverse complement strand
CGCCGCCGCGGAGAACGGGGGAAGCGGCGCCGCCGAGGGCGCGTCGGACGCGTCGCCGACGAACGCGAGCTCGAACGTTCCGGTTCCTTCGAGCGCGGCGCCGTCGAATTTCGCGTCGAGGAAAAGGGACGAAACGACGCTCGGCGAAGGAGCGGAGGCCGCCGCCGCGTCCGCTTCGGAGGTCGCGCGGAGCCAGTCGTCGAACGTTTCGACGCGGATCGGATAATATTTTTCGTCGCCCCAAGGCCAACGGTCGATTTTATCGGCCGGCGCCATCCAGAAACGGAAAGCGGAAGTCGACGGCGAGCCCGGAGCCGGAGTCGAAGTCGGAATCGGAGCCGAGGACGGAGACGGAGACGACGCGGCGTTTGAACCCGACGCGTTCGACGAAACGTCGAGCGAAGGCGAGTCGGGCGAAAGAGCGTCGGACGGCGCCGCGTCGGCGTTCGGGGAAAGGAACGGAGACAAAAACGACGACGGGAACGACGGCGAGAAAAAAAGGACGGCGAGCGCAAAGACGGCGAGCGCCGGGGAAAAACGAACGCCGAGCGAGCGTCGGAAGCGCGGTCGCGCCGCGGAAAAAAGGCGGGAAAGCGTCATAAGGGCGTCCGTTTGTCGGGGGGAACGGTTGGAGGGGAGGAAAAGCGGCGACGTCGGGCGAGCGTCGCGCCGAGCGGGCGGCGTTTTGAGTTTTTCGCGTTTTTTTTCGCGATACTTGAACGATTCGCGCGTCGCGCTCGATATTTGGTTTTTAACGGTTTTGATTTGTTTGAATTTTGGCGCTGTTTTTCGGTCGGGAATAAGTTAATCGGTCGGCGACGCGCGGGGGCGGGCCGAAACGGGCGGTCGACGGTTAACGTTTAGCGATCGCCTCCGCCGCCGACGCGAGACGAATCGGAACGGCGCGGAGCGTCGCCGCGTCCGAAGAACCGCCGACGCGTCGTTTCGCGAGCGGCCGAGCGAGCGACGCCCGCGACGATCTTTTGCGTTTTCGCGTCTTTGCGTCCGAAAAATTTCGCGAGGAGCGCGGCGGCGAGCGTCAGCAGAACGCCGAAAACGGTCGTCTGCAGGAAGAGGAACGCAAGGTAAGGGCGCAACGCGACGAGCGCCGTCGTCGTCAACGCGAACAGGAACAACGCGGAACGCGAGCGAAGGAACGGGAAATAAAGGAGCCCGAGACCGGTCGCCAACGCGGCGCCGCCGCCGAGTAAAATCAACAGCGCGCGGTCGAGAACGAGGAGGCGCGAACGCTCCGGCTGCCCAAAACCGCTGAAGAGATAAGAGTTGACTTCGAGCGGTATCGGCTCGCGTTCGGAAACGCCGACCCAAGCGCAAAGCTCCGCTTGCGACGTCGACGCGACGCGGCGATAAGAGCCGAGGAAACCGTCGCGGCGCAGAACGTATTCCGGCGTCCAATCGGTCGGGTCGACGACGATGTGTCGGTTGAACGGCGTTAAAATTTGCCAATAAGCGCGCCGCACCCAAATCGAGTCGTCGGTCGAATCGCGCGAAGAAGCGGCGGCGCCGTCGACGTTCGATTCGATTTCCGCGTCGTCGTTCGGCAAGCGGACGAAGCGGGGGAAGCGCGCCTCCAAACGGGCGCCGCTCAACTTGTTCGAGGAAGCGGACGAACCCGCCGTCGACGAATCGCCGGACGCGTTCGCTTGAACGACGTAAGAAATTTCCAAAACGTATTCGCGGTCGCGAGCCGATTCGGGGATCGGGACGACGAGCGTTTGCGCGGACGCGAAGAGGCCGTTTTTCGCGTCCGCGACGTTCGCGAAGGGAACGCCGTCGAGCGAAACGGCGACGCGGTCTTGACGAACGCCGTCGGGGAGGCGAATCGCCAAGCGGTCGCGATAACCGGAGAGCCGATAGGCGACGCGGTCGACGCGAGCGTCGTCGGAGAGCCAAGTTTGCAACCAAGCGCGGTCGACGACGACCGAGCCGAGATTGTCGTTCGCGTTGAGGAAACCGCCGAACGTCGCGCCGAATTCTTGCGTCGCCGACGCGAAACGCTGAAACGTCGATCGACCGTCGGCGGAGCGTCCGCTTTCTTCGAGCCGCCAAAAACGATTCGGTTTTTCGACGTATTCGAGAACGACGCCCGGCGGAGCGTGAAGCGTTAGTTCGTTGGAAAGGAGCGCGCCGTCTTCCGGTTGCGTCAAGTTGACGTGAAAACGTCGAGTGGAGTTCGCGTTAAATTCGAGCGTTTCTCCTTCGTATTGGAGCGAAACGACGCAGGAGCCGATTTTGGGCGCGTCGGCGAGCGAAACGCGGCGCCGCGTTTGCTCCGCGTCGACGTTTTCGATCGTTAAATTTTGCGGCGGAACCGCTTTGCCGTCGACGAAAATTTTAAGATTCGGCGTCGCTTTGCCGTCGAGCGCGTTCGACGCGAGCGAGATCGCGTCGAGCGGTTCGCGTTCGACGCGGTAAACGAACCGTTGTTCGACGCGTTGCGAACCGTTTTCGTCGATGTAAACGTCGGTTTTCGCTTCAATTTCGATTTTTTGTTCTTGTTTTTGAACGCGAGCCGCGAAGAGGGGCGGCGCTTCGTTCGGCGCGTCTCCGCGACGTCGGGTTTGATAAACGAACGGCGTTTGTTGAAGCGGGGGCAACTCGAGCGTCGGCGCGAGCGCGCGCATCGGTTTCGCCGTCAAATCGACGCAACTTTCGAGCGTCGGCGCAAGGTCGACCGCGTCGACCGGGGCGACGACGACGGTCGACGGCTCGGTCCAAGAGGCGCTCGGCGTCGGGAAGGCGAACGAAAACGCGCCGTCTTCCGAAGCGTTGAGTTCGCGACCGGCGTTTAATTCGAATTCGACGACGCCGTCGATCGGCGTAACGAGCGGGAAGGTCGTTTCGCCGGTCGTTTCGTTAAATTCGATGTTCAAAACGTCGACGAGACCGTCCGACGCGACCTCGGCGAATTCCCAATCGCGAAGATTTATTTTAAACTCCGAGATTTTCGCTCCGTAAATGGAATATTGGAATTTGGCGCGAAGCGTCGCTTCTTTTTCGCCGACGACGACTTGGTATTCCGGCTTGACGTTGACGACGACGCGACGAACGAACGGTTGAGCGTCGAGCGCGAACGGTTGAGCGGAAAAGAGATAAAGCTCTTCTCCCGCTTCGAGCGACGCGGCGTTTTCCGCGTCGGCGGCGCGAGCTCCGAAAAGAGGAGAAACGTTAAAATCGAGTCCTTCCGCTTTGGAAATTTTAACGCGACCGCGCTGTTTTTGCGCTCCGACGACTTCGAAACCGGAGATTTCGCGAACGAGCGTTTCGGCGTTGGCGGAACCGATTTCGACGTTGGGCGCGTTTTCCGGCGCGGGCGTTCGCGTTTTGATTTTGAGAACGGCGGCGTCGGTTTTTTGCGCGAGTTTGATTTCGAGCGTTTGCGGACGGTCGTTTGCGTCGGCGTCGGCGTCGAGCGGCGGCGTCGAACGTTCGGAGGACGGCGAATCGTCGGCGGTTAACGCGAGTTCGCGAATTTCGAACGCGGCGCCGTCGACGTCGGTCGCGACGACTTCGTTCTTAACGAGAGAAGCGCGGGCCGGAAGCCGAACTTTGAACGTTTCCGTTTCGCCGCCGAAGACGCGAACGGGGAGCGTCGCTTCGCAAACGGTTTCGCGAGCGTCGAGCCGAACGTCGATCGAAGCGTCTTCAACTTGATAAACGACGACGTTCGGTTCCGCCGTCGACTTGCTTTTGCGCCAAGCGACGTCGGTCGTTTCGACGCCGCGGCCGAGTCCGTGCAACGTTAAGTTGGTCGTCGACTCGTCCATCGGGGTCGCGGCGCCTTGGATCGCGCCCTTAACGCTTTTAAATTTCGCGTCTTGAAGCGGGACGGTGAGAATAAGTTGCGAGTTGACCGAGGGGGGGAACGTCGCGACGAGCCGTTGTTCGTCGAGTCCGAACGTTTCGACGGCGAAGCAAAGTTGGAGCGTCAGTTGATATTGGCGGACTCGCCGTCGCGTCGCGTCGTCGGCGCGTCGAATTTCGCCCGTCGCGTCGTCGGAGGCGGCGGACGTTTCTTGGCGCGGCGGTCGAACGAGCGCGACGTAAGCGCCGGACGCCGGGTCGACGTCGAGTTCGCACCGCGAACCTTCCGGACCTTCGAAAGCGAAACCGTCGTTAAGTTTGGAGTCGGAGGAAGCGTCGCCGCCGTTCGGGATCGGGATGTAAACGCCTTCCTGCAACCCGAGCGGGACGCGGACGAGTTCGTCGCCGAAAACTTGGACGGTAAAAACGACGTTGAGACGCGCGACTCCCTTTTCGACGGGGCCGAACGCGTTGATTTTTTGAATCGAATACGACGTTTGCTCGGTTTGTTCGGCTTCGCCGTCGATCGTTTGCATTACTTCTTCGAGCGACCAATTGGGGAGCGGAACGCGCCAAGCGCCGTTTTCGTCGGAGAGCCAAAACGTCGGTTTTTCGCGAAGATTCGTCGTGCGGCGAACGAACGGCGCGTCGGCGTTCGAGGCGGTTTGAGCGTCGGGCGCGGCGACGGGAACGGCGTCGGCGCTCGACGCGTCGCCGGTTTCAAGGTCGGCGGCGTCGGCGTCGACGGCGTTGGAATTCGCGTTCGAGCGCGACGTCGGCGACGAAGAGGACGCGGAAGAAGATTGCGCCGTCGTCGCGACGGGATCGCCGGACGCGGCGGGGGACGGCGAGGACGCGGTCGACGGGGTTTGCGCCGCCGTCGAAGCGACGAGGCAAACGAAGAAAAGCGCGAATACCGACGCGATTCGAGCGAATCGCGAACGACGGAGAGTCGATTGCGTCGGGGGAACGGGGAGTCGCTTTGTCAAGTTGGGCCTCGGGCGGAGCAACGGGCGGCGCGCCGATTCGAAGCGAATCGGAACGCGACGCGTTCAAACCAAAACGTCGCGAGCGGTCGCGAATTTTAAAACGCGAACAAAACGGCGGCGTTGTTAAAACGGGGGAAACGGGCAAAACTTGACGGCGGCGCGACGAGCGCGATTTCCGCAAAGTTGACGCCGTTTATCTATTTTAACCGAGAAGCGCTCAAAAGGGAATAAAAAAAAGAGCGCGAACGTCGATTTTTTGTCGGAGACGGGGAAGAAAAGAAGGAAATAAACGATTGTAACGAAGACGCGGGGCGCTGAAACTCGAACGAAGGCGCCGTTAGAGCGTTCGAATGAAACGGGACGAAGGGGATAAAAGGAAAAAAACGAAAAAGAGGACAAGCGAAAGAAAAAAGGAAGAAGGAAATGGGAGGAATAAGAGGAATAGACAAGCGAAAAAGGTTGGAATGGGCAATGCGAATTGAAAAAGGGGGAAATAAGGGGGAAAGAGAAAAGGGGAGGGATAGGGAAAAGAAAAAAAAGGAAAAATAAAAAAAGGAAGAAAAGAGAGAAAATGGAAAAAAGGGGGAAAAAGGAGGAAAAGAAGAAAAAAGGAAAAGAAGCGAGAAAGGGAACGCGGCTCCGTCGGAACGGACGCCGCGCGGGCGTCGGGCGTCGGAACGTCGGACAAAAACGGTCGAAACGCCGCGAACACCCGGAAAGCGCGAGGATTACGCGACGGTTTCGACGCCGCGCTCGGAACCGATTTCGGAGCGCGAGCGGCGCGAACGCCCGTTCGAGACTTCCAATTCGTTTTGAATTTCTTCGACGCCTTCGACCGAACGAAGCGATTCTTGCGCCATCTGCTTAAGGAAATACGACGGAACGGCTCCGGAAAGAACGACGCGACCGGAACAAACGTCCAAGCGCAGCGACGAATTGCGGATATAAGAACAGCTTCCTAACGCGGCGGCGATTTTGCGATTTAACAACGCGTCCATACGACGGCTCCTTTTCTTCGTCGAGAGAAATTTGACGACGAACGATAAATGTTTAGGCGATTAAAAAACTAAGAAAGGACGAAAATTTTAGTTCGAGCCAACCCGGCGCCGCCGAGAAGCTCGTTTTCATTTTGCCTTCCTTGCCTATTTTAATGCGCAAAAGCGAACGCGCCGTCGAAGACGTTCAATTTTTCCGCGTCGTCGAGGCGACGCGAGTAAAAACGACCGAAACGCCCGTTCGAACGGAAGCAAACAACGGAAGATTAACGGTAAAATAAGAAAAGTAGGAAGGTAAGAAAAAGTTTGAGCCGAAAAAAAAGGCGGCGGAAACGACGGAAGGAACAAAGCGGCGACAAAGGCTTCGTCGCGAAGGAACAAAGCGCGACAAGGGCTCCGTCGCGGAAGGAAAGCGGCGGCAAGGGGGAGCGCGAAGGAACAAAGCGGCGGCAAGGGGTCCGTCGCGGAAGGAAAACGGCGACAAGGGGCGTCGCGAAAGGAAAAAATGGGAAAAAACAAGACAAGCAAAGAGCGTAACGAGCGAAAAAACATTGGCTCGACCGCCTTTTTCGCTCGTTTCGCTAAATTAACGTTTTACCGCGGCGCTTGTCGCGTTTAGCGCCGAAATTCGATTAACGTCCGCCTTTAAAGAAGTTCTTCAAGAGGTTGGCGGCGGCGTCGCTGGTGTTCGGCATGCCGCCGGACTGCGGTTTCTTTTCCGCTTCCGGGGTCGCCGTTTCGGTTTCGGGCTCTTTAGGCGTGTACGGCAGGTCGAGGAACGCGTCGGCGGCCGTTTGGAGCGTTTGCGTTTCTTCCGGGATATCGTCGTCGTCCCCGAGGAGCCAATCGGCGACGTCGCCGTCGGTTTCGGAATCGTCGGCGGTCGGAACGACGGGGAGCGGAGTCGACGAAGCCGGAGCCGGAGCCGGA
>JAZNJF010000357.1:0-8892 GCA_045577885.1 Thermoguttaceae bacterium | reverse complement strand
GGTCAGTTTGTCGACGTCTTCCATCGCGTTTCTTTTTTGGGGTTGGGGGGCGGTCGTTGCGACGCGACCGCCCCGGGTTCTCGTTTCGTTTTCGCTTTTTGCCGGTCGCGAAGCCGGATCGCTCCGGCGCGGACACGACGTTCCTTTCGGAACGGAGCGCTCGACGAACGCTCAAAACGCCCGACGGCGGTTAAACCGTCGGGGGTTATTAGGGCGCGGCGCCCAAGTCGAAACGGGCCCAACCGCTTCGACCGCGCGACTTCGGCGAGCTTCCAACCGAAACCGCGCGTTCGTCGGCGCCGACGTTTAGGGAAAACCTCCGGCGGCGCGAACCGCCGGAGGCGACGGGCTCTCTCGGAAGCGTCCAACAACCGCGCCCGTCTTGCTTCTTGTTAAGCGTTTGGTAAAATAAGAGCGCCAACAATTTTTCACCAACTCTTAACAAGAAAGGTTCGTAATTATGCCGACGCGCAAATTCGACGAAGCCCTTGAACTGCTCGTCCTCGAATACCTCGCCGACTACGATATTCCGGAAGAGCGCACGCCCTTCGAAGCCGATCTTTTCGAGTATCTTGAAGTCGAGCGTCCGGGCTACTCCCGCGACGAAGTTATGCAAATCCTCGAACTTTACGCCGAACGCGGGGTCGAAGGAACGCTTCCTTATTGGCGTCTCCTTTGGACGGGCCGCGAACGTCTTGAAAAGCTCCGCAAGCGCCGCGACCGTTACTCGCGTTGATCGCCGGTCGTTTCTTCCGCTTCCGCCATCGTTTGCCCGCGACTCGCGGCGAGTCGTTCGGCTCCGGCGGCGGTGTTCTTGAAGACCAACGCGTCGCCGTCTCGATAAACGGCGACTTGACCTTTCGCGAACGCTCGGCAAACGGCGGCGGCGACGGGCAAGTCGATCGTTCGCGTCTCCCCGCTCGGAGCGCGAAGCGTTCGCGTTCGGATAAGCTCGGCGAATATCGCGTCTTCGACGGTCAACGCGTCGTCGAAGTTTTCCGTTTCGTCGTTCATTGTTGTTTCTCCATTGTTTTAAAAACCTCCGGCGGCGCGAACCGCCGGAGGCGACGGGCTCTCTCGGAAGCGTCCAACAACCGCGCCCGTCGGTTTACGTTTTTGGCTCGTAATCTTCCAGCAAGACCTCAATCTTGTTCGGCATAATCTCCCAGTTGCTCGCCGTATCGCGAATACGCTCTCCAGCGTCCGCTAGCGCTTCTTGAATTTGTTCGAATAAACTAGCGCCTACAAAACGGCTTTGCATCACCGCTTCCATGAAACCTTTGGTAAAGTAGTATCTAATCGTAACGCGCATTTTTACTTCGTGTTCTTTCTTAGTTGTCGTAATCGTCGATTATAAAGGCGTCGCGGGCCTAGCTTGGCGTTTGGCACCACTCGCGCGCCAAGCGACTTTCGGGACGGGTAGCTAGTCGCCTCGAAAGCGGACGTCGCCCGCGACGTTTTCTGTTATCGCAGTGTCGACTCGCTAGCCTTCTTGTCGTCGCGCCAAGCGGCAAAATAGTGAACCACAAGCGTTCCGTTCTCGAGCATTGCCGTGCCAATATACGCGCCTTTCAAAGAAGGAAAATAGCCTGTTCCGCAAGAGGAAATTATAAGTTCGCAAGTCGACGCCGTCCCCATTTTTACATAAAGAACTGGACGCCCATGTTGAACGCAAACCGTTAAAAGTTGCGAGTCTCTCGGCAGCGACAAACAGCCGCCGTATAAACCAAGCTGATATTTATAGACAGGCGTTTCCATTTACCGCTCCTTACTCGCACTCAATGCAAGTTCGCAAATTCGAGCGACCAACATCAAGAAGCGGCGACCGTCGACGCCGACGGCTTCGTAAATTTCGCGAAACTGATTGTCCATCGTTTTTTCTCCGTTAAAATAAAGTCCGGCGGGCGCCGATTGCAGTCGGTTGGCCCGCCCAAGAGGATTAGCGCTCAAAGAACCAAAAACGCGTTCTCTTGTTGACTATGCTATAATAATAAACCGAAACCGGCAAGAAGTCAATAGCATAGTTCTAAAATTTTAAAGTTTCTTGACGTCGCCGTTGACTTTGTTATAATATAAGAAGAGGTTAGAAAAATGAAAGACCGTTTACGACTTATTTCAGAATCGCTTGGTACGTCTTTTAATAAGATGTCTAAAGACTTAGGTTTCTCGCAAGGTTACCTATCTCAAATGGCGTCGGGCGTTCGAGCGATTAACGACCGAGTTATCAACCTTCTAGTCCTGACGTACAACGTGAACCGAGAATGGTTCGAGACCGGCGAAGGCGAAATGTTTTTGACGCCAACCCCGTCGCCGCCTCCGGCTTTCGACCTTGATGCGACGGCCGACGAGTTTGTCGCGGTCGTCGCCAAGTTGCCGCGCGAAATGCAGGAGCTGATCGCCAAAATCGGGCTTAGCATATGCGATAAGCTCGACCTTTCCCCCCTTGGAGCTTGCGCCGACGAAACAACTGACAAAGGAAATCCGCAACAGAATTAAGTAATACGTTAACGAACCGAAGGTCGTCAATGTTTGCAGACGTTGACGACCTTGCATTAATCAAGGAATCGCAATGTCGGAAGAAAAACCCAAAGTAACAATCGTAAAAATCTTTGTCGCTTCGCCCGAAGACGCGCTCGAAGAACGAAATAAAGTGAAAGATTCGGTTAAACGATGTTCAGATTTTTTTCCTGGATATAAATATGAAGCGCGCGATTGGCACGACACCCCGGGATTAGTTGAAAACGTCCAAAACAAAAATGACGGTGAAACCCATATTATTAATCAGACTCTTCGCGAATGCGACTTGTTGGTCGTACTGTTTAAAGAAAGCCTGGGCTCTCCTTATTGCAACCAAGAAACAGGCGATAAATATCCATGCGCCACTCTCGCCGAACTTCACTATCACGTCAAATTAGGTAAAAAGGCAAGAATTTACTTTTTAGATCAAAAAAGCAAGACCTTTGACGATTACCGGGCGGCAATTCACCAAGGAAAATATGAATGTTCAGGCCTATATAAGGAACTTCCTTTGTCGGAATTTGAAAAACAGCTTGATTACGAAATGATAACCTTTTTTCAACAACATCAAGCCGTCATCCAGAAGGATAAAGAGGAAACTCAAATGTTACTTGAACCTTTAGCGCAAGCCCCTTTGCGCCGTCCGCAATGGAGGGAGCAAACAGCCGATTCGAAGTTCTTTGAGAACTTCAATAATTTATCGGACGCGGCAGTCGAGTTGATTTGCGCCGCGCTTGACGCTAACGATCTTATTTATAAAAAACATTACGGCGTCGTTCTTAACCATAAAACAAGCGACCTTCCCTACTTTAGCGACATTGACGCCGAAGACCGTCCGTCCGATTACGATATTTTAGACGAACTCGTTCGCTGGAAATTGCTGGCTTACGATTTCGAGAACTGCTATCGCGTTACCGACTACGCTAAAACACAACGCGAACTTCTTGTCGAACGAGACGATAAACGCGTAATCAAAAGCGTTTTAGGGCCGGTGCGCTTCTGTTTGCAACAAGTACGAACCGTAGGCGACGTTATAGAATGCGAGCTTTTCGATCCCAACGAAATGCCGATGATCAACATTTATCAAGCGACTGCTGAAGAACGTAAATTCATCGGCGGTTCGCGTCAGTACACAAGCGAAGGAATTAGTCATATCGCGACTTTCATGAGACGCAACGGACTTGTCGACGATTGGTATTTAAAGTCTTCTAGAGAGGAACGCGGTTTTATTCGTTGCGGTTTCTCTGGCGCGCCGTTAAAGTTCCCTAAGTGGGAAGGAGATAAAGGCCCGCTTAATTGCAATTGGATTGAAGCAACGTTAACGGAACGCGGCGCCCGGATTGCAAAATTTTTCCATTGAACCGAGCGCTCGGCCCCGCGATACCGCAAGAAACAGTCCCGACGCCGCCCGCCGAACCGAGCGCTTGACGTCGCCGAGCGGTTCAGATATAATCTTTTCCGGGCGAACGCAATCTCTGCACTTTTCGCCCGTCTCACAACGATCGCTTCGCGCCGAGAAGCCCTAAAATCTCGGCGCAAACGCTTTAAGGACAAACAATGTCAAAAGAAAATCGCGGGGACGCTCCCCTACCTATTGACGATTGGCTTACTTCTTGGGAAAACGAAGGTAAAAGTATAGGCGCGCCTATGGTTTTTATTTCCTATGCCTACGCAACTCCCGAACACTGTCAATGGGTGAAAAGGCTATCTGATAAATTGCGAAACGACGGCGTCAACACCGTTATCGACAAATATCTTCCTGGCGGATATGATTTGGCGCAATTTATGGGAAAGGCTCCCCTTTGGCCGGGGGTAAAATATATCGTTTGCGTTTGTTCCTCTCTCTACACACAGAAAGCGACTAACGGAACGGGCGGCGTCGGTTATGAAAAAATGATCGTTAATCGCGAACTTGCGAAACAAACCAACACCAATAAATTTATTCCCATTTTACGCGACAACCCGGAAGGCGAAACGCCTGATTTTCTCGGAACTCGCTTTTATTGCGATTTCCGTGAAGACGCCGACTTTGAAACAACGTATCAACAACTTTTAAAAGATATACTCGGACTTCCCAAGGCCCCGCCGTTGGGGAATCCAAGGAAAATGCAAACGCTTGACACCACCCCGCCATCGGAGCCGTGTCTTACGCGGCTTGACGACGAACAATATAAAGGTTTGACGGCCAAGGAACCGTCATTCGACGTCGCACAACTCTCCGGCGCAGAACTGGAGTTACTTGTCGCCGTCTTGTTGCGCAAGACGCCCGTTACTTATCAAGCCAACAAACTTGAATTTCATATCAACGACAACACCGTCGTCCCCTTTACATTTGACACGCCCTTACCGGAAAACCACACTGTAAACAATGTTCTGAAAAGTTTAATCGCGCTTAATTTTTTAGAAAAACTTGGCGCGCTTTATCGAGCCTCTCGATTAGCGCAAGAGTATCGCGACGAATTGATCGCACGCGATAACAAGCGTATTTTAGACGTATTGCTTCGAACCTCTTTTGGGAAGCTCGTCTTGGAATACGCCGACGGCAAAGCTGCACGCATCAGCGTTAACGTTTCAAAGACGTGGCCTTGCGACAAGTGCAATATTGTATTGCAAAAAAACGGCGATTTTGAACATCCCCAACCCGGATTTAATATTTCGACCAAAATAGCTTTGGCTCACGAAGTCAACGCGGTCGCCGTTATTTTACATAAAAATTTATTGATTAACAATTGGGAAGCTCAAGAAAACGCTGGAACGCCTCCGTACAGTCAACGCAATTTATCGGAAAACGGCGGCTTTCCGACCCAAACTGACATCAGCCCTTACAGCGGCCAGCTTATTCGCAGTGGAATTAACGCAAGGAATTTCTTTTCTCGCTCTTTAAAATTTGATTATGTTACGAGCCGCTTAACGGAACGAGGTTGCGAAATTTCACGCTTGTATCTCGCTTGGAATCAAGGCGACAATTAACGCCGCCCGCCGAACCGAACGGTTAACGCCGCCGCGTCGGTTCGGTCGACGCTCCGCAAAAAAAACGGCGAGAACGTTCCCCGCTCTCGCCGTCTTGCGGCGTTATTCTACTTGCGTTCGGGCTTGTCCGCCGTCGGAGCCCCGCCCGTTTTCATCCAGCCGACCGCTCCAGCGACGCCAAACGCGGCGACCGCGGCCCACTCGCGTCCGCAAAACGCGCAATAACATCCGGCGGCAATCCCCAAAACAATGATCGCCGTCGCTAAATACAAGCCTTTGGCGGTCAAACCCTGCTCGCGCCGATTTTCGGCGATCGTCGCGTCGAGCGCTTTTTCTCGCAACGTCTGCTCTTTTTGAGCCATCTCCACAAGGACGTCCAAAATTTCCGGCGAAATTTGCGCGTATCGCTCCAGCATCTCCGGCGGAGGAAGCGGCCCCGAAAATTCGCGCGCAACGCACAGGAGTTCCTTTTGCCCGGTCGCCGAGTCGGTTCGGAACATACGCCCGTCTTCGCGAACGTCCGGAACGGTCGCCTTATCTTTCTTTTTCGCGGTCATAACGCTTCGTCGCTCCGTTTAGGTAATCGCCGACGTTGCGCCAATACCCGCCTAAACGGCGCGCGTCTTCGCGATAACCGTCTTGCGTCGGCGGAAACGGTTTGAGTCGCGACGCCGAACCTAGGTTTAAGTAAGACGCGCCGGAGCCGAGTGCCGCTTCGCCGCGTCGAAAGCCTTTAAGCCATTCTTGCATCGGTTCGCCTTTCGTTTTTCAATACGCGTCTTGCGCGTTCTCCTTCGTTCTTATTTTATCCTATAGAGGGCCGTTTGCCTAGTCGACTGGGTAAAAATCGGAATAAATTTTGGCCAAAAATCGCGTTTTTTTCCATTTTTTGCGTTTTTTGGCGTTTTTCGCGAAAACGGCGATTTTCGCTTTTTGCTTGAGCGTTTGACGTCGCCGCGCGGTTGGGAAAATTTCCAGTATCCCCTTTTACTCTCCGGCGGGATATGGTATACTATCCCCAGTGAAAGGAGGACGCTATGAGCGAAGATTATCCCAAACTGCTCGCGTCGAATTTGAAGCGGTTCCGACGAGAACGCGGGCTTGCGCAGTCGAAGCTCGCCGAATTGGCCGGCGTCTCTCTTCCTTGCGTCAAAAAACTTGAAGGCGCCAAGGTCGCCAAACCGGAAGCCGCGACGCTCGCCGCGTTGGCCGGAGCGCTCCGCGTCGCGGTCGGCGACTTTTTTCGAGCGCCGAAAACGTTGGCGTCGGCGCGGTTTCGAGCAAACGCGTCGTTGCGTCCGGCGGCCCGCGATTACGTCGTTTCGTCTTGCGCGACTTGGATCGAACGCTATTGTTTCCTCGAAGACGCGCTCGAACGGCGAACCGAGTTTTGCGTCGAGCGGCCCAAGTGGTCGGCGACGTTCGACCCGGCGGAGTACGCCGAAACGTTCCGACGCGAACTCGGCTTCGACGACGCCGCGCCGATCGCAAGCGTCGCCGACGTTCTCGCCAAATGCGGCGTCAAGTTCTGGTTCTCCGACAAGCGGCCCGCGCCGTCCGTCTTCGGCCTCGCGATTTCGGAGTCGCCGCAAGCGACCGGCGTCGTCGTCTTCAACGCGCCCGACGTTTCGGTCGAGCGTCGCGTCTTCTCGACGATTCACGAACTCGGACACCTGCTCCTTCACGAGCATTCGTTCGACGCGAACGTCGTCGAGGAAAACGCCGACGAAGAGCGCGAAGCCGACGCGTTCGCCGGACGGTTCCTTATGCCGCGTCGAGCGTTTTTGAGTCGTTGGCGCGAAACGGCGGGCCTCCCGTTCGTCGACCGCGTTTTAATCGTCAAGCGCTTGTTTCGCGTCAGTTATCGCACCGTTTGCCGTCGCCTCGTCGAAGAGGGGCTCGAGTCGGCGAACGTTTACCGACGTTTCGCTTGGGAGTATCGCAACGAAACCGGCAAGGACTTGAAGAATCATCGCGAACCGGCGCCGTTGTCGCGGTTCGACGCGCCGCCGGACGGGTTCCGCCGTCTCGTTTTTCAAGCGGTTCGCGAAGAGCAGATTACGCTAAGCAAGGCGGCGGAGTTCTTAGGAACGACCGTTCCGGAGCTGTACGAGTCCTTCAAACCGGAAGGGAACGCATGACGGAGCGCCAACGTTTTTTACTCCTCGACTCTTGCGTCGTTTTGGACTTTTTGAAGGCGGACGACCGGCTTTTTTCGTTGATTTCGCGGTTTGTCGGCGAGGTTTACATCGCCGACGAGCTGTTCGTCGAGATTAGAAACCACTTCAACGTCGTTACGCCGGAAGAACTTGGCCTTCGGATGGTTCGCGTTGAATTCGAGGACGTCGTCGAGGCGCAAATCCGCTCGGAGGGCAGCCGCCTTTCGGACAAGGATTATATTTGCCTCTTGACGGCGCGCCGCCAACGCTGGACGTGCGTAACGAACGACCGCCGCCTTTGCAACGAGTGCGAACGTGAGAGCGTCGATTATATGCGCGGCCTTCGCCTGCTCGTCGAACTGTTCCGCGTCGGCGGAATCGATTACGACGCAGTCCGCGACGTCGCCCGAAGCATTCGCGAAACGAACCCTTGGTTGAAAGACGACGTGTTGGAACGTTTTTATACAATGCTCGACGAAATTTAACGCGGCGAGCGAATTTTTTGAGTCGAAAGGCCGTTTCGGCAGCCTTTCTTTTGTATCAGTTTGTATCAGTTTTATTCGCCGAAACGGGCTAAAAACCCGATTTTCGCCGAAATTTTTGAGCCTGCAAAAGACAACGCAAACGTCGACATTTCAACGACTTAATCAAGAAGAAAGCAAACGTCCGCCAAGGCCTCCGAAGCCGAAGGTTGCTGGTTCGACTCCAGTCGGAGACGCTCCGTTAAGTCGTTAGTTCCCAACGATTTAACGTTTGTCATTCTTGCAAGAAATTTCGCGGTTTTCGACGCGTTTTTCGTCCCGGGACGAAAAATGAAGAATCGATTGCCAAAAATCTGTCGGCGCGCCGACCGAAATCTCGCTTACGTTACTCTTCGAGGACGCAAAGTCTATCTCGGAAAATACGGTTCGCCGGAATCTTACGCCGAGTACGAACGCGTGATCGCCGAGTATTTGACCGGCCCGGTCGTTGAAACCGGCCCCGATTGTCTCCTTTGCGAATTTGCCTCTGCTTTCCTCGCTCGCGCTCGCGATTATTACGTCAAAAACGGCAAGTCGACCAAGCAGACCGAACGTTTTCGCGCCGCGCTCGCGCCCTTTTTCGTCGCGCCGCTCGACCGGCTCCGCGTTCGCGACTTCGGCGTCGTTCGACTCCGAGCGATTCAGCGCGACTGGGAAAACTCCGGCCGCTATTGCCGTTCGTATATCAACACGCTCGTTCAGTGCGTTCGCGCCGCGTTTAAGTG
>JAZNJF010000356.1:0-2036 GCA_045577885.1 Thermoguttaceae bacterium | reverse complement strand
AGTTCGGGGCGGCGGCTTGCATCGCGTCGACGGCGATTTCGGCGGTTTCGCGGGACGGTTGCGTCTCGAAGAGAACGACGTCGACGCCCGCCTTGACGAGCGCGTCGACCTGCGCCGCGAACGCCTCGACGATTTCGTTTCGCGAACGTTTTTCAAGCGTTTCGGCGCTCGGGAAGCCGACCGACCCGGCGACGAAGATCGGGCGTTCCTCCGTCGCCGTTTCGGAGGCGACTCGGCGCGCCAACGCGACGCCCGCCGCGTTGATCGCCGCGACCTGCGTTTCGAGCCCGTATTTTTCGAGCGCGAAGCGGTTCGCGCCGTACGTGTTCGTCGTTAAAACGTCGACGCCGGCGTCGCGATAGGCGGCGGCGATCTCCTCGATCATTCGCGGATTGCGGAGGTTCAGCTCGTCGTAACATTGGTTGGTGAAGACGCGGCGGCGGTAGATTTCCGTACCGGTCGCGCCGTCGAAAACGAGGGTCGAGGAAGCGAGGGCTTCTTGAAAAGTTAAGGACATTTTCGCAACTTTCGCGCGCCGGAGCGTCGGCGGCGCTTGACAATTTTGGAAATTTTGGGAAATTAACGGTATTGTGGCGCTTAACGCGACCGCTCGACCGAACAAAACGGGAAACGGCGGAACTCGGAAGCGTCGGACTTCTTACCAACTTGCCTCCGCTTGCGTCAACTTTGACGGTTGCGCCGATTTTGCCGGGTCGTTTTGCCGTCGAAGAAGCGCGAGGGGCGCGAGAATCGTTCGAACCTAAGGAGCGCGGCGATGTTGACCGTTTGTTACCCGCATTACTTGATTAAAAGCGTCGTCGAGCTTTCTCCGGAGCGTCTGCGGGCGCTTGGCGTCGAAAATCTTCTTCTCGACGTCGATTGTACCCTAAAACGGTATGGAATGCAAGAACTCGAGCCGGAAATAACGGCTTGGTTGGAAAAAATTAAGGGCGAAGGGTTCCGAATTTGCCTTTTGTCGAACGGAATGGGCCCGCGTATCGGCCGTTTTGCGGAAAAAGTCGGGCTTCCGTTCGTCGCCGAGGCTTGGAAACCGCTCCCGAGGGGATGTTTTCGCGCGATGAAGGAGTTTGGATTCGAGCGCGACAAGACCGTTATCGTCGGCGACCAAATCTTCGCGGACGTGATGGCCGGGCGCTTTGCGGGGATTAGAACGTTTTTAACGACGGCGATTTTCCCGGACGAGGAACCTTGGTATACCCGAATGAAACGTCCGTTCGAGAAGGTCGTAATGCGTTTTTATAACCGCAAGTTCCCGGACGGCGTTTGGGTCGACCGAAAATCGCGAAAAAAGCGGGGCGCTTGACCGCTCGACGGAATGACGGCGCGGCGTTAAAATCGCTAAACTCGGCGCGTTTTCTCTGTTTTGACGCTTTTAAGCGTTGAAATTCGACGGCGCGACGCTTCGCTTGGAGCGGCGACGAACTTTTTTTGGAATTTTTTTGGCAAGCGGCGTTAAAGTCGCTAAGAACGATGCAAACGATAAAATCGGTTAAAACTTTGGACGCGGCGGCGGCGACCGTCAACTTAGCTTCGCTCGATTTCGACGGCAATTTGAACGCGATCGCGGCGGTTTTGGCGCGGTTGGACGAGCAAGCGGAGGAACGAGGCGCGGCCGACTTACGCGTCGTCGTTTTTCCGGAGCTTTGTTCGACCGGTCCCGGCGCCGAGGACGCGTTTTTGCGTCCCGCCGTTTTGAAGCGCGCGTTGGCGGCGACCTTGGCGGCGGCGAAGTCGGTCGGCCCGAACGTCGTCGCGACCGTCGGCTTGCCGTTGGCGTTTGAAGGCGCCGTTTATAAAGCGACCGCCGTCTTGCGCGACGGGGCGGTTCGCGGGTTCGTTTGCGCGTCGACGTTGGCGAAACCGAGCGAAGCGCGGCAGTTTGCGACTTGGCCGTCGGGGAAGGTTGCGGAACTAAATATCGGAGGACGCGCGGTTCCGGTTGGAGATTTAGCGTTTATCGAGGCGGGAACGTCGTTCGCCGTCCGAACGCTCGCGGAGTTGGCGACCGAAGCCGG
>JAZNJF010000355.1:0-4184 GCA_045577885.1 Thermoguttaceae bacterium | reverse complement strand
TTCCGCGCTCGAACCGGTTGTTTTTGCCGATTTCGTCCTTATTTCCGTCGCGCTCGCCCCGTCGTTCGCTCGACGCGGAATCGCCCGGCCGCCCTTTAAAACGTCGACGTCGAAAACGATTTCGCCCGTCGGCGTTCGCGTCGAACGCGGCGCTTCGTTCGCCGCCGTTCGGTTTCGCGTCGCGCCGTTCGGCGTTTCGTCCGTCGTTTCGTTCCGAGCGTTCCTCGGGCAATCTCATCCGTTCGTCTTCCGTTCCAGGTTGCAAAGTCAAGGCGTTCGCTCCGGCGTTAAAATCCGCCGAAGCGTTAAAATCGGCGTTTCAACGTTCCGACGCCGACGCCGGAACGCTTCGCCCGACGGCAAACGCGCCCGGTCAAGACGCGCTCGCCGCTTCCGCTCGTCGAATTAAGCGAAGTATTCGACGGCGTTTTTGAAAATCGCGAAACCGTCGCCGACTTTCGTCGCGAAATCGGGCTCGTTTTGATAACGCGTCCAGTCCGGACGTTGCGTTTTATCGAGGTGGCGTTCCGGGTGCGGCATCAAGCCGAAAACGCGCCCGGTTTCGTCGCAAACGCCCGCGACGTCGCGAACGGCGCCGTTCGGGTTGTTCCCCGGCGCGTAACGGAGCGCGAGTCGGCCTTGCGCTTCGAGAGCGTCGAGAACCGCCGCGTCGCGTCCCATAAACTTCCCTTCGGCGTGCGCGATCGGGAGATACATCTTGTCGACGCCGCGGAGGAAAACGCACTTGTCGCTCTTGACTTCCAAATGCGCCCAACGGTCGACGTAAACGCCGCTGTCGTTCCAGGTGAGGGTCGCCGGGGCGCCGATTTCGTCGTCCGCGACGAGAATACCGCTCTTAATCAAGATTTGGAAGCCGTTGCAGATCCCCAAAACGAGTTTGTCGGCGTCCTTGAAGCGGCTGACCGCGTCGAAAAGACGCAGACGAATCTTCGACGCGAGGACTCGGCCCGCCGCGACGTCGTCGCCGTAGCTGAAGCCGCCCGGGAAGCACATAATTTGGAAGCGGTCGATGATCGACGGGTCTTCCAGAAGGCGGTTGACGTGAATCCGCTCGGTCGTCGCGCCGGCCAATTCAAACGCGTAAGCGGTTTCGTAATCGCAGTTCGTGCCGGGCGCTCTTAAAATCAATACGTTCGGTTTCATTGTTATTCGCTACCGTATATTATTTTCTTTCGATTTTTTCAATCGTTTATTCTATTTTTCAATGTTGCGAACGAGCCGCGCCGTCCGTTTCGCCGTTTTGTCCTTATTAATTAATATAAGGGGAAAACGAAGCGCGTCCGACGAGCCGACGCAAACGCCGACCCGCCTTTTTCGTTCGACGAACCGACGCAAACGCCGACCCGTCTTTTTTCGCTCGACGAGCCGACGCAAAGCGCCGACTCGCTCTTTTCGCTCGCCGTCCGACGCGATCAGTCGGCGTACCAGCCGCCCAAGTCGAACGGTTTTTGCCAACGACGCTTCAGGTCGGCCAAGTCGCCTTGAACCGCGGGCGTTCCGTCGGCGCCGAAGATCGTCAGCTCCGGTTTTTCGACGACTTTCCCAATCGGCGCGAACGGAACCTTCGCTTCGCAAAGAATTCCTTCGAACGCGCAACTCTTTTCGACCGGAACTTCGATCAGGAAGCGCGAGTTCGACTCGGAGAAGAGCTTCCAATAATCGTCGACGTTTTCAACGCCCGGGAGCGCGGTCGATTCGCCGTCCGCCGCCGGAGCGAGTTTGATCGCCGCCAACGAAATTTCGGCGCCAAGGTTCCCGGCGAACGCGCTTTCCGCCGCCGCGACGGCCAAACCGCCTTCGCTGAGGTCGTGCGCGGCGCGGATAAGACCGCTTTGAATCGCCTTATGAACCGCGATATAAGTCCGTTTCGCGACGTCGACGTCGAGCGTCGGAACTTGCCCGCCGACCCAGTCGCGAACGAGCGAAAGGTGCGAACCGCCGAGTTCGCGCTTCGTTTCGCCGACCAAATAAAGGGCGTTTCCGGCTTCTTTGAGGTCCATCGAGACGGCCTTCGCGACGTCGTCCATTTGCCCCATCGCGCTGATGAGCAAGGACGGCGGAATCGCGATCGGCTCTTCGCCTTCCGGACGGAACTCGTTGTTCAGCGAGTCTTTACCGCTGATGAACGGCGAACCGAACGCGACCGAAACGTCGCGGCAAGCCAACGCGGCGCGAACCAGCGAGCCGAGAACTTCCGGCTTGTCGGCGTTCCCCCAGCAGAAGTTGTCGAGGATCGAAATCGTCGTCGGGTCGGCGCCGACCGCGACGGCGTTGCGCGTCGCTTCGTCGATGGCGGAGGCGGCCATCCAGTAGGCGTCGTAATCGCCGTAATTCGGGTTCATCCCGTTCGAGACGACCAAACCGCGACGGCTGGTCAAGCGCGGACGCAAAACGGCGGCGTCGCCCGGGCCGTCGCATTCGACGCCGACGAGCGGTTTCAAGACGCTTCCGCCTTGAACTTCGTGATCGTATTGACGAATCGCCCAGTGCTTGCTCGCGACGTTCAGCGAACCGAGAATCGCTTCCAAGTCGAGCGTCGCCGAGGTTTTGCCGCTCTCTTTGCCGCCGCACGGGCAAGCGACCGTCTTCGAAACGGCGGTTTGGCCCGGGAGTTCGACGCCTTCCGGCTTGACCGTAATCGGTTCGACCGTCGGGACTTCGTAAACGGCCTTGCGGATCACCGGCGGGCGACCGTCGTGCATGAAGGACATCGCCAAATCGGCGACGGTAACGCCGTCGTATTTCAGGACGAGGCGACCGGTCGGCTTGAATTCGCCCAAGACGATCGCTTCGACGTCTTCGCTTTCGGCCAACGCTTTCAGTTCCGGCCATTTGTCTTTCGGAACCGAGAAGACCATCCGCTCTTGCGCTTCGCTGATCCACATTTCGGCGTAAGAAAGGCCTTCGTATTTGAGCGAAATCGCGTTCAGGTCGACTTCGGCGCCGATTTTTTCGCCCATTTCGCCGACCGCGCTCGAGAAGCCGCCCGCGCCGCAGTCGGTAACGGCGTTGTAAAGGCCGCGGTCGCGCGCTTCGAGCATCACGTCGAGAATTTTCTTTTCTTCGATGGCGTTCCCGATTTGCACCGCGCCGCCGGAGAGCGTTTCGCTTTCGCTCGTCAGTTCCGCGCTGCTGAAGGTGGCGCCGTGAATCCCGTCGCGCCCGGTGCGACCGCCCATCGCGACGATCAGGTCGCCGACTTTCGGCTCTTTGAACGACTTGTCGACCGGAATCAAGCCGACGTCGCCGCAGTAAACCAACGGGTTGCCGAGGTAGCGTTTGTCGAAGAAGATCGAGACGTTGACGGTCGGAATCCCCATTCGGTTGCCGTAGTCGCGGACGCCGGCGACGACGCCTTTAATGACGCGGCGCGGGTGAAGGACGCCGTTCGGCAGCTCGTTCGGGTCGAATTGCGGCGGCGCGAAGCAGAAAATATCGGTGTTGCAGATCGGTTTCGCGCCGAGGCCGGTGCCCATCGGGTCGCGAATGACGCCGCCGATCCCGGTGTTGGCGCCGCCGTAAGGTTCGAGCGCGCTCGGGTGGTTGTGCGTTTCGACCTTGAAGCAAACGTTGTATTCGTCGTCGAACTTAACGACGCCCGCGTTGTCGGCGAAAACGCTGACGCAGAAGTCGTCGGCGCCGAGGTTTTCGCGAATTTTGACGGTCGCGCCGAAGATCGTTTCCTTCAGCATGTTCTCGAAGAAGATTTCGCCTTCCGGACCGCTATAGGAAATACGACCGGCGAGCGTTTTATGGCTGCAGTGTTCGCTCCAAGTTTGCGCGATCGTTTCGAGTTCGACGTCGGTCGGGTCGCGGTCGAGGTCTTGGAAATGCTTTTGGATCGTTTGCATTTCGACGAGCGACAGGTAGAGCTGGCCTTGCTTGCTGAGCGTTTCGAGTTCCGCGTCGTTCATCGAGCGAATCGCGACCGTCTTCAGCTCGAACTTGTACGGCGAACCGACCTGGAGCGAGTCGAAGCCGAGTTCGTCGAACGCGACTTGCTCGATCGCGTCGTTGGCGAGGAGTTTGCGGGCGAGGCGTTCGATTTCCGCCGCGTCGACGCCGTCGATCCAGTACTTTTTGAAGGTGCGAACCGCCTCCGGCTCGATTCCGAAATCGGCCGCCGTTTGGCGCGCGGCGTCGGCGACGACGTCGGTAAGTCG
>JAZNJF010000354.1:0-5854 GCA_045577885.1 Thermoguttaceae bacterium | reverse complement strand
TTTGATTTTTTCGATTTCGGCGTCGGGAATCTCTTCGGGGGAAACGTCGAGCGGCGTTTTCTCCGTCGGCGCGTTTAAATCGTCTAAGTCGTCTAAAACGGGGGGAACGAGGGGCGCGGACTCGGCGTCGCGTTCTTCTTTTTCTCGACGGCGGCGAGCGACGAGTTCCTCGACGGTCGGGGGAACGACGCCCGCTCGGAGGAGTCGGTCGATCAATTCCGCTTTCTTAAGACGACTCCAACGGGGAACGCGCGCTTCGGAAGCGATCGCTCCTAATTCTTTTAACGTCAGTACTTCGAACGATAAAACGTCTTGCATCGTCGTCTCCGAACCGTTCGGGACGCGTCTCGTCGACGGGAGCGCGAACGGCGTTTGATTATCAAAACGCGAAACGGGCGTCAACCGATTTCGCGGGGCGCGGCGCCGGAGCGTTCGACGATTTAACAAGAAGCGTCGTCGAATTAAGTAACGCCAAGCGAACGACGGCTTTCCGCAAAAAAAACAAAACAAAACGGCCCGCGCGAAACTTCGAGCGGTCGAAACGCGTTTTTCGAACGGAGCGCCGACGCGAAAAAGACAAAGGGCGCGAAAAAATGCAAAGCGTCGGTCGAGCGGAGGCGGAGCGCGGCGCGACCGGAAGCGCGAATTTTCCGCTTATTATTAAGAATAGGCGAAGACGCTAAAAAATCAATTCGGATTCTTCACAAAACGCGAGTTTTTTAAAATTCTGTCGACGAAAAAACGTCCTTTAAGGAATTTAACGGAAACGCCGTTTTTGCGCGCGCCGGCGAGCGGGGAAAAAACGAGCGCAAGCGCAAATTTTTGCGAAATTTTGTCGAGAAAAGGGGGGAAAGACTGGAATTTTGACGCGAAACGAAGTATAATTGAAACCGAACGTCGACGGCGCGTCGAGCGGCTTGCGGGCGACGGCGCGTTCGTTGGAGGCGATAGAAGCGTTAATCCTTGCGCGTCGTCGGGCGTTTCCGGCGTCGAGCGCGACGGATAGATTGTATTTTCGGGTTTTAACGATGTTGATTTGGCGTTTGTCGATCGGGATTCCGGTTGTCGCGGCGTTGGTCGGGCTTTGTTACCTCGACGCGAAGGCTCCGGCGCCGGGATTGGCGTTGATTCCGTTCTTTTTGATTTGCGTTTATTTCCTCTGCAAGGAAGCGTTGACGCTTTTGAACGCCGGGGGAATTTACCCGCGTCGGACGACGATCTATTTCGGCGTTTTCGGGACGATTCTTCTCGCTTGGGCGTCGAGTTACAACTCGCTTCCGCTCCTGATCGAGTTGGAGCGAACGCTCGCCGACTCGGCGTCGCAAACGCTCGTCGAGGCGGAGGAAAACGACGAAGACGCGAAAAAAGACGAAGAAATCGCTCGCGCGCTCGAAGCGCTCGAAACGGCTTCGGTCGCGTTGCGCTCCCTTCAAGACGACGACGCGAAAGCGAGGAACGGCGCCGTCGACGCCGCCGACGTCGCCGCGAAGAGCGTCGAGCGACGCGACGCGGAGTTCGACGGCGGCGGCGAATTGGCGACGCGCTCGTTTTGGGCGTTTTCGGACGGCGCGCAATGGAAGACGGCGGCTTTCGCGAGCGTTCATACGCTCCTGGCGATCGCGGCGGGCGTCCTGATCGCGTTCGTCGGCGAAATGCTCCGCTTCAAACTGCCCGGCGGGCACCTGATCAACCTGACCGGCGCCGTTTTCGCGATCGTTTACGTCGGCTTGCTCGGCTCGTTCTTGGTGATGTTGCGCATCGCGTACGGCGTTCCGGCGTTGGTGTCGATGATTATCGTTGCGAAATTATGCGACGTCGGCGCGTACACCGTCGGGCGGCTGATCGGGCGACACAAGATGGCGCCGAGTTTGAGTCCCGGCAAAACGATCGAGGGCGCGGTCGGCGGGATCGCGTTCGCGATTTTGGGCGCTTGGCTCTCCGTCGCGGTTCTTTTCCCGTTGGCGACCGGCTCTCCGTCGCAAACGACTTGGGTCGGCGTCGTTATTTACGGGCTCGCGGTCGGGTTGGCCGGCATGCTCGGCGACTTGGCCGAATCGCTGATCAAGCGCGACGTGATGCGCAAAGACTCCGGAACGAACGTGCCCGGTTTCGGCGGTTTCCTCGACGTTTACGACTCGCTTCTCCTCGCGGCGCCGGTCGCGTTTGGGCTTTGGGCGTTTCACGTTATTAAGTAAAACGGGCGAAAAACGGTAAAATAGGCGGGTTGCGCTAAGTCGGCGGCGGACGTTGGAACGCGTCGATAACGAATAAAAAGCCGATTTTGCAAATTTGGCGAATTGGTTGAGTTGGCAAATTTAGGCAATTGAGTAAAACAACGCAAGAAAGGAAGGCGGCGCCGATGGCGAACATTTTGATTCGGTTGAAGAAAGCGGAGGACGACGCGGCGGTCGCGGCGTTGATTTGCGATTCGCTGAACGTTTGGTACAAGAAGAATCGCGGGTTCGAAGTCGTTCCGTCGGCGGAGGCGGCGACCCTTTACGCTCGGGTTTACGACGCGCTCGACCCGGATTGTTGCGTCGTCGCGGAGGACGCCGAGACGGGGAAAATCGCCGGTTCCTGCTTCTTTCACCCGCGGCCGACGCACGTCTCGCTTGGGATTATGACGGTCGCGCCGGAGTATTTCGGGCGCAAGGTCTCGTCGAAGCTGCTGAAATATATCGTCGACGTCGCCGAGCGCCGCAATCAACCGCTCCGCTTGGTTTCGAGCGCGATGAACCTCGACTCTTTCTCGTCGTACAACCGCGCCGGGTTCGTTCCGACCGCCGTTTTCCAAGACATGACGGTCGCCGTTCCGCCCGAAGGCTTCCCGGTCGACGCGCCCGCCGGAACGACGATTCGCGACGCGCGGCCCGAGGACGTTCCGGCGTTGGTCGCGCTCGAAACGGAGATTTACGGGATCGACCGTTCGAAAGACTTTGCGTATTTTATCGAAAATAAGGACGGAATTTGGGGGCTTAGCGTTCTCGTCGACGACGCGACCGGCGAGATTTGCGGCTTCGTCGGTTCGGTGAAAGACCCGGGGAGCGCGATGGTCGGCCCCGGCGCCGCGCGCACCGAAGCGCAAGCCGCCGCGTTGATTCGGACGGAGCTGAACCGGTACGCCGGGAAGTGGTCGCCGATCTTCCTGATTCCGGCCGGCGCGAAGGAACTCCGCGCCGCGATGTACGCGCTCGGGGCGAAGAACACCGAGATTCACGTCGCGCAAGTTCGCGGCGAAGCGGGCCCGCGCAACGGCGTCGTTTTGCCGACCTTTATGCCGGAAACCGCTTGACGTTGGGAAAACGACGTTATTTAGCGTCGGTTGCGTTTAAGAACGCTAACGGCGTCTTGCGCGACGAACGCTCGACGGCGTTTCGACGTTATTAATAAGGCGGCGCTCGTTTGCGTTTGACGTTATTAATAAGGGCGGCGTTCGTTTGCGTTTGACGTTTTAATAAGGGCGGCGCTCGTTTGCGTTATTAATAAACAACGACGGTTGCGTCGCGTTTTTTCGACGTTGAGAAAGCGCGACGCGGCGTCGTTTGAGAGAAACGCGGGGATTTGGGCGAGAAAGGCGAAACGGATAAAATGGAGGAGATGGGAAAGGTTGGCGACGACGGCGTTCCGTTTTGGCGACGTTCCGGGGCGCGTTATTTTCCCCTAAGCGCCTATTTTAAACGCGAGTTCGGCGGAATCGTCCGCAAAATCAGCGTCGACGCTCATTTTTCTTGCCCGAACATCGACGGAACGGTCGGGCGCGGCGGCTGTATTTACTGCGACGCGGTCAGTTTCAGCCCGGGCCGCTTTTTCGGACTCGACGACCTCGACGCGCAGCTCGACGACGGAATCCGCCAACTCCGCCGCCGTTTCGACGTCGACCGTTTTATCGCGTATTTTCAGCCGTCGACGAACACGCACGCGCCGCTCGACGAATTGCGTCGCAAATATGAGATTGCGTTGCGCCGACCGGAAGTCGTCGGTTTGGCGATCGGCACCCGCCCGGACGCGCTCGCCGACCCGGTTCTCGACCTGTTGGCGGAAATCGCTCGCGAAAAATGGCTTGCGCTCGAAATCGGGCTCCAGTCGGCCAACGACGCGACGCTGAAATTCTTCAACCGCGGACACGACGTCGCGACGTTCGTCGACGCCGTTTGCCGGGCGAAGGAGCGCGGCTTGCGGCTCGGGACGCACGTCATTTTGGGAGCGCCCGGCGAAACTCGCGACGATATGCGGCGGACGGCGCGGCTGGTCGCCGAATTGGGTTTCCATTCGTTAAAACTTCACCATCTTTACGTCGTGCGGAACACGAAGTTGGCGCGACTTTGGGAAGCCGGGGAGGTTGAGCCGCCCTTGCTGACCGATTACGCGGAGGCGGTCGTCGACTTTTTGGAGCTGCAGTCGCCGGAGACGGTGATCGAGCGGATTTCCGGCGAAGCGTCGGAGCCGTATCTGTTGGCGCCCGATTGGACGGCGAAGAAACACGCCGCTCGCAACGCCGTCGACGTCGTTTTCCGCCGCCGCGATTCTTGGCAAGGAAAGTTCTACGAGCGATAAAATAGCGAAAAAACTCTGAAAATAACGACGCGAAAACGTTGAAAGTCGCGTCGGTGGGAATTGGTCGAAGGCCCGCCGCGCTAAAAAAGAAGGCGAAAGAGAGCGAAAACGCCGTCGACGGTCGGTCGGCGGCGTTTTTTTTGAAGGACAAGACGTAGCGCTTGCGTCTCGAGCCGCGTTTAAACGGCGCGCTTTCGTCGCGGGGCGCGTTCAAACGACCGGTTCGCGGTCGAGGTCGGAAAACGGATAGGCGCCGGCGGCTTGGAGGCGTTCGACGAGTTTCTCGGTTCCTTCTTTGCGGGCCCAATCCATTTCTTGGCGGAAAACTTCGATCGCGAGGAGGACGCCGAAGCGTTTGCCGTCGAGCGGCGACCTTTCGTCGGGCGACGTCGGAACCGGAACGGGCGCCGCCGCCGGGAGTTCGTCGAAGATGAAACAACGTCCCGCAAGTTGTTCGTCGTCAAAGTCTTGCGGAAATTCCAGCGTGTCGTAACCGTTGACCTCGACGCCGTCCGAACAGACGTAAAACGCCAAATTCGTCAAGACGCGGTGAAGGTCGTCGCGTTTCTTTTCTTCGGGCGATTTGACGGAGAAAAGACGCTTGAAGAAGCCCGGTTTCTTGGTTTCCGCCGGGGTTTCGCCCGGTTGCGGCTTGACCGTAAGTCGCGTCGCGATCGCGAGTTCGAACGCGTCGAAAGAGCGGTTCGACGGGAGAAATTCCGGCGCCGTCAGTTCCCAAGACGCGAAAAACGTTCCGCCGAAGCGCGAACGGGCGTAATAATGAAGGTCGAGCGCCCCGCCGACGCAAAACGGAATGATCGAATGAATCATAAACGGTTCGACGGGGCCCAAAATCTCGTCGAGGAGACGTTCGAGGCGTTGGTTTCCGCGTTCGCGTTCGTCGTCGGTAAAGTCTTGGTTGAAAAGGTCTTCCGGCAGTTTTTCGGAAAGAGCGTCAAGGAAATCGCGTTGGTCGTCCATCGGAAAATCTCCTTTTTGATTATTGGAAAAATGAAGCGTTTTTGCGCGGCGCCGAGACGGGGCGAACCGCTCGGCGTCGCGCTGGAAACGGGAAGGGCGTTTATTGAAGGCGCGGCGGCGCGACGCGTTCGCCGTTCAAGATTTTTTGACGTTCGCGTCGGTCGTAAACGCCGTAAAACGGGACGTTCGCGTCGAGCCAAAGATAAAGCGTTCGACGGTCGGCGTCGGCGAAGTTCGGCAGGTCGCGGTGATTTTCGTCGTCGAGAATCGCGGTTAACGGGCTTTCGTCGGCGCCGCAACGACCCGGGAGCGTCGCGAC
>JAZNJF010000353.1:0-5877 GCA_045577885.1 Thermoguttaceae bacterium | reverse complement strand
AATCGAGGGCGGGCGGACGTTCCGTTTTTTGCGTCGGGAGCGATTCCGGCGCCCGTTGAACTTTCGACGCTCGTTTTTTGGCGGCGTCGGCAAACGTTATTAAGGACAAAAAAATGCTGAAGAAAAGCGTTGCGTTATTCTCGTTGGCTCTCGTCGCCGTCGTCGCGGTCGGGTGCGGCAAATCGAACAAACCGAGCGATATGGGCGAACTCGGCGGCTGCGTCGTGAAGGTTACGCAAGACGGCGCGCCGCTCGCGGGCGCCGAAGTCATTTTCCACGCGCAAGACCCCGCGAATCAAAAGTACACGCCGAGCGGAACGACGAACGAAAAGGGCGAAGCGCAAATCAAGACGTACGGTTTCGAAGGCGTCCCCGCGGGCGAATATAAAGTTACCGTTACGAAGCTCGTCATCGAAGAGGGCGAACTCGTCGTCGCCGAAGACGGTTCCGAGAGCGTCGAAGGCGGTTCCGAATATCAAGCCGTCGACGCGGAATATCGCGACGTGAACACGACGCCGCTGTCGATCACCGTTACCGACCCGATGACCGAAGTCCCGACCTTCGAAGTCGGTTCCGCGGTTGCCGAAGAAATGGAAGGCGCGATGTGATTCGCGTTTCGTTCGAATTGCGAACGGTTTTGAACGCGAAAAATTAACGAACGCCGAGCGCGCTTTTTCGGAAGCGGCTCGGCGTTTCGCGTTTCTTGCGGCGGTAAGACGCGGACGCGGCGGAAAACGAGCGGATTGGGCGAATTGGGGAAAGTCGGCAAAATCGCGAAAACGGCGAAACGGAGCGCTTTACGCGGTTTTTCGACCGATAAAGAGGCCGAGGACGCCGAACGTCATCGGGATTCGGCGCGGTTCGGCGATTCCGTTGCGACGCATATACTCGAGAATTTCGTCCGGCGAGTCGAACGCGTCGACGCTTTCCGGGAGGTAGCGATACGCGTCGGAGCGGTTTTTGGCGATCGTTTGCCCGATTTTCGGCAGAATCCGATGAAAATAGAAACGGAAAATCGGCGCGAAAATCGGAAATTTCGTCGGCGAGAACTCCAAAATCGCGACGATTCCGCCCGGACGGCAAACGCGAATCAGCTCGGCGACGCCGCGTTCCGGGTCGATCATATTGCGGAGCCCGAACGAAACGGTCGCCGCGTCGAAACGGTTCGCTTCGAACGGCAAGTTGAGGCCGTCTCCTTCGAGAAATTCGACGTCGGGCGCTTTTTTCCGCGCCAGTTCGAGCATCTGCGGAACGAAGTCGACGCCGACGGTTCGGAGCGACGCCGCGAACGGTTTGCGCTCGAATTGGCGCCGCTCTTCGATTACGACGTCGCCGGTGCCGGTCGCGACGTCGAGCGTTTCGACGGTTCGCGCTTGCCTATCTTCGCCGGTTTCGCTAAATTCCGCGTCCAAACGCTGAAAAACTTCGCGAACGAGCCGCCGTCGCCAACGCGGCGCGAGCCCGACGGAGAGCAGGTTGTTCAAAAAGTCGTATTTCGGCGCGATTTCCCCGAACATTCCGCGGACGCGTTCGGGCGTTTTGTCGACGGTCGGTTTCTTCGCGGTCATCGGCGGGCCTTTCCAATCTTGAATTTGACGTTATACTAAAGAGAAGCGGTCGCGTCGGTCGAAAAAACGATTGCGACGCGACCATTATAACGAATTTTCCGACGTCGACCAGTTGGCGGGCGGCGTTTTCGGACGATTTTGCGAAATTTAGGAGTTTTCGATATGACGAAAAAACGCCTCGACGTTTACGCTCTTCCGGAACTTGCGCCGGAGTTGCCGCCGGACGGCGCGTCGGTCGCGATCGACGTGTTGCGCGCGACGACGGTTGTCGCGACGGCGCTCGCGTCCGGAGCGGAGAAAGTCGTTCCGTTCCGAACGGTCGACGAGACGTTCGCGGCGAAGAAAGCGATTCTCGAAAGCCGCCCGGACGCCGCGGGTCGAATTTTGCTCGGCGGCGAACGCAAAGGGCTCCCGATCGAAGGGTTCGACCTCGGCAACTCGCCCGACCTTTACGACGAAGCGACGGTTCGCGGGAAAACGCTCCTCTTCACGACGACGAACGGGACGAAGGCGATTTTGCGTTGTCGCGGCGTCGTCTTGACGGCGGCGTTCGTCAACGCGGCGGCGGTCGTCGAGCGGCTCTTGCGCGACGGTTTTTCGCAAATTTCGCTCGTTTGCGCCGGGACGGACGGCCAATACACGGAGGAAGACCTGCTCCTCGCCGGGCTCTTGGCCGACCGGCTGACGCTCGCCGAAACCGGGTTCGCGCTGAACGTTCAAGCGGAGGTCGCTCGGGAACATTGGCGGCAAACGCGGTCGACGCCGCTGGTCGAATCGCTTTCGGCGAGTCGCGGCGGGCAAAACTTGAAGCGGATTCGGTTGTCGAAGGACGTCGCCGACGCCGCTCGGGTCGACTCGCTCGACGTCGTTCCGGAGTACCGCGTCGGAGAAATTCGCCTCGACGCCGCTTTTAAAGCCGGAAAATAAGCGTATAATATAAAGGACAAAAACGAACGAATCGCGAGCGTTCGCGGCGTTCGTCGAACAGAGCCGTCGAGGCGCGACGAAAAACGGGGCGAAAAAGGGCGAAAAACGGAAAGAAGCCGTTAAAGTCGCCTTAACCGTCAAGATTTGAGTCGCTCTCGTCGACGGCGAGATAAACGGAAGGAAATTGAACGATGCGGATGGAAGACTTGGTCGCGCTTTGCAAACGTCGCGGCTTCCTGTTTCAATCGAGCGAAATTTACGGCGGCTTGAACGGTTTTTGGGACTACGGGCCGTTGGGCGTCCTCCTCAAAAAGAACGTGAAGGACGCTTGGTGGCAAGATATGGTCGTCGGGCACAACGAAATGAAGGTTCTGCCGGGCGCGCCGGGCAAATTCGAGATGGCCGGGCTCGACTGCACGATCATCATGCACCCGCAAGTTTGGAAGTGCTCGGGCCACTACGACCTCTTCCACGACTTCATGATCGACTGCCGCGAATCGAAGCGCCGCTATCGTTTCGACCACGTCAAGGGCCGTTGGGTTTCCGGGCTCAAACACGGCGAAAACGGCGCTCCGGCGGAGCAAGTTAAGGTTTTCGTAACGACGCTCGAAACGGAAAACGTCCAAGACGCGCTCGACCAAGCGGCGTTGAAATATTTCGGCCTGCGCAAAAAAGACCTCGAAACGCTCGTTTGGGACGGCGACGTTACCGCGATTTCCGACTTCGAAACGCCGGACTTCTCGAACGTCGTCGGGCCGGACGCGAAACACGTCGGGACGCTGACCGAGCCGCGCGAATTTAACCTGATGTTCAAAACGATCGTCGGCGCCCTCGGGAGCGCGGACGACGCGTCGTTCCTCCGTCCGGAAACGGCGCAGGGCATCTTCGTCAACTTCAAGAACGTCGTCGACAGCGCCCGCGTTCGCGTTCCGTTCGGCGTCGCGCAAATCGGGAAGAGCTTCCGCAACGAGATCACGCCGCGCAACTTCACGTTCCGCAGCCGCGAATTCGAGCAAATGGAAATCGAATTCTTCTGCCGCCCGGACGAATCGGAGCAATGGTACCGCTTCTGGCGCGACCGCCGCTTCCAATGGTACGTCGATATGGGCCTCGCGGGCGAACGCCTCCGAATGCGCGAACACGACAAAGCGGAGCTGGCGCACTACTCCGTCGGGACGGCGGACATCGAATACGCGTTCCCGTTCTTGCCGGAAGGCGAGTTCGGCGAACTGGAAGGCGTCGCGCACCGCGGCGATTTCGACCTCCGTTCGCACTCGGAAGGGAAGCTGGTTCGCGAGGGTAACGACCTCGTTCTCGAACGCGACGCCAACGGCGCTCCGAAATGGCGCGGGAGCGGGAAAGACCTGTCGTATTACGACGACCTCCGCAAAGAACGCTTTATTCCGCACGTGATCGAGCCGAGTTCCGGCGCCGACCGCGCGACGCTGGCGTTCCTCTGCGAAGCGTACAACGTCGACAAAGCGCCGACGTCGGAAGCCGGCAAGGAAGAAGAGCGCGTTTACTTGAAGCTGCACCCGCGTTTGGCTCCGGTCAAAGCGGCGGTTTTCCCGCTCGTCAAAAAGGACGGGATGCCGGAAGTCGCGTCGGAAATTTACGGCGAACTCAAGAAAAAGATGTCGGTTCAATACGACGAAAAGGGCGCGGTCGGGCGTCGTTATCGCCGTCAAGACGAAATCGGGACGCCGTTCTGCATCACGGTCGACGGTCAAACGCTCCAAGACGGGACGGTAACGCTCCGCAACCGCGACACGCTGGAGCAAACCCGCGTCAAGAAGGACGATTTGGTCGCCGAACTGGAAGGCCGTATTAACGGCTGAACCGTCGACGGTCGAACCGTTGAAAACGCCGCGTCGCGCTTCCGATCGACGCGGCGCGTTCTCTCGACTCTCCCGCAACCTCGGCGCCGACGCAAAATCGCTCGGCGTCGGGGAGCGGTCGCGTTTTGCCCGTATGAAGCTAAAAGGAGTTTTCCGATGCAAACCCAAACGACGCTTATCCCGCTCGGCGAAAACGACCGCTTCGCCCTCGTTCTCGACCGCTCGACGCTCGACGCGTTGACCGTCGCCCCGAACGCGACGTTCGACCTCGAAATCGTCGACGGCGCCCTCGTCGTCCGCCCAAAACGTTCCGGCGTCAACCCGCGTCTCGCCGACGCGCTCGAAGCGGTCAACCGCCGACACGCCGAAACGCTTCGGGAGTTGGGCCAATGACCGCCGGGCCCCAATTCGAATTTTTAACCGTCGACGACGTTCTCGCGATCGCCGCCGACCAAGTCGAGCGGTACGGCGGAGCGTTTGGCGTCCGCGACTTTGGCCTCTTGGAGTCGGCGGTTTCGGCTCCGCTCGCGACGTTCGGCGGCGAATACCTTTATCGCGATCTTTGCGAGTTCGCGTCGGCTTATCTTTTCTCGCTTGCGAAAAACCATCCGTTCGTCGACGGCAATAAGCGAACCGCGACCGCCGCCGCGCTCGTTTTTTTGCGCTGGAACGGTTTCGACGTCGCGCCGGGCCCGGAGTTGACGCGAACCGTTTTGGGCGTCGTCGAAAATCGAATCGACAAAACGGAACTCGCCGCGTTTTTGCGTTCGCGTTTGATTCCGCTTCCTTAGACGAACGCCGTCGAAGCGCGGACGTTTTTCACCGGCGCCCGGAGGAACCGATATGCCGCCCAAACCGCTTTCTTACGAAGAATGGTTCAAAATAATCCGCCTTTTTATGTCTCCTTACTATACGCAGACGCAATGCGACGAGTTCGCGCGGCGTTTAGCGGAACTTTTCGTCTATACGACCGCCGAACGCTTGACCGACGAACGCGTCGAATATTTTTGTTCGGGCGTTACGAGTCTCTACGATTTAGTTTTCGAAGAGGCCCGACGGATTCCGGACGAAAACTTGATTGCTCGCTTCTTTGGCGCGATACCGCGACCTCAAGCGGCGCAGGAGGTTATGGTTCACGTTTTCCAATTTATTGGCCGAAATTTACTGCCGCTCAAAAGGAGTTTGGCGAAATCGCCGATTTTTTATCGTATGATTTGCCGACTGCTCGGCGATCCGCAAACCGGCGTCGCTCGCAACACAATTCTTCGCGATCTCTTGCCGAAAACCGGGCGCGGCGACGGGGTCGACTTTGCCGCGTTGTTGCAAGAGCCTAATCTTCACGAGTATTGCTTTACCGCGTTGCGACGCTTAAAAGACGGGCGTTTCGTCCGCGAAGCCGAAGCGATCTTAGCGAACGCTCCGGACGACGACCCGTGCTTGCGCCAAGCGTTGCGGCGTTACCTCGACCTTTTTGCCGCCCCGCAAAACTAACCGCCGTCCGAACCGCTCGGTTGAGCGAACGCGTCGCGACCAACGGGAGCGGA
>JAZNJF010000352.1:0-6540 GCA_045577885.1 Thermoguttaceae bacterium | reverse complement strand
TTTTATGTCGGAAATCAACGAATTTTATCGTCAAACGGCGGCGCGAATCGACAAAGCGCTCCAATATTGCGACGACACGAAAGCGGTCGTTCTCGGCGAAGGAACGCTCGAACGCGTCGGAACGTTCTTCCAAAATCTCTTCGGCGCCGACGCGAAAGCGGTCGTCGTCGCGGACGTTACGACGTTCGAAATCGCCGGACGCGCCGTTCTCGAACGCCTCGAAGCCGCCGGAGTCGTCGTCGAAGACCCGTTCGTTTTCGACGCGCCGCAAATGCACTCCGAAACGCGTTGGGTCAACGCCCTGCACGCCCGCTTCGCGCCGACCGACGCGATCCCGGTCGCCGTCGGTTCCGGAACGGTCAACGACCTTTGCAAACGCGCCGCTTATCTTGTCGGCCGCCCCTACGCGGTCGTCGGCACCGCCGCCTCGATGGACGGGTACGCGTCGTTTGGCGCTTCGATCGAACACAACGAATGCAAACAAACGTTTTCCTGCCCGGCGCCGCGCGGGATTCTGCTCGACATGAACGTCGTTTGCGAAGCGCCGCTCAAAATGAACGCCGCCGGATACGCCGACTTGATCGCGAAAATACCGGCCGGCGCCGACTGGATTCTCGCCGACTTGATCGGAACGGAACCGATCGACGAAATCGCTTGGTCGCTCGTTCAAGATTCGTTGCGCGACTCGGTCGCCGACCCGACCGGCGTCGCTCGCGGCGATAAAAAAGCGTTGGCGCGGCTGACCGAAGGACTCGTTATGAGCGGACTGGCGATGCAAAAGGCGAAAACGTCCCGCACCGCGTCCGGCGCCGAACACCAATTCAGCCACCTTTGGGACAACCAACATCATACTTACAACGGCGAGGCCCCGTCGCACGGGTTCAAGGTCGGCGTCGGAACCGTCTCCACCTCCGCGCTCTACGAACGGATTTTGGCGACTTGGAACGAAGCGACCTTCGACGCCGCGATCGCCGCGATTCCGCAAAACTTCCGCGCTTGGGAAACGATCGAACGCGAACTCGAAGAAAATTTCGGAACGTCCGGTCTCCGCCAAACGGTCGAGAGCGAATGCCGCAAGAAATTCGTCGAGCCGGACGAACTCGAACGCCGACTGCGCCTCTTCCGCGACGTTTGGGCCGACCTCAAACCGCGTCTCGAAGCGCAACTTCTCCCGGCCGCGACGATTCAACGAATGCTCGCCGACGCCGCCGCGCCGTCGACGCCGGAAGAAATCGGAATCGACCGTCCGCGCCTCGAACGGAGTTATCGCCTCGCGCAACAACTTCGCTATCGTTACAACGTTCTCGACTGGACGCATGACGTCGGCCAATGGGCGAACGCCGTCGCGCCGCTCTTCCAAGCGGGCGGATTTTGGGGTTAAAGTCGACGCAAACGGCGCAATTTAACGCCGTTTAACGCGAACCGTTCCCGCTCAACGCAACGCTCGGCGCAAGTCGAGCGTTTTTTGTTCCCTCTTTGCAAGATCAACTCAACGCGACGCGCCCCAGATCGCGAAACGTCGCGCCCCAACGACGCCGAATCTTCAAGAACAACAAAACAACAAACCGCGTAAAATAGACAAAATCGGCAAAAAACACAAGAATAATTTCCAACCGCTCGCTCGCCGACGCGCCCCGACGCGCCCGTTTCCCCAAAAGCAAAAGCGACGGCCCTTCCCGTCGTCGCGCAAGAAACAAAAAACGAACCGACGCGCAAAACGCCGGTTCGTCTCAAGGGCAAGCGTCTAAAAGACGCTCAAACGCCGCAATTTATCGAGTCAACGATTAAAGTTTGCTGAGGTCCAAAACGCCGCCGTCGTTGAAACCGCCGTTCGGACGCGTGTTGTAGGTGGTTTTCTTGTCTTGCGGAGCCATCGCGCGGATGAGGACTTCCAATTCGACGCCTTCGTTGATGGTGCGGGTGCTGCCGTCGACCATCGCCGCGACGACGACGTTCGGGTGCATCGAAGACATACGAGCGTAAGCCCAAGCTTGGTTGCTGTAGTCTTCCATCAAGTCGCCGGTCGCCCAACCGTCGACGTCGTTCGGAGCCAAATCTTCATACGTTTTGACTTCGCGCCCGCGGTTCACGCGCAGCGGAGCGAGGGTCGAAACGGTTTCGACGCCGTTTTCGCTCGTTTGAACTTGACCGAAACCGAATTGGTTGTTGTCCGGATAGGTAACGCAGAAACCGACGCCGTATTCGCGGTTCGCCCAAATACCGCCCGCTTGGAGGTTTTCGGAAATGAGGAGCGTGTTCGAAGTTCCGTCTTTCACGTCGTCGATCGCCAACGCTTTGCCGCCGAACGCGCCGTCGAGGAGCATCCCGTTGCTGCGGTTTTTAGCGTATTCGGAAAGGGTGTAATTTCCTTCGGCGTCGGTGGCGAAGGAACCGTCGGCGACGCCGCAGTTGGCGACGTAGTTGTTGCCGCTCTCTTCGGAGGAACCGGCGCTCGTGCATTGGAACGTCGGAATCGTTACGTCGACGCGGTTGCCGTTGTCGCGAAGTTGGTCGTAAACTTGCGTTTGTTCCATGTAAGTGAAAATTTGCGGAAGCCAACCGATAACCGCCGCGCCGCCGTTATCGGTCACCAAGTTGGCGCGCCACGTCGGGAATTTGTCGGTCGCCGATTGCATCGAGTTGAACGCCAACGCAATGTTCTTTTGGTTGTTGATGCATTGGGTGCGGCGCCCGGCTTCGCGCGCGGCTTGGACGGCGGGAAGGAGCAGACCGGCCAGCATCCCGATGATCGAGATAACGACCAGCAACTCAATGAGCGTAAAACCGGCTTTGAACGTCTTTTTCATCTTCTTTTCCTTTGCAGAATAAGAGCGTCGAAAACGCGTTAAAAAATCAATAATTCAAACGGTCTTCTCGACGCGAATGACCTTGCCCTTTATTTTTTATTCGCTCGTTTCGAATTTACGGCGCGTTCTCGACCGTTCCCTCCGAAACAACCGACTCGTCCGACTTTCAAACGCTCGGAAACGCGCTCTTCGCCACGCGTCCCAACGTTCGTCGTCGGCGCTAAGGTTCGCGACGTTTGCCGGACGCGGCCGGCGCCCCAAACGTTCGCTCAAAAACCGAACCGTTCGACCGTTTTTTCAACCGCTTGCGCGCGTTTGCGCTTCGGCGTTCGAAAAGTCGCGCCGAACGGCGTTCGTTCGACGTCGGTTTGCGCTCGTCGGCGCGGCGCTCTCTTCAAAATGGAAAACGCGCGCCGACAAAGCAAAAAATACGGTTCTCTAAAACGATAGGATACACAACAATTTCGCTTGAATCAAGCGTATTCTTGTCGTTTTCCTCGATTTTTTCCAATTTTCTTTCAAAAAAACGCGCTTAATCGTTCTCTTTTAACATCGTCGACGGCGAAACGCCCTCGTCGAGCGCCGTCCGAACGCAAACGCGCGCTATTTTATTTCCGCAACGCAAAACGAAACGCGAACGTCTCGAACGCTTTTATCGTCCGCGTCCCAGCGCTCGGCGAGGTTCGTTTCGCCGCGTTCTCCAATTTCCGGCGCGTTGGCGTCGAGCCATTCGAGAAGCGCGCGACGCGTTTCCGGCGTCGTTTTACGCAACGCCAACTCGAAATCGCCGTCGATTTTCTCGTACGCGACGCCGTTTTTGCGACAAATTCGCAAAAACTCCGACAACAAGCGTTTCGCGTTCCCGGCGTCGACGATTCGGCGCGTATAAAAATCGCTTGGAACCGCGACGACGGGCCGCTTCGGCGCTTCGCCTTTATTTCCCGGTCGACGCAAAATCGTCGGTCGCGCTTGCGTCGGTTCGGGTCGCGCCGCGTCGCCGACGTTTTCCAACGTTTCGGCGGCGCCGTCTTTCAAGTCCGTCGTCTCGACTTTCGGCGCTTCGTCGATTCGCGCCGCCACTTGGACGTCGCCCCAACGCGTCGCGCCTCCAAAGTTCGACGCAAAGAGCGCGACCGCCGCGAACGAAACCGCCGCGCCCGTCGTCGCCCAAAGGAGCCGCCGTCCGCCGAACCGCCGCGCCGCCGTCGTCGACGCCGGTCGAATCGCGGGTCGTTCGACTTCGCGCTCAACCCAAGAATCGGAACGCTCGATCGCCAAGCGGAGCCGCTCGGCAAACTCGGGCGGCACGGTCGCGCCCGCGGAACTTCGCAACAACTCGCGAATCCGCAACGCCGCTTCGAACGCTTGGCGAATCTCCGGATTCCGCTCCGCCGCCTCTAAAAGCGCTCGTCTTTCTTCGGCCGTACATTCGTCGTCGACGACGCGGTCGACCAATTCTTCCCAAACTTCCCGTTCCATCGATTTTCCCTCGTTTGCCGAGCTTGCCCAGTCAATCGTTGTTTTTAGCGGTTCGGCGCCGGACGCTTTCCGTCGTCGCCGTTTAAATCGTTTTCAACGATCCAAAGCGTTTCAACGTCGTTTTATCGCGACGCCGACGCCGTCCAAACGCCAAAAATCGGAATTCGCTTCAAAAATCGTCTCGTCGACGCTCCAACGCTTCGCGCAACGCGTTCCGCGCTCGATGCAACCGACTGCGCACCGTTCCGATCGGAATCTCCAAAACCTCGGCGATTCGCTCGTAATTCGCGCCTTCGATTTCGCGCAAGACGATCGGCGCCCGATACTCTTCCGGCAACTTGGCCAACGCTTCGCGCAACGCTTGCGCGTCGTCTTCGCGTTTCGATTTCGCGTCGGGCGACTCGACCGGCGACTCGAAACGATCGCCGATTTCCTCGACGATTCGGTCGACCGAAGTCGTTCGGCCGCGTTTGCGCAACGCTCCGACGGCGCAGTTGTACGCGATGCGATAGAGCCAAGTATAAAAACGGCTCGAACGGCGAAAACTTTCGAGATGCGCCAGCGCCTGCAGAAAAGTCTCCTGCACGACGTCGAGCGCGTCGTCCGCGTTGCCGACGATCGGCAGCGCCAAGTTGTACACGCGATCTTGATACTTGCGCGCCAATTCGCCGAAAGCGTTCTTGTCGCCGGCCAAAGTCGCGTCGATCAGTCGTTCGTCGTTCACTTCCGCTCCTGAAAAGTTGGACGCGTTGGAACGGCGTTCGTTCCCAAAGTTTCCCGCCGTTCGCTCGTTTTTTTCAAAATTAGTTCGCGCGACGCCGTCGACGCCTCGCGAAACCGCTAAAACAAGAAAAGTCGATAAAACGGGCGCCGTCGCGCGGCGAACGTCGCCGTCTTTCGTCGACATTATACCCGAGATTTTCGCGAAAAAAAACGGGGCGAGCCCCTCTTGGGGAAAAAAGCGCGATTTTTTCGCAAAAATTCGCCGAAAAAACGTCCTTTTTCGAAAATAGCGCCCGCCGCCGCGTTTCGACGGACGTATCGGGAAAAAAGAAAGGGACGCGACGCCGATTTTGCGCCGACGTTATTAATTAATCGTCGACAATATTTCGCCGAACCGCGACGCCGGAACCGTCGAGCCGTCGCGCTCCGTTTTGCTCCCGACCTCCGTCGCGCCCGTTCGCCGACGTTCGCTCGTCGCCGTTTCCCCGTTGTTTCCCCCTTTTAATATATTAATATTGTTTCCCCTTCAATATTAATATTAAGAGCTAAATTAATATAAGGGCTAACGTCGAACGCCCGCCGAACGCCGCGCCCCCGAAACGCCCCGCTCGCCCGTTCGACGCGCCGTCGAAACCCGTCTTGACGCCGACGCGCCGATTGTTTATCGTTAAAAACCCGTTTTCGAAAGGATTCCCGTTGATCGCCTTCCTTTGCCTCCTCGCGCTCGGCGTTTCGCGTCGACTTGGACGCCGACGAGCGCGCCGTTCCCCCGTTTCGCCTTAACCGCTTAGTTTCTTTCCCCGTTTCCCCCTTTTTACTTTTTTTTCGTTCCTCCCCCCTTTTCCTTATTTCTTTTCGCCAACTTTTCCCGTTTCGCCCAATTTAACGCTTCCTCCTTTTCGCTTGCGTCGACGTAATGTTTAAAACCGTTAAAATCGTTTTCCGTTGGTGCGTTTTTCTCGCGTTCCTCGCGACGGCGGTCGTCGCCGGGATCGCGTATCGCCGCGCCGACGCGGAAATTCGACGCGTCGTTCAAACGGAATTGCAGCGCAAGTTTCCCGATTTGAACGTTTCCTTCGAGTCGGTTCGGCTCGACTCGACGCGCGGCGTTCGGATTCTTTCGGTCGTTTGGCGCCGTCCGGACGCGCCGACCGACGCGCCGCCGCTCCTCGAAGCGGAGGAAATTTACGTCGACCTGCCGCTCGACTGGAACGCCGTTAAATCCGGGAATCTTGCGCCGCGACGTATTGCGATCGCTCGCCCGCAAATGCGTTCGGGCGTCGATTCCGCCGTTTTTCTCGACGATTTGCGCCGACTTCGCCCAACGCCGAGCCAAAAACCTTGTCCGATCGAAGCGTTCGACGGCGCGATCTTTTTCGACGACCCGGAGCGCCCGAACGAAACGACGACGCTCGCCGGCTTGCGCCTCCGCTTGACCCCGACGCCGCGAAGCGCGTTTTCCGACCCGTCGCCGCTCTCGCCGGAAAATCTCCTCGACGACGAACGCCTTTTCAACGACGCAAACGACTCC
>JAZNJF010000351.1:0-8679 GCA_045577885.1 Thermoguttaceae bacterium | reverse complement strand
TCCGCTCGACGGCCCGTTCATCGTCGCGGCGAGCGACGCGCTTGAACGCGTTCACGGACGGCGTCCGTTGTTCGTCCGCGACGGCGGCTCGATTCCGATCGTCGCGAAGTTGCGTCAAGAGTTGAACGCCGAAACGATTTTGATCGGTTTTGGGCTCGAAGACGACGGGATTCACTCGCCGAACGAAAAATTCGACCTTCGCGCCTTCTTCGACGGCGTTCAAACGAGCGCGCTCCTTTGGGACGCGTTCGCGAAAATTTCGCTCAAAAAATAAATTAACGCTCGCCCAATTTGGCGAACCGGAAGCGTCCTCCGCCCTTCGTCCTTGCGACGCGGCGGCGGGCGCCCCTTTTTGTTTCTTGCCGCCGCTCAACTTTAGGAGTCCGCAACTTGTCTTCGGTCGACGACGCCAACGACGTTTCTTTCTCGTTCGAAATTCCTCCTTCGCGATTTTTCCCGCCGGTCGAAGCCGCCGAACCGGACGGCCTTCTTGGAATCGCCTTCGACGGCGCGCTCCATCCCGAACTTATCGTCGACGCGCTCGTTCACGGCGTTTTCCCTTGGCCGTTTACCGTTCCGGAAAATATTGACGAAACAGATTTTGAAAACGCCGACGATTTCAACGACGAAGAAGAGGAAGACTTCGAGGAATTTGACGGCGCAAACGATCTTAACGAAGACAACGATTGCGAAGAGTTCGCCGACGAAGACGCGGACGATTTTGACGAAAACGACGATTGCGAAGAGTTTGTCGACGAAGACGCAAACGATTTCGCCGTTTTTGACGAAAAGCCCGACGCCGCCGACGCGCTTTTCGCCGCTCTCTCGCCGCGTTGCCAAAACGCCGTTTGGGAGGGGTTCGACGTTTCCTCGTTAAGCCGACTCGGCGAACTCCGCGTCGCGCCGCCCCAACCCAACCAACCCAACCAACCCAACCAACAAAACCAACAAAACCAACATTTTTTCGTCAATTCAACGCCCGACGCGACGCTTCGGCCGACGGCGACGCGCGAAATTCTCGGTTGGTGGTCGCCCGATCCGCGAGCGATTTTCGAGTTGGACGATTTTCACGTCTCGCGGCGACTCGACCGAACGATTCGAAGCGGCAAGTTCCGCGTTACGTTCGACGAAGCGTTCCCGGAAGTGATGCTCGGTTGCGCGAACGCGAAAGATCGGGCGAACGGCGAAAGTTGGATAACTCGGGAATTTTACGCAAGCTACTGTCGTCTTTTCGAACTCGGTCTCGCGCACAGCGCCGAATGTTGGCTCGGCGACCGGCTCGTCGGCGGCGTTTACGGCGTCGCGATCAACGGTTTTTTCGACGGCGAATCGATGTTTTCGGTCGAGCGCGACGCTTCGAAAGTCGCGTTGGTCGCTCTGTTGCGCCGCTTAAAAGCGCTCGATTTTCAACTTTTCGACCTGCAAATCCTCAACGACCATACGGCGAGCCTCGGCGGTCGCGAAATTCCTCGCGCCGAATACCTTCGCCGTTTAAACGTCGCGCTCCGGACGCCGACGCGCTTCGTCCCTTAACGCGGCGCGCCTTTTCGCCGTCTTAAACGCCGTTAATATCGCTCCAAAAATCAAAATCAAACCGCAAGAAAAACGAAAACGGCGCCGCTCTTCAATGAAACGGCGCCGTTTTATCGTTATCGTCTGTTTTTTCGCGCTAAACGTCTTGTCTTCCCTCCGTCGGGGACGTTCCGCTTTCGGTCGAAATGCGCCGAATCGACGGAAAAGTCAGCGTAAACTGCGTGCCGCGCCCAGGTTCGCTTTGAATCGCGATACGTCCTCCATGTCCTTCGACGATTTTCCGCACCGTCGGAAGCCCGAGTCCGGTTCCGCCGCGTTTCGTCGAAAAAAACGGTTCAAAAATCCGTTGCATCGTCGCGTCGTCGACGCCGAGTCCGGAATCGATCAAGTCGATCGCCGTTTCGGCGCCGCAAAGTCGCGTTCGCACCCAAACTTGCCCGCCGCCCTCCGACGCCGCCTGCGCCGCGTTCAACAGCAAATTCAGAATCGCGCGGTCGAACGAGCGTTTGTCGATGCGAATCGTCGGCGCGTCGCTTGAATAAAATTCCAAAATTTCGACGCCGAGCGCGGTCGCTTGCGGACGAAAAAACTCGACGATTTCCTTCAATTCCCGATTTGGATCGGCGGGCGACAGTTCGAGACGATGCGCGCGAGTAAAGTCGAGAAACTCGTTGAGCAATTCTTCGAGTCGAGTCGTTTCGCGCCGCGCCGTTTCGACGCGTTTCAGGGCCCGACGGCGTTGCGGCGAATCCTCCAACTCTTCGACGTCCTCGGCGAGCAGTTCCATATTCAAGCGGATCGTCGAAAGCGGGTTCTTCACCTCGTGCGCGAGCGCGCCGGCCAAAAACGCGATTTCCGCGTACATTTCCTCCAAACGTCGATTCAACACGTTAGGCGTAAAGTCTTTTACCGTCGACGGATCCATTTTCCGTTCGCTCTCCTCCTATTTCCTCTCGCGCGTCCGACCGCCGATTCAACCGATTCAACCGATTCAACCGAGTCAACCGAGTCAACCGAGTTAACCGAGTCAACCGAGTCGACCGATTCAACCGAGTCAACCGAGTCAGTCTTCGTCGTCCAACTCGCTCAAGGCGCGTCGCAATTGTCGCTCCACCTCGTCGCGCGGAAGTCGCGCAATCGGGAAAACCGGCGTCGGATTGAACGCGTCGGTCTTCGTTTCTTGTTCGCGACGCTCCTCTTTCGAATCGACTCGCGACGCGACAACTTCGTCTTGCAGCGCGTTCAACCACTCCGGCGTCTCGAAACCGGCGCCGCTCGGAGCCTTCGCAAATTCCTCGATTTGTCGCTTCAACTCTTGGAAAGTCGGATTCGCTTCGTCGCCGCGCCGCGCTTCGGAAATCGCGTCGAAAACCAATCCGCACATCTGCGCGACGTCGAGCGGACGCACGAAACGTTCCATCAAGCGTTCGCGAACGCTTTGCAAGCAAATCCCGTACTGCTCCGTTAATTTATTATATCTGCGCAAACTTTCCTGCGAAAGCTCGGCGCTCTTCGTCTTGACGTTGCGCTTCCAAAGCTCCGCGGCGTCGCGACGTCCGGCTCGAATCAGCGCGTCGTGCACCCAATAAACCGGCTTCAAATTCCAAGCGATGCGCTCGTAATTCGACAACACGCGCAAGAAATCGAGAAGCATATACAACTTTTCGCCTCGATCCGATTGCGTCGTCGTGCTGTTATAATCGACATATTCGGTATAATTTTCCGCGACGCATTCGAGCGCGATCTCCAGCAACCCCGCCGCCTGCTCTAAAGTTACGGCGCCTTCGACGATTCGAGTCGCCAACTTATCGCCGAACTCGACGTCGTTATTTTCTCGCTTCAACTCGCAAAGAGTCGTCAAGTAAACGCGCGTTCCTTGGTGCAAAATCGCCCGAATATTACGGAAATTCAAAAACGTTTGAGTAAACAAGTCGGCGCCGTACTCTTGAATAAACGTTTTCAAGCGGTTCCACTGCCCCTGCGTCGAGATCGCCTCGACCGACGAAATACGAATGTGCTGACTATGCGCCAGCCATCGGGACAAAAGCGCGTCCATCGTTTGCTCCAAGTAAGCGACAAGCGCTTCGTCGTTCGACGCGAAACGACTTTCCGGACGCAACCGCCAATATTTCGACGATTCCGCGAGCGTTTCGGTCAAACCGCGCGTCGCCGTCTCGACGAGGCGGTCGAACTCGGTGATCGAACCGGGCGCCGACAAACGCGCTTGCTCCATTTTTTGGACGCAACGGAGGAGTTCGAACGTTTCGACAAAGAGCCCGAGACGCGGCGCGTACTCGAACAAACGCGTTACCACCTGCTGTAAACGTCGGCAGTCGACGATCGCCTTCGCGTCCCCGCCCCGCGACGTCGGAATGTAAAGGAGCGTTTCGTTTTCAAGGCGAGCGATCAGCTCCGGCCAAACGCGGCGCGTTCGCTTCGAGTCGACGCGCAACATCGCGCCGAACGTTTCGAGCGCCTTCGACTTCCAAGGCTTCGCGTATTTTTCCGACGTTTCGTCGCGCAACGCCGCTTTCAGGAAGACGATCGCGTCTTCGACCTCGACGATCGTCCAGATCACGCGGTCGAGCAAAATTTCCTTCGTTCCGCGCAATTGGTCGTAAGCGGCCAACCCCTCGGCGGTTCCGTTCGGTTTCGGAATGCGGAACCGCGCCGCTTGGTCGAGCAACTCGTACAAATCGCGCTCGAAATCGTTCGCCTGTTTCAGCCAACCTTCGAGGCGAAGGCGAGCGTCGCTCAACGTTTCGTCGTCGAACGGCTCGATCGGCGCCGAAGTCGACGCGCCGCGCAAAATCGGCGACTTGCCGGCCGCGAACTTCCAAAGTTTCGCCGTCGAATAGACGAACGACAACAGCTCGTTGACGCGATCGGTCTCTTGCGCGAACTCGTAATCGTCCCCTTCGTCGTTAAACTTCGCCCCTTTTCCCTCGACGACGTCGTCGTCGATTCCGTCTTCGGCGCTATCGCGGAACGACATATTGTCGTAAGCCGCGCCGTACAACGGATCGATACCGCGTTTGTCCTCGTCGTCTTCGTCGTCTTCGCCGCCGTAATCGTCGGAATCGTCAAAAGTCTCAAACTCAACCGACGCGGAGGAAGCCCGAACGTCGCCGTTCCAATTCGACGCGTCTCCCGAAGTTCGCTCGCTTCCGACTTCGCGCTCTTCTCGCGACGCGGCGTTTGCGTCGTTTTCGCTAAAATCGTTATTTTCGTCGTCTTCGCTTCCGACGAAATCGCGCAACAAGCGGTTAACCAGTTTTTCGACGTCGTCCGGAGCGAGCCCGTCGGAGTCGCGCAACTCTTCCGCCGCCGCGACGCCGTCCGCGTCGCCGTTCTCCTCGAACGTTCGAATCACCTCGTTCCAAAGTTCCTTTTTGCGGCGCGCGTTCTCTTCCTCGGGCGTCGGCGGCGGATTCTCGTCGCCGTTTTGCCGCGACGTTTTTCCGGAATCGACGCCAAAACGATCGTCCGAAACGGAAATCGTTTTTCCCAACCCCAAAACGCTCTCTTGATAACGACGACGGACGACGGGCGACAACCGCAGTTCGTTCAAGACAATCTGCATGAAGACGCGGTACGTCAAAAATTTCGGGAAAACGTCCGCGTTGTCGCGATAAAACCGTTCGAATTCCTCCGGCGACGGCAAATTCTCGACGTCGACCGCTCGCGCCGCGTCCTTGAAAGTCGCCTTCACGACAAGATTCGGAATCCCGCTCCGCGAATATCCGACAAACTTCGTCGCTAAAATTAAGCGACGGGCCAAATCGGCGAGAACGGTATTCTCCGTTCGGAACGTTATTTTTTTATCGAAACGATCCGGGTCGAGCCGCAACGTCGGAATCGTCCAGTTGTCGCCGGCGTTCGCCTCGACGCGGTCGAGGAACGTCTTCGTCAAATTCCAACGACGCAAATATTCTTCTTGCGTCAATTCGGCGTCGAACGCTTCGGAACGACGCGTTCCGGAGGCGCCGCGCTCTTTCTCCGCCGCGCCGGGCTCGCTCCAAACTTGTTCGATCCAAGAAAACGCGATCGTATGAAAGGAGTAATCCCCTTCGGTCAGCGGAATCGTTTCCGATTGATTCAGCCAATATATTAATAAGGACGACGACGAAATCAAATCGTCCTTGTCGAGGAGCGCTTCGGCGAGCAACACGAACGCTTTCGGCGAACTGAACCGCTCGACGTGTCGCCGCCAAAACGCGACGTCGCCGACCGCGCCCCCGGCTTGCCGCCAACCGGCCAACGCGGTCGCCACCTTCGCCGCCGACTCCCAAACGGCCAAACCGGAGAACCCCTCGACGCTCGACGATTCGTCGCTCCCGAACTGATCCCACCAACCGGCCAAATCGCTCATTTTGTCGGATAAATCGGCGCGCAAATCGACTTCGCCCGCGGCGGCGGCTTCCTTTTGAAGTCGACTGTACAAGTCGAAAATATCGTTCAAGAGGTTGATAAAGCCGTCGAGGCGATGGTCGTGCACGACGGAGTCGACGCCGGTAAAGAGGCTGTACTGCGCGCCGAAACCAAGAATCGACCAAGGATCCGGGAAGGCGCCGCAAGCGAGCCCGCGTCGCAACAAGTCCTCGATCTCCTCCATGCACTTCGCGCCCTCGGCGACGCGCCCGGCGTCGGCGGCCAAATGCGCCTTCGTAATCAACGAGTCGATCCGCGACAAAATCCGCGCCGACGGCGTTTCGATAATTTGCGCTTGTTGGCGCGACTCCTCGAAATACCCCATCCGCGCGAACGTTCGCGCCAAGCTAAACCGCTGCAGTTGGTCGGCCCGCCGCTTCGCCAACGAACGATTCAACGACTGCCGCGCTCCGGCGAACGGTTGGAAAAGACGCGCCGCTTCCGCCGTCAAACGGTCGCGATGCTCGCGGTCCGGAACGCGTAAAATCAGCCGTTCGTAAAACGCGTCGCGATAGGCGGCGATCGACGGCATCAACGTCGAAAGAGTAACGGTCGAGTCGTGCGCCTGCACGCAACCGCCGGAGACGCCGGACGCCATCAGGATCGTTCCGGCCGTTACCGCCGCCGCTTCGTAAACGTACTGCGCTCGCAACGTTTCGTCCTCTTCCTCCCAAACGCGCGCCATGATCGCGTCGAGCGTCGTTTGGTGAACGACGAAACGCCGGAAATACCCGTTTTCGTCGATGCAGCGGTCGTCCCAAGTTCCGAAGCTGTAATTCGGGCGGCGGTTGACCGGGTGATCGAAGTCGTAAGCGCGCGGATCGAGCGCAAGTTCGCGCAACTTGGCCGGGTCGAACGACGCTTCGCGCAGGAGGTCGTCGTCGGTCGAGCGCAAAATTTCGAGCGTTTGCTCGACGACTTCGCGGTAAGGCCCGAACGCCGCGCCGACGCCCTCGTAATAAAGCGGAACCAGCGAAATCCACTCGCGCTCGTTCGGCTCGTGTCGCTCTTCCCCTTCGAGAACCGGAATCGGACGGTATCCGAGAAAATCGTTCGCTTGCCGAACGACGTCGGCGACCAAGTTTCCGTCGTCCCCGAAAACGTCGCGAGCGGTCGTCAAGCGACAAATTCGCGCCATAAAGAACGAATTGAACAGAAACTCGTTTTTCTGATGATAAAGCGAATCTCGGTGAAAAATTCGATATTCGCTCAACGCCTCCTCGACCGAATCGAGAATCCGCGTCGCTTGCCGCGAATCGCGAAACGCGTCGACGTTTTCCGCCAACGCCGCGAGTTCGGTTCGCAAAAGCGCGAGCGCGTCGCGCCAAATTTCGGTCGAGCCGCGTTCGGCGAGCGTTCGATAAAGCGCGTCCCAGGCCGCGGCGAAGCGAACGTCGCGACTTCCGGTCGAAAAATTCAAATAACCTAAAATATCGCGAACGCAAATTCGCTCGTTATCGTTCAATTCAAATTTCGTCATCGGTTTCGTCAATTTCGTTCGCAAAGACGGCGCGCCCGGTCGTTAGAAGCGTTCGAGTCGTCAAAATCGTTAAAATCCAACCGCTCGCAACGTCGGCGGCGGTCGTTTCCGGTCCTTTCGGACGCGGCGTTATTATTAATAGTAGACTCGTTTTCTTTTTTCACTAGGGGGGGCCCGGCGATATTCCGCAAAAGGAAAGCCGTTTTTCTCGTCGCGGCGGCTCTTTCGGCGCAAATTTGAACGCGTCGAGCCCCTTTTTACTCGTTTGCCTTCCTTCGCGCTTCCGCTCCGCTCGGAATCAGATCGCGGCGAGAAGAATATTTTGCCCCAAAAATCGAACCAAACCTAAAAAACGCCGTTCGTTTTCGACGACGAACGGCGTTTTTAGGCGGCAAACAACGCGTTTTAACAAAATTTAAGCGTTTTGAGCGTTTCGACTTTTTTTATCGTTCGAACATTTTTAACGAATCGGCGTTTTTTAACGGTTGCAACGGCGGTCAAAGGACGTCGCGCAATTTTTCGATCAACGCGTCGATCATTTCCGGCGAATGCGTCGCGAAAACGGCGACCCGCAACGCTCCGCGCGCCCCGTCGCCGCGAGCCGGCAAGAACGAAACCAAAATTCGTTCGTTCGCCAACGCCCGTTGAATTCGACGCATATTTTGCGGCGTCCCGACCTGAAACGAAACGATCGGCGACGGCGAGTTCGCGATTTCGAGCCCCAACGTTCGCAATCCGGCGCGCAGACGTTGCGAATTTTCCCGCAAACGCGCCCGCAAATCCGGCGCTTTCGTCAAAATCTGCAATCCGCGAGCGGTCGCCGCGGCGATCGGGTTCGACGGAATCGCGCCGCAAAGTTCCTCGCAACGCTCCGTCAACTTCTCGACAAAAAGCTCGCTCCCCGGCGCGACGCAACCGAAACCGCCGACCGCCTTCGCCAACGACGCGAACATATAAATCCGGACGCCGTCGCGCTTTCCGTTCGCCGAACGCGTCGAATCGCCGAACGTTTCGTCGCCGAATCCTTCCGATTCGAAACGCGATTCGAACTCCGTTTCTCGACTCGTTTCGTTCACTCGGCTCAAATCGAACCCCAAATGTTCGAGCGTTCCTCGTCCGCGCGTTCCCAAAACGCCGACGCCGTGCGAGTCGTTGACGACCAACGCCGCGCCCGGAAAACGCCGAGCCGAAGCCGCGTACTCGTCGAGCGGAAGTCGGATCGTAGCCATGTCGTT
>JAZNJF010000350.1:0-6209 GCA_045577885.1 Thermoguttaceae bacterium | reverse complement strand
CTTGGCCTCCGACTTTGAAACGAACGGCGGAAAAATCGAAAGAAACGAAAAAAGAGGAAAACTCGACGCAAACCGCTCCGGCGCGACCGTCGACGGTCGGCGCTTGGGTCTTGGCGGCGCGACCGAAAACGTTGTCGGCGGCGTTCGTTCCGGTCTTGGTCGGCGTTGCGTTGGGCGCCGCGGACTTGGCGGCGCGCGGCGCGGTTGATTCGTTTTCCGTTTTAGCGGCGTTTTGTTGTTGCGGTTTCGCGTTATTGTCGCAAATTGCGGCAAATTTCGCGAACGATTATTCCGATTATAAGAAAGGCGCGGACGGCGAAGAACGCAAGGGCCCGGCGCGAGCGGTCGCGTCCGGCTGGATTTCGCCGCGAGCGATGGCGGTCGGGACGTTCGTCGCGTTGGCGGCGGCTTGCGTTTGCGGGCTGGCGTTGATTCCGATCGGCGGTTGGAATTTGGTCGCGGTCGGCGTTTTATCTTGCGTATTTTGCCTATTGTACAGCGCGGGGCCCTTGCCGCTGGCTTATATCGGGCTCGGCGACGTTCTCGTCGTTGCGTTTTTCGGCTTCGTCGCGGTCGGGTTTACCTATTTTCTCCAAGTTGGCGAAATTACCCGCGACGCGGCGCTCGTCGGCTTGGCTATCGGGTTCGCGACGGACAATATTTTGGTCGCGAACAATTACCGCGACCGCGACGAAGACCGCAAAAACCGCAAATTCACTTTAATCGCTATTTTCGGCGAGCGTTTCGGGCGTTATTTTTACCTTGCGAACGGTTTAGTTGTCGTCGGGCTGTTGGCGGCGGCGTTTTCGCGTCGCGGCGATTGGGGCGCTTCGACCGTTGCGCTTTTGCTGTTTTATCTATTTTTACACGTTCGCGCTTGGCGGACCCTTTGCCGAATCGGTTCGGGGCGGGGGCTAATTCGCGTTTTGGAGTTGAGTTCGAAGAATCTGCTCGTTTTGGGCGTTTGGTTGGCGGCAACTTTTTTTGACGCGGCGTTTTAAACGGGGTAAAGCGGGAGGTTCGCGGCGTTGGAGGAAACCGGCGAAGGCAGGCGGTTCGCGGCGTTTGGCAAAAGCGGCGAAAATTGCGGGGCTCGAACGGCGGAAAACGGCTTTTTCGGCGGTTTCCGCTTGACGTCGGGCGGAAAAACTTTACATTATTAATAACGTCGGCGGTTTGAAGAACGACTTCGCGGACGTCGCGAGCGGTTGCGCGGCGATTTTGCGAGTTTCATCATTGAAATCGTTAAAATTGTTAAAAACGTTAAAACGGTTGCGGTCGCGTCGAATCGGCGTTTCGAAACCGTTTAACGAGCGGGTCGACGGCGATTTTGCGTTAATTTAGGCGGTTGGGAGAAAATAAAATGAGCGGTTTTGTGCGAGCTAACGTCGCGGCGATGGCGGGTTACGTCCCGGGCGAACAGCCGAAGGAAGGGGAAGCCGTTAAGTTAAATACGAACGAAAATCCGTATCGCGCGACGGAAAAGGCTTACGACGCGATTCGAGCGGTCGCCGACCGGGGGCTTTCGCGCTATCCGAACGCCGTCGCGCAGCCGTTCCGCGAAGCTGCCGCGGCGCTTTACGGCGTCGAGCCCGATTGGATCATGTGCGGCAACGGCAGCGACGACATTTTAACGGTGTTGACGCGCTCCTTTGTCGGCGAAAACGAGCTGTTGCGGCTTCCGTATCCGAGTTATATCCTTTATAAATCGTTGGCGGAAATCCAAGGCGCCCGGAGCGAAGAGGTGCGTTTCGACGCCGATTGGCGGTTGCCGGAATATTTCGCGCAGGCGCCCGCGACCGAAGCGGACGCGCCTTGGCGGGTGAATCCGCTGGAAAACGTCGCGGCCGATTCGCTGAAACTCGTTTATTTGCCGAACCCGAACTCGCCGTCCGGGACGGTTCTTTCCGTCGCGGAAATCGAAAAAATCGCCGATTCGCTTCCTTGTCCGTTGGTCGTCGACGAGGCTTACGCCGATTTTGCCGGTTTTAACTGCGTCGAACTCGTCAAGCGCAAGGCGAACGTCGCGATTTCGCGGACGATGAGCAAGTCGTACGCGCTGGCCGGTTTGCGGTTCGGCTTCCTGATCGCGCGACCGGAGCTGATCGAGCAAACGCTGAAAGTGAAGGACTCGTACAACTGCGACGGCCTTTCGATCGCGGCGGCGACGGCGGCGCTTCAAGATCAAGATTGGCTCGCCGAAACGACGAAGAAAATCGTCGCGACGCGGGAGCGGCAAACGAAGCGGATGCGCGAATTCGGCTTCGTCGTCCCGGATTCGAGCGCGAACTTCACTTGGAACGTTTGGCCGGACGGCGGCGTTTCGCACAAAGAGCTGTACGAATATTTGAAACGGAACGGTTATCTTGTTCGTTATATGAATTACGCCGGTTGGGGGGACGGGCTCCGCGTCAGCGTCGGAACGGACGAGCAAACGGACGCTTGCTTGGCGTTGGTCGAGCGTTACCTGAACGGCGACCGTTGAGCGACTTCTGAATGAGCGTCGACGAGCGTTAATTTAGACAAAATGCGTCGAGTTGCGCTAATTTAGGCAAAATGCGTCGAGTTCGCGGACGGCGAACGCGGCGACGTTGGCGAGAAGAATAAACGAAAACGCGTCGGCGGGCCTTTGCGGAGGTTCGGCGGCGCGTTTTTTTACGTCCGATTTTAACGTTAGCGCTCTTTTTTTCTTTTAGACGTCGAAAAAAACGGCATTTTTCTTGGGGCGCGTCGCGTCGTCGTCTTGAAGAACGCGCGAAATATCGGAAAATACGAGAGCGGCGACGTTTTCGAGCGTTGAACGAAGCGGCGCAAATCTTGTCGTTTAGGGAAAATAAGCGAGAATCGAAGGGGGAGAAAATGAAGGCGAAACGCGGTGATTCCGACGAGAGGAGAGGTCGTTCCGTTTTCGTTAAGACGTTGTTCGCGGTTTTGACCGTCGCCGCGCTCTCGTATTGGGCGAACGCGACGTTCGTCTTTTACGCTCGAAAGGCGACGCGGGAGACGGCGAAACCGGCAGAACCGTTGCAATCGCTTGGATTGGCGAAACCGCTCGAACCGTTGCAATCGCTTGAATCGGCGAAACCGCTCGAATCGGCGGAGCGCAAAGCGTTTCTCGTCGCGGCGGACGATTACGGTTCGAAAGCGTCGGCGCTCCCGGGGGCGAAGCGAGACGTCGAAGCGTTGCGAGCGCGTCTCTTAGAGATTGGTTTTGAAGAGCGAAACATTGTAACGCTCCAAACGGCGCGAACCGATTCCGGCGCGATCGACTTCGACCTTTTGCCGCAAAAAGCGAAAATCGAAGAGCGTTTCAAGGCGTTTGTCGACGACTTGAAACCGGGCGACTTAGCGTTCGTTTTTCTTTCCGGACACGGGATCGAGGCGCCGCGAACGAACGAGGCGTTTTTCGTTCCGATCGATTTCGATCCGGACGATCCGCTCGCGACGTCGGTTTCGGTCGACGCGATGACGGCGGCGTTGGCGAAGAGCGGCGCGACGTTCCGTTGGTTTGCGGTCGACGCTTGCCGTTCGAAACCGTCGGCTCCGTCGCGAACGCTTTTCGCGTCGCGCTCGACGGACGCGGCGCCGTTGTCGGAGATCGCGAACGTTCCGGCGTCGGTCGTTATGTTGCAAAGTTGCCGTTCGGGACAAAGCTCTTACGAAGGCGGTTTGGGCAAGGCGAAAAATATATCGAACGGATTTTTTGCGTTAAGTTTGCTGGAAGCGTTGGACCCCAAAGAGTCGAAAGCGGACGAGAACAAAGACGGCGTCGCGTCGTTTCTTGAAATATGTCGTTATGTAGCGACGCGAACAAGCGCTCTCGCGCAAACTTATTACAAGAGGGAACAAGAGCCGACGTTAAGCGGCGCCGATATAACCGACTTTCCGTTCCTGACGGGGCTCTTGGTCGACGGTCTCCCTTACGACGATTGGAAGCGGATGAACGACGCGTTCGAAGCGGCGAAAGCGTCGCGGCGCGAAGGCGAGTACGAGGCCGCGCTCGACAAACTCGCGCTCGCGCTCCAAATCGCGCCGGAGAACGAAGCGTGCCGCGCCGAGGAAACGGAGTTGCGCCAACTCGTCGACGCGGCGAATCGTTTGGCGTCGGCGAACGATTCGCCGCGCGAACTCGGAACGGGGAAAATTGCGAACGAGCCGCGCGAGCTTAGCGAAGCGAGGATTGCGATCGAGCCGCCCGAGCGCGTTTTCGTTTTGATCGTCGGCGTTTCGGAGTACGCCGACGAGATTGCCGACTTGCCGTACGCCGACGCCGACGCCGAGCTTTTGGCGGAAACGTTCGCGAAACTTGGCGTTCCGGCGGAGAATATCGTCAAACTGACAAGCGACGCGAAAGACGTGAGGTTCCGTTCGACGAAAACGAATATTATCCGCTGGTTAGCCGAATTGGAAACGAAAACGCAACCCGGCGACTTTATTTTTCTTTCGTTGGCGGGACATAGCGTCGAGACGGTTGCGGGCGACGACGCATATTTTCTGCCGCTGGACGCGCAAGCGTCGGCGATCCTAGAAGGAAACGATTTCGGTTCGTCTATATCCCAAACCGAATTGCGCGAATCGTTGGAAAAGCTCGACGAACGTTCCGTTTGTTATTTAAATAACGGTTGTCCGGGTTTTTTCGGCGGTTTGGCGAACGTCGGTTGGTTTTGCGAGTTCGACGCGTTTAAATGGAACGAAGAACCTTTCGGATTTGAGGAGCTGGGACACGGCGCGTTTACTTGGGCTTTCGTCGAAGGGATGAGCGAACGCGCCGACGCCAACGACGACGACGTCGTTACTTTCGCGGAATTAGGAAGCTATGTGAGAAATAGAACGTTGAAAGCGACGAGCGGCCGGCAAACGCCCAACTTTTCTTTTTGGAGGAATTCCGAGTCGGATGCGGTATTGATTCGAACTTTGCGGGCGGGCCCGCGAGCTTTGGAGGCGACGAGGATTTACGGCGGGAAGTAACGTCGCCGCGCCGCGCTTTTCCTTGTCCGCTTTTTTTTTCGTCAAAACGTTGCGCGGCGGGTGGATTTTTGACGGCGCGTCGTGTATAATGGGGGGACGCGAGGCGTTTCGGGCGTCGGGGCGCCGCGTTTTCCGTCGTCCGTTTTCCGTCGCGAGTCGAATTATGCCGCCGCTTGATCGTTCCGCCGTCTCGTCCGATTCCGTTTCCGCCGCCGCTTCCGAAGGTCTTGCCGAAACCGCCGCCTCCGCTTCCGTCGTTCGCGAAATTAAAGCGGACGGGAAAAAGAACCCGACCGAGAAAAAAGACGGCGCGACGACGCGGTCGTCCGATTCCGCGTCGACTTGGCGGCGTCGGGCGCAAACGCTCGTCGAAGTTTTGCTCGTGTTCGGCGTCTTTTTCGCGTACGGCGCTTGGCCGATTCCGGACGTCAACGAGCAGTATTACGTCGGGAAGGCGATTCACTTTTGGAATCCGGAATGGCTCGCCGCCGACCCGTTCCTGAACACGCCGGACTCGCATTGGCTCTTTTACGCCGCGTTCGGGACGCTTTCCTTTTTCTTTTCGCAAAACGCGCTCGTTTGGGCCGGTCGCGTTCTGATTTGGGCGCTGACCGCCTGCGCTTGGGTTCGGTTGAGTCGAGCGTTGATTCCGCGACGCTGGGTCGCGCCGCTAACCGCCGCCGCGTTCGCGTTTTATCTCGAATCGTTTCATATGGCCGGCGAGTGGATTTTCGGCGGCGTCGAGGGGAAAGGATTCGCGTTCCCGTTCGTTTTTTGGGGCTTGGCGTGTTTCGTCGAGGGGAAATACAACCGCGCTTGGATTCTGTACGGTATTGGGGCGGCGTTTCACGTCTTGGTCGGCGGTTGGGCGGTCGTCGCGTCGTTGGGCGCTTGGGCTGTTTCCGCTCACTTCGAGTTTAACGCGGCGGCGCGAAACGGCGGCGGAAGCGGCGCGAGCGGCGGATGCGGAGAAGTCGGCGAAACAAGCGCGAAAATTTCGCTCGGCGCTCGTCTTGCGCGACGTTTGCGCGGGTTCGGCGGCGCTCTTTTGAAGACGCTTCCCGGCTTGCTCGTCGGCGGCGCGATTTCGTTAATCGGCGTGATTCCGGCGCTTAAGCTCGACGCCGGGGCGACGGCGGACGTCTTGGCGCGGTCTCGGGAGATTTACGTCTTCGAGCGGTTGGCGCATCACTTGGTCGCGTCGTCCTTGCCTTGGACGTTTTTGCTCCGCTTTTCGCTTT
>JAZNJF010000349.1:0-9409 GCA_045577885.1 Thermoguttaceae bacterium | reverse complement strand
GATGAATTGGAAAAACGATCGGCATATCGTCGGCGATCTTCTCCAACGCGCCCAACACGTCGGCCAGCGCCTCCGAATCGTCGACGAGTCGCGGCCGGTGAAGCGTCAACGTCGCGTATTTTTTCGGTTCGAGCCCCAACGTCTCAAGGGTCGGCAAGGCGTCGGCTTTCGCCTTATTCCTTAGGAGCGAGTCGATCATCACGTTCCCGACGAGAAAGACGCGTTCCGGCGGAATCCCTTCGTTCGCAAGGTGTTTAACGCCGCTTTTCTCGGTGCAGAAGAGCACGTCCGCGATCGAGTCGACGACGATTCGGTTGATTTCCTCCGGCATCGTTCGATCGCCGCTTCGGAGGCCCGCTTCGACGTGAATCGTTGGGATTCCGAGCTTTACGGCGACCAACGCGCAAGCGAGCGTTCCGTTGACGTCGCCGACGACGAGAACCGCGTCCGGCTTAACGTCGAGGCAAACGCGCTCGAACGCCTTCATCGTCTCCGCCGTCGCGACCGCGTGCGACCCGCCGCCGACGCCCAAATTCACGTCCGGAAGCGGAATTTCGAGTTCGCGGAAAAAAAGCCCCGACATTTTTTCGTCGTAATGTTGCCCGGTGTGAACGAGAATCGGCTCGAACTCCGGACGCTCTTTGAAAACGCGCATTAACGGCGCAATTTTCATAAAATTCGGACGCGCGCCCGCGACGCAAACAATCTTCATTGTCGACTCCTTGACGACGCCGTTTCGCAACCGACGTTTTTTCAACGCGTTGCCAACGCCGCGACAAGAGGGTTAATTAACTGTTCTGAAAACAAAAAATCAAACGCCCGACTCCGACGTCAAGCAGAATTCGCCGACGGTCGAAAACGAGCGCCGTATTATAGAAAGTTTGCGCCGCCGAGTCAAGACAAATAAGCAAAAACGCGCTCGAAGGCGAACGCAATTCTTGCAAAACGCCGCCGTTTTTGGTAAAATGGAGGCGCGGCGAAATTCCTTGCGACGCGTTTCGCCGTCGCGTTTCGTTTTCGAACGCTTTGTTCGGTCGCGTCCCTTTTCAACATTCGCAGGAGTCCCCGATGCGCCGTTTTTCTCTTTTTTATCGCCGTTCGCCGTCGTTTTCAACGCTGGCCTGTTTCGGTTTGACGCTCGCCGCCGCGTTCGGTTCGTTCGCGCTTCCTTCGTCGTTCGCAACCGCCCAAGAAACGGCGACTTCCGACGAACGCCCGACCGGCGAACTTCTCTTCGAGTCGACGGCGCAAACGTTCGCCGCGAACGCTCGTAAAACCCGAATCGGCGCGATTTCCGTCGTCGACGAAGCGGACGGCGGCGGCCCGGTCGCGCGTTGCGAAATTTTCGAAACGCCGGAATCGCCTTGGGCGTTTTCGCTCCGTTTTCTCGTCGACCGCCCGGTCGAAAAGGGGGAAGTCCTCCTCCTCGAATTCCGCGCTCGGACGATTTCGGCGAAAACGGAGTCGGGGCTCGGCGCGCTCGGGCCGATGTTCGAAACCTCGGACCCGCCTTACGTTAAGTCGTTGAACCAACGCGTCGAACTCGGTCTCGCTTGGCGCGACTATTCCCTTCCGTTCCGCTGCGTCGAGTCGCGGGACGCCGGGAAAAGCGCGATCGTTTTCTTCCTCGGTTACTTGCCTCAAACCGTTGAAATCGCCGACGTTAAGCTCTCGTCGTTCGGCAAAAATTTCGACGTTTCGACGCTTCGTAATTCGGAGCCGCGTTACAAAGGCGCCGAACCGGACGCGCCTTGGCGGGCCGCCGCGCAAGAACGCATCGAGAAAATCCGCAAGGGCGACCTGACGTTACAAATCGTCGACGCCGACGGGAAACCGGTTCCGAACGCCGCGGTCGAAATCCGCCAAACGCGCTCGGCGTTCGGTTGGGGGACGGCGGTCGTCGCCGGTCGCCTTCTCGCGCAAGGCGCCGACGCCGACAAGTACCGCGACTTCCTCGTTAAGTACTGCAACCGCGCCGTTTTCGAAAACGATCTCAAATGGTTCGGTTGGCAAAATCGCCGCAACCGCGCCGACGTTTTCCGGGCGCTCGATTGGCTCGACGAACGCCAAATCGACGTTCGCGGGCACTGTCTCGTTTGGCCGTCTTGGCGCAACTCGACGCCGCGTTGGCGAGAGCTCGCGTCGAATCCGGAAGCGCTCGACGCCGCGATTCGCGAACACATCCGCGACGAAGCGACGGCGTTGCGGGGCCGCGTCGTCGATTGGGACGTCGTCAACGAAATTCACGATAACAACGATATTTTAAAGATTTTAGGCGACGACATTCTCGTCGATTGGTTCCAAGAAGCGCGAGCCGCCGACCCGAACGCGCGCCTTTTCATCAACGATTACGGGATTCTCTCCGGCGAAGGGCTCGACCGCCGCAAGCAAAACTCCTATTTCCGCGAGATTAAGAAACTGATCGACGCCGGCGCTCCGATCGGCGGAATCGGAATGCAAAGCCATTTCGGTCAAACCGCGACGCCGCCGGAACGCCTTCTCGAAATTCTCGACCGTTTCGCCGAGTTGGGCCTCCCGATTTCGATCACCGAACACGACGTCGACGCGGCCGACAAAGCGTTCCAAGCCGAGTTTACGCGGGACTTTCTGACGGCGGCGTTTTCGCATCCGGCGGTCGACGAAATCCTCGTTTGGGGCTTTTGGGAACGCTCGCACTGGCGCCCGGAATCGGCGTATTTCAGCGCCGATTGGACGCCGACCCCGGCCGGTAAAGTTTGGCAAGAGCTTGTCGGCGAAACTTGGCGCTCGAATCTCGACGCGACGTCGAACGAAGCCGGAACCGTCGCAACTCGCGTTTTTCTCGGCGATTACCGGATAACCGTTCGCGTCGGCGACAAGACGTCGACGGCTGAAACGACCGTCGAAAAGAACGCCGCCGAGCCGGTCGTCGTTCGCCTCGCCGACTAACGTTAACCCGTTTTAAACGTTAACGTTGCAAGAAACGCCAAACCGCGTTTTCCGTCCCTTGCGAGCGAAAAACGCGGTTCGTTTCAACGACAAAACGCGCAAAGCGTTCAACGTCAACGCTTATCGCCGCCGACGTTAAATCGGAACTCGCCGCCGTCGAAGTCGACGACAATCCGTCGACGCGGCGCGTTTTCCCCGCCGAACGTCGCCGGGCGTTTCAGCAACTCCAACGCCAACGGGTTTTGCAACCGTTGTTGAATAACGCGTTTGAGCGGGCGGGCGCCGAACGCCGGGTCGTATCCGAGTTCCGCGATTCCGTCGAGAGCCGCGTCGGTTAGCGTCAAGTCGACGTTTTGCTTCGCGAGGAGCGTCTTCAACTTCCGCGTTTGAATCTCGACAATCTTCCTAATCTCCGCTTTCGCAAGGGGTTGGAAGACGATCGTCTCGTCGATTCGGTTGAGGAATTCCGGCAAAAACCGCTCGCGCAAAATCAGCGTCGTCGCTTCGTTAAGTTCTTCCGTCGTCCCGCCTTGCGACGCGATCTCTTGAATCGCGCGGCTTCCCAAATTCGACGTCATCACGATCAGCGCGTTCGAGAAGTCGACCGTTCGCCCTTGATTGTCGGTAAGTCGTCCGTCGTCAAGGAGTTGCAAAAAGACGTTGAACACGTCGCGGTGCGCCTTCTCGATTTCGTCGAACAAAACGACGCTGTAAGGGCGCCGCCGAACCGCTTCGGTCAACACGCCGCCCTCCTCGTACCCGACGTATCCGGGAGGCGCCCCGATCAGCCGCGCGACGGAGTGTTTCTCCATAAACTCGCTCATATCGATTCTTACGATCGCGTTTTCGTCGTCGAACAGCGCTTCCGCCAACGCTTTGCAAAGCTCCGTTTTCCCGACGCCGGTCGGGCCGAGGAAGAGGAACGAACCGACGGGCCGCCCCGGGTCTTGGAGTCCGCTTCGACTTCGGCGCACCGCGTTCGACACGGCGTCGACGGCGGCGTCCTGTCCGACGACCCGCGCGTGCAGGCGGTCTTCCAAGACAAGGAGTTTCGCCCGCTCCGTTTCGAGCATTCGCCCGACCGGGACGCCGGTCCAAAGCGCGACGATTTCGGCGATTTCCTCCGGTCCGACGACTTGACGCAACAGCTTTTTCGGCGGCGCTTTAGCGATCCCGGAAGTCGGCGCGTTACCGTTCGTCGCGGCGTTTGCGTCGACGTTTGCAACTGCGTTCGCTTCGGCGGCGCGCTCCTCCTCTTCCTCGACGGCGTCGAGTTGTTTCTGCAGGTTTTGAACCTCCGAATAAAGCTCGGCCAACCGTTGAAATTCCGCGTTGTCGACCGCTTGACCGCGCGAATACGCCGCCTTAATGCTCGCGTCCAAGTTCTTGTATTCGAGCTGTTTATCGTCGATTTTTTCGCGCAGTCGCTTTGAGTCGCCGACGCCGCTTTTTTCCTTTTCCCAACGCAAGTTTAGCTCCGCCAACGTTTCCGTCTTCGCGGCGATTTCCTTGCGAATCTCGGCGAGCCGGGCGACGGCGCTCGGTTCCGTTTCGTCGACAAGTTGTCGCTCGGCAATTTTCAACTGCGTTAACCGGCGTCGCGCGTCGTCGATTTCGGTCGGAACGCTTTGCAACTCCATCGCCAAACGGCTCATCGCCTCGTCCATCAAGTCGATCGCCTTGTCCGGCAGGAAACGCTCCGGCAGGTAGCGTTTCGACAGTTCGACCGCCGCGACGAGCGCCGAATCCTTGATTTTAACGCCTTTATGGTGCGACTCGTACCGGTTTTTCAGCCCGCGCAGAATCGCTAACGCGTCCTCGACGCTCGGTTCGGCGACCGTAATCGGCTGGAACCGCCGTTCGAGCGCCGGGTCTTTTTCGATATATTTGCGGTACTCGTCGAACGTCGTCGCGCCGACGCACTTCACTTCGCCGCGCGCAAGCGCCGGTTTGAGAAGGTTTGCGGCGTCGGCGCTCCCCTGAGCGTTCCCCGCTCCGACGACGGCGTGCAACTCGTCGATGAAGAGGATAATCCGCCCGTTCGACGCTTCGACCTCCTTCAAGACCGCTTTCAGCCGCTCTTCAAACTCGCCGCGGAACTTCGCTCCGGCGATCAACGCCCCCATATCGAGCGCGACAACCTCTTTGTCTTTAAGGCTTTCCGGAACGTCCCCCTCGACGATGCGCAGCGCGAGCCCCTCGGCGATCGCCGTCTTCCCGACGCCCGGTTCCCCGACCAGCGCCGGATTGTTCTTCGTTCGCCGCGACAAGACCTGAACGACGCGGCGGATCTCGGCGTCGCGCCCGATCACCGGGTCGAGTTTGCCCCGACGCGCTCGTTCGACCAAGTTAATCCCGTATTTCGCAAGAGCTTGCAACTTTCCCTCCGGCTCTTGGTCGACGACGCGGTTGTTCCCGCGCACTCGGCTCGCGCCTTCGAGAATTTTCGTTCGGTCGACGCCGAACAAGTCGAGAATCCTTTGCACTTTCCCGTCGACGACGGTTAGCGCGAGGAGCAGGTGTTCGGTCGAAACGAACTCGTCGGTTAGGGCCGTCGCCTCTTCCGCCGCTTTAACGAAAATCTTTTGAAGTTCGGCGCTCGGCGACGGCGTCGTTCCCTCGACGCGCGGCAACCGGTCGATTTCCGAGTCGACCGCTTTTTTCAGTCGAGCGACGTCGACGCCGATCGCGGCGAAAATCGGAGCGACCGCCCCGTCCCGTTCTTCGAGCGCCGCGGCGAGAAGGTGGAGTCCGCCGATTTCCGGATTCCCTTTCGTCGTCGCGAGCCGTTGCGCTCCGGCGATCGCTTCTTGCGATTTCGTCGTCAATTTATCGAAAGAAAAATTCATTTCGTTCTCCTTGCTAATTTTCGTCTTTACGAGTCGTCCCCGCGACTCAATTTCTCATTAAGCAAACGCGGCGCCAAACGCCGTTTTTTTCTTTAAAACTCGTTTTTTTCCCTCTTTTTTCTTCTTTTTTAGCGAAAAATTTTATTTTCGCTCCTTCAAACGACGCGCGCTTGCCGTCGTTTTTGTCGCCGCCGACGCCAAAATCGGCGCGTTTTCGCCGCGTCGACGGGCCAAAATGACAGCGCCGCCCGCTTCCGATAACCGACCGTATGACCGCCCGCAAAGACGAAATAGCCGAAAACGGGTTTCGCTGTTCCGTCCATTTACCCCATTTTAACGTTTAAATCCGTCGCCGAACGCCGCTCGCCTTGTAAAATCGCAACGCGACGCCGCAAAAACGCCGAAACCGGAACCGCCGCGCCTCTTTTCTCGGCGAAAAGTCGCAAAAAATCCCCCCGGCGCTCCTAACGCAAATTGAAGACGACGTTATAATATAAGGGGACGTTTGTCGACGCGTCGTTCAACCGCGCCTTCGACGACGCTTTTTCAGCCAAATTAACGATTTTTGACAAAATTTCCGACCGCTCCCGACGCCGCCGCTTCGACGGTTCCGGCGCGACGGTCGCGATTCCGTTTGTATCGATTGGGAGAGATTTCCGTGCAAGAAATTAAAGAACGGCTCGTTCAAGATTTGAAGTCGGCGACGACGGCGGAGCAAGTCGAGCAAATTCGCGTCGATTACCTCGGTCGCAAAGGTTCGATCACGACCCTCGCGAAGAGCGCCGACTTTAGCAAAATGACGGTCGAAGAAAAAAAGAGCTTCGGCCAACGTCTTAACGAATTGAAAAATTTCGCGACCGCCGAAATCTCCGCCGCCGTCGAAGCGTTCAAAGCGTCCGCGATTCGCCGCAAAACGAACGATCTCGACCTGACCGCTCCGGGCAAAGGTCGTCGACTCGGCGCGCTCCACCCGATCACGCTGACGCAAATGGAGCTGGAAGACGTCTTCCAAGGGATGGGTTTTTCCGTCCTTTACGGCCCGGAAGTCGAATCGGAATACTTCTGCTTCGAAGCGCTGAATATCCCGGGCGACCACCCGGCGCGCGACATGCAAGACACTTTTTGGCTCAAAAATCAGTTAATTCTGCGCACGCACACGTCGGCGAACCAAGTCCGCACGTTGCAACGCTTCGGGGCGCCGATTCGCGCGATTTTCCCGGGCCGTTGCTTCCGTTACGAAGCGGTCGACCCGAGCCACGAGAACACTTTTTACCAATGCGAAGGGCTTGTCGTCGACAAGAACATTTCGGTCGCCAACCTGATCGCGACGATGAAAACGATTTTGAGCCAAGTCTTCAAGCGCGACGTTAAAGTCCGTCTTCGCCCGGGTTACTTCCCGTTCGTCGAACCGGGTTTCGAACTCGACCTGAACTGCCTCCTTTGCGGCGGGAAGGGTTGCCCGACTTGCGGCGACGGTTGGATCGAGCTGATTCCTTGCGGCCTTATTCACCCGGAAGTTCTGCGACACGGCGGAATCGACCCGAAAGAATACAGCGGTTTCGCGTTCGGCGTCGGCCTCACCCGCTTGGCGATGATGAAGTTCGGAATCAAAGACATCCGTTACCTCAACTGCGGCGATCTCCGCGTCAACGAACAGTTTACGACGCTCGTTTGACGTTTGCCGCTCGGAAAACCGCGATCTTCGCGTTTGTTTTCCCCGTTTTCGCGCCGGTCGATTTTCGCGTCGAGCGGCGCTTTTTCTTTTCTTGCGGTCGACGTTCCGCGGCGGTCGTTTTTGCGTTCTTCTTCCCTATTTGCGTTCTTTTTGCTTGCATTTCGACGCCGTTCGCCGTATAATCGACTCCGGAACGCCGCCGAAAACGGATCGTCGCCCGATTTCCGTTCGGTCGGTTGTTTTTTCGGTCGATTTTTCCTTTTTTAACGCGGCGGTCGGCGAAACCGTCGCGATTCGGAGAACGTCAATGTCCCCTGTTAACAGACGCGATTTTATCGCCGCGGGCGCGCTCGGCCTCGCCGCCGTTTCCGCTTCCTTTGCGACGCCGTTTTCGTCCCCGAACGTCTTTGCGAACCGTCCGCAAGAAAAGCTTCGTTTGGGGCTCGTCGGGTGCGGCGGACGCGGGCTCTTCTTGACGACGTTCCTTTCGCAAATTCCAAACGCCGAAATCGTCGCCGTTTGCGACCCCGACCGAAGTCGTTTGGCCGCCGCGAAAAAGAACTTCCCGAAAGCGAAAGACTCCGTCGACATGCGCGCCGTCTTCGACGACCCGAACGTCGACGCCGTGTTGATCGCGACTTGCAACCATTGGCACGTCTTGGCCGCGATTTGGGCGATGGAAGCCGGCAAAGACGTTTATCTCGAAAAGCCGCTTTGCCTCAATTTTTGGGAAGGGACGCAAGTCGTCGCCGCCGCGAAAAAATACGGAAAAAATTGCCAAATCGGAACGCAAATGCGCGCCGACCCGGAGCATCATCCGGAAGCGCGCGAGTTCCTGCACGAGGCGAAAACGCTCGGCGCCGTCCGGTCGATTCGCGTCAATCGGTTCGCGCCGCGACGCGGTATCGGCAAGCGTTCGACGCCGCTAACCCCGCCTAAAAACGTCGATTACAACCTTTGGCTCGGCCCGGCGCCGGACGTTCCGCTCTACCGCTCGAACCTCCAATACGACTGGCATTGGATGTGGAACACCGGAAACGGCGAGACCGGCAACTGGGGCGCGCACCTCCTCGACGACTGCCGCAACGACGTTTTTCTCGACCGAATCCGCGCTCCGAAACGCGTTTTGGCGGGCGGGGCTCGAATCGGATACGACGACGTCGGGGAAACGCCGAACGAAATGTTCGTCTACTTCGATACCGGGGAAGCGCCGGTTATCTTCTGCATCTCGAACCTGCCGGACAAGAAAAACCCCAAAAGCGCCGGGACTTGCGACGAACCCGCCGTCGGTTACTCCGTCCGTTGCGAAGGGGGGCGATACGTCAAATATTGGGGCCGCGCGGTCGCTTACGACGAAAAAGGGAAAAAAATTCGCGAATTCAAAGCGACCTCGGAACACGACGGCCCGGGCCCGCACTTGCGCAACTTCGTCGAAACCGTTTTGGCCGGCGACGCGTCGCGCCTTTACGCTCCGCTTGAAGTCGGTCGCGACTCCGCGACTTGGTACAACGGCGCGAACGCGGCTTATCGGCTCGGCGAACCTTACTCGAAAGCCGCCGCGCTCGACCTCGTCGCCGACTCCGCCGACGGTTCCGCGCTCTTGGCCGAAGCGCTCGGCGATTTGGAGCGTCATTTGACGGCGCAAGGGCTGAAAATGAACGCCGATACGTTCAAAACGAGCCGCTTTTTGGAATACGACGGCGTCGAAGGCGTCAAGGGCGAATACGCCGAGGCGGCGGCGCGCCTCCTCAAAATCGACTACCGCGACGGTTTCGTCGTTCCGGAAATCGTTTAACGTCAAGCGTTAAACCTCTTTTAACGCAACGCGACGACCGCTTAACGTCGAAGGGCGCGGCGACGGTCAAACGATAAAAAACGCGCCCTCCGCTCATTCCAACTTTTATCCTTTTTATTGAATTTAGGAAATAACGTTATGCAACATGTTAAAATAGGGGGG
>JAZNJF010000348.1:0-1987 GCA_045577885.1 Thermoguttaceae bacterium | reverse complement strand
CCAACTCCTTGGCTCACAGAACGACATGGCTACGATCCGACTTAACGGCGTCGCGCTCTGTTTGGCGAGCGGAACCGACGAAAAACGCTTAACTTCCGAATGCGAACGACTCGGTTTGACGAAGTACTTCGATCAAGGGATTTACGGCGCCCGCGAAGACGGAACGCCGTGCGAAAAGAACGACGTGTTGAAGGCGCTTCTGGAGAAAAACGGCTGGAGCGGCGACGAATTGGTCGGTTTCGGCGACGGCGGATTCGATATGGCGGCGGTGAAGGCGGTCGGCGGATACGCGGTCGGCGTCGCGTCGAACGAAGCGGAGCGGGTCGGCGTCAACGCGCACAAGCGCGGGTTCCTGCTGGAAGCCGGCGCGGACGCGATCGTTCCGGACTTCGCGTATCCGGAGAAACTTTGGGCGTTTTTGAACCGTTGAGCGGTTTGGGAACCGTTGGGCGTTAACGTTGAACGTTGTTAAAACGCGCCAAACGGCGGCGACGGCGTTAAGATCGGCGATTTGCGTCGGTTTTAACGCCTTTGTTTTTTGGGGGCTTGACGAATCGAACGTCGACGGGGGAACGGCGCGCCTTGCCGAACGCTCTCGCGGCGCCGGTTGCGACGTCGGTTAAAATTCGGGCGTTTCTTGGGCGCGCTCGACGTCGCGGCGTCTCGACTTCTCGGCTTCTAGGCGGTTGGAACGGACGCGTTTTCGACGGCTTTTTCATTCGCTCGACTTTTGCGCAAAACGCTTGACTTGGCGAGCGTCGGCGCGTATAATCGGGGACGGCGGCGCTTTGTCGCGTTCTTGGCGTTCGCGGACGTCGGCGTCGCCAACCGAAACGAAATCAAGCGATAAGGGGAGAAAGCAAAATGAACGCTCCAATGAAAGCGCGGGTGATCGATTCCTTCCCGGCGCCGACGCTCGACGAGATTAAGCGTTTCGAGGCGCGAAACGGCGTCGTTTTGCCGGAGGAATACGTCGACTTTTGGCTCGCTTCGAACGGCGGGCTCTTTACCGGCGAATACGCGCTTGTCGGGCCGCCGAGCGACGACCGCGTCGACGGATTGAAGGCGCTTCTTGCGCAAAACGCCGTCGATTTCGCCGAAACAAGTCGAAACGGCTTGCCCTTGCTAACGCTTGCCGCTCGTCGCCGACAACCGGAAGTTTGCCGACTCTTGATTGAAGCGGGGCCGACGTCGACCAAAAGAACGCCGACGGAAAGACGCCGCTTCATTTCGCGACGAGCGTCGACGTTATCGATCTCTTAATCGACGCCGGAGCGGACGTCGAAGCGCGTTCGAACGACGGCGCGACGCCTTTGGAGGGTTGGGTAAGGTTTTTACATCAACGTCCCGCGATCAAATTAATCAAACGCGGCGCTCGTTTCGACTCCCTCGACGCGGAGCGGCTAGCGCTTAATCCTTACGTCGCGCGGTTTATCGAATCTTTGCGCTAATCGACGTCGCCGCCGGTCGGGTTTTAAAGTCGGGCGACGTTAAGCAACGTCGACGCGTTGGCGCGACGGGGCGGAATCGGCGCTAAATGTTGAACGTTATACGCTTGCGGGAACGCGGGTTACTCGGCGTCGTCGAGCGGCGCGACGACGCAAAACGGGCGCATTTTGTCGAGCGTCTTTTCGCCGATTCCTTTAACGCCGAGCAAATCGTCGACCGAGCGGAAGCCGCCGAGCTCTTCGCGGCGCTCGATAATCCGCTCCGCCAACTTCTCGCCGACGCGCGGCAGGTTCGTTAACTCCGCTTTCGACGCGGAGTTAAGCTCGACGACGAAGGCGAGCGTTTCGGCGGTCGGGACGGTTGCGTCGGCGGTTTTCGCGTCGACGTTAACGGCGGTCGGAGCGGTCGCGTCGGCGGCGTTAAAATCGGTTTTGACGCAGGTTTCGATTAATAGCGGTGGATGAATCGCGTCGGAACGCGCTTTTTCGACTTCGGCGGCGACCGCGTCGGCCAACTTTTGCGGCGTCGGAATCGTCGC